>CALCYJ010000343.1 GCA_937905845.1 uncultured Rhodospirillales bacterium
GAGCCCGCGCAGGCCGACAACTGGATCACCCCCTGGCACGGTGTGGCCCTCGAGCTGGAAGCCGGCCGCTTCGTGCTGGCCAAGCGCTCGCAGGCCGAGTCGCTGGGCGCCACCATCGTGGAGCGCAACGGCCGCCCCAGCCACTTCACCCTGGTTGGCTAAGATGAAGATCACGCCTAACCACCCGTTCGGCCTGGTGCTGTGGCCGGAGGCGCCGGCCAATGTCGCCGGCCTCTATGAAGCCGGCGACTGCCAGGCGGTCGATGCCGCGATGGTGCAAGCGCGCCATGTGGTCCGGCTTTCCGTGGCGAACAATCGCGTCATTGCCAATCCGCTGGAGCCGAGGGGCGCGGTCGGGCTCTATGACGAGGCTTCGGGCCGCTACACGCTGCACGCCTGTAGCCAGGCGCCGCATCTGGCGCGGCAAATTCTGGCGCAGAATGTTCTCGGGATCGCCGAGGACCGCTTGCGCATTCTCGTCGGCGACATGGGCGGCGGCTTCGGCGCCCGGATCGCGCCCGGCCCCGAGGAGGCTCTCGTTCTCTATGCGGCGCGCAAGCTCGGCCGGCCGGTGCGCTGGCAGGCGGAGCGCGGCGAATTGTTCCTGACCGAAGGCCACGGCCGCGATCACTGGAGCGATTGTGAACTCGCGCTCGACGGGGAGGGGCGGATCCTGGCGCTGCGCCTGCATGTCCTCGCAAACATGGGCGCCTATCTTTCCTTTTTCGGCGCGGCGATCGCGACGCGGACCGGCAATCGCATCGCGACCGGGGTCTATCGGATACCGGCATTTCATCTGGTCGTGCGGTGCGTCCTGACCAATATTGTTCCGACCGGCCCCTATCGCGGCGCCGGCCGGCCGGAAGCGATCCATCGTCTCGAACGCCTGATGGATGTAGCGGCGGCGGAGACCGGCATCGATCCCGTGGTCCTGCGGCGGCGCAATCTCGTCCCTCGGGCGGCGATGCCCTATCGCACCGCCATGGGAGAGACCTATGACAGCGGCGATTTCGAGCGGGCGCTGAACCATGTGCTGGCCGCCGCCGATTGGGATGGGTTTGAGTCGCGCCGCGCGGCTGCCGCCCGGCGCGGCAAGCTGCGGGGCCGAGGCGTCGCCTGCCATATCGACACGACGAGCGGCATGGCGCCCACGGAAAGCGTCGTGGTGGAAGCGGCGGCTGAGGGCGGGATCACGGTCTATTCCGGGACGCAGGCGATGGGCCAGGGCCTGGCGAGTGTCTATGCGCACATGGTGGCGCACCGCCTGGGATTGCCGCTGGCGATGGTCGAGATCGTCCAGGGCGACACCGACCGGGTGGCGTCGGGCGTCGGCAGCTATGGATCGCGCTCGCTGTTCGTCGGCGGGGCGGCGATCGCCCATGGCACGCAATCGCTGCTCGATGCGGCGCGCGCCCTGGCCGCGACCAGGCTGGAAGCAGCCGAGATCGACCTCGATTATGCCGACGGCTGGTTCCGCGTGGCGGGTACCGATCGTGCCGTCCGCTTGTTCGACCTCGCCCGCGATTTGCCGGCGCGGCGCATCGTCGCGGCGGGCCAGGCGACGGCGCCCTTCTGCTTTCCCAACGGCGCCTGCGTTTGCGAGGTCGAGATCGATCGGGAGACCGGCGCGGTGGCGATCGTCCGCCTGGTCACGGCCGATGATATCGGCACGATCCTCCATCCCGCCATCGTCGAAGGGCAGGTCCACGGCGGCCTGGCGCAGGGCGCGGCGCAGGCATTGCTCGATTCCTGCCGTTTCGATGCGGGCTCCGGGCAGCTTCTGTCCGGCAGCCTGATGGATTACTGCCTGCCGCGGGCGGATGATTTTCCCTTCTTCGAGACCAGCCTGATCGAGGGGAGCCCGGCGGCGACCAATCCGCTTGGGGCCAAGGGCGCCGGCGAATGCGGCGTGGTCGGCACGCCGCCGGCCGTCGTCGCGGCGGTGGTCGATGGCTTACGCGACTATGGTGTCCGCCACCTCGACATGCCGATCCGCTCCGAGACGGTCTGGCGCATCCTTGCCGCCGGCGCCGGATCGGCCCGCGCCTCCGTCTGAGCGCTTCAGATCGCCGCCGGTTGCGAAGAGATGGCGTGCCGCTCCCGTTCCCGGACCAGGGCCAGGATCGCGTCGATCGTCGGCGTGGGAACGCCCGTCATTCGCCCGAATTCCTGCACGACGGTCACCAGCGCGTCGATTTCCAGCGGCTTCTGGCGTTCGAGATCCTGGAGCATCGACATTTTGTGGCTGATCACGGAACCCGCCGCTGCCAGCCGCCGCTCGATCATCTCGTCGGGAATATGGATGTTGAACGCTGCGCTCACGGCCTGCGCCTCGCGCATCATCGCGATGCAGAGCGCTCTCAGGCCCGGCTCCGAGGTGATCCGATCGAGTGTCGCGTGGGTCAGGGCCGCGATCGGATTGAAGCAGACGTTGCCCCATAGTTTGAGCCAGATGTTCCACCGGATGCCGTCGCGGACCGGGGCCTCGAATCCCGCCGCCGTCAGGGCCTGGCCGAGCTTGACGACGCGCGCCGATCGGTGGCCGTCCGGCTCGCCCAGGGTGAAGCGCTTGAACTGGTGGTGCTGGATGATGCCGGGCGCCACGATCTCGCAGGCGGGATCGACCACGCAGCCGATCGCCCGCTCCGGCCCGATGCTCTTCCACTGACGGCCGCCGGGATCGACCGACTCGACAGGGCGCCCGTCGAAGCGGCCGCCCTCCTGGTGGAAGTACCACCAGGGGATGCCGTTCATCGCCGTGACGACCGCCGTGTCGGGGCCGAGCAGCGGCGCGAACAGCGCCGCCGCGTCATAGGCCTGCTGCGCCTTCAGGGCGCAGATCACAAATTCCTGCCGGCCGAATAGCGCGGGATCTTCGCTTGCCGGCAGGCGAACCAGCTTTTCCTCGCCATCGATCCGCAGGCGCAAGCCCCGATCCTGGATGGCGCGCAGGTGCGCGCCCCGCGCGACGATAGAGACGTCGTTGCCGGCGCGGGCAAGCTCTACCGCCAGATAGCCGCCGATGGCGCCGGCGCCGAAGACACAGATTTTCATCCGGGTTCCCTAAAGGAAAATGCCGCCTTCGCCGCGCCGGGCCATCGGGCGACGCAACCGGCTAAGGCGGGTTTCGGCACCCTCCGACACCCTCCGACACCATCGCACAGACGGATGGTTCCGACGAGCCTGTCGCCGCCGCGGACCGGGGTAGGGCGGATCCAACATGTCCATTTTGCGCCGCCGGCAGCGGCCAAGACCAGCACTGAAATACAAAATACCAGACGCGGCGATAATTGGGCGGCGGCAGCGCAGATGGCTGGAGGAATCAGCGGTTTCGCGGTACCGGAGGATGGATTGACCCTCTCCCCCTGGACAAGCCGGGAGGCGTGGTATACAAAAGAATTTATTACGGCGGTGGGGTGATTCCAACCGCTTGGGGGCGCGCTAAGCCGGCTTGCGCGCCAAGCGAGCTTAACGCGCCAGGCCACCTTTAAGAGTGGGCGGGGGGATATGTCGGGAGTGGCTTCGTGTCGGATGTGACCCCGGTGTCGGATGTGACGCCCTTTCCGCGGCTCAAGGTTCCGCGCCTGTCCGTCACGGTCAGCCTGCGCCGGCTGGCGTGCGACGCGATCAAGCGGGCCATCACGGAAATGGATATCTACGGCCGCCCCGGCGAGATCCGCCTCGACGAGCGTCAGCTTTCGGAGGATCTCGGCGTCAGCCGCACGCCGATCCGCGAGGCGATGACGGTGCTCGAGCAGGAGGGTTTCGTGCGCTCCGTGCCGCGCCGCGGCATCTATGTCGTCCGCAAGAGCAAGCGCGAAATCATCGAGATGATCACCGTCTGGGCGGCGATCGAGAGCCTTTCCGCGCGCCTGGCCTGCGAGCATGCGCGCGACGACGAGCTGCGCCAGCTACGGACCCTGTTCGTGGAGTTCGATGTCAATCCCTCCGCGCATATCTCCGAATATTCGCACGCGAACATGACCTTTCACCGGACCCTCATCCGCATGGGCGGCTGCGATCTGATGACGGAGCTGACGGACAATCTGTTCATCCATATGCGGGCCATTCGCGACGTGACGATTCGTCAGGACAACCGGGCGGAGCGCTCGATCGTCGATCATATGAACATCATCGAGGCCCTGGAGCGCCGCGATGCCGACCTGGCCGCGCGCCTGGTGCGCGAGCATACGTTCGGCCTCGCCGCTCATGTCGAGAGATACGGCGACCACCTGCACGATGTGCCAGATCGGCCGCAGGAGGGGCCGCGCCGGAAATACAGGTAAAGCATAGGTGCGCGCTTCGTCGCGCGAGGTCGGCAAAGATCTTTGCCACTCGAGACGAAGTCCGTGCCCAACGGGAGGAAGACCGACATGCCCACAACGGCAGCGCCAGGGGCCAAGACAGCGGCCGGCGAAACCACGACATCCACCGCTCGCGGTTCGACGGCGGACGATACTTTGGTGCGGAAGAGCCGGGACGCGGGCGTCATCTCCGGCGGCCATCTCGTCGCCAAGGCGCTCAAGAACGAAGGCGTGGACACGATCTTCACGCTGTGCGGCGGCCATATCATCGATATCTATGACGGCTGCGTCGATGAAGGCATCCGGATCATCGATGTCCGCCACGAGCAGGTCGCCGCCCACGCGGCCGACGGCTATGCCCGGCAGACCGGCAAGCTCGGATGCGTGGTGACCACCGCCGGCCCCGGCTGCACCAATGCGATCACCGGCATCGCCACCGCGTTCCGCTCCGAAAGCCCGGTTCTGCATATCGGCGGGCAGGGTGCGCTGACCCAGCACATGATGGGATCGCTCCAGGACCTGCCGCATGTCGATATCATGCGGCCGATCACCAAATTCGCGGCCGGCGTGCGCTCGACCGAACGGGTCGCCGACATGCCCTCGATGGCGGCGCGCGAATGTTTCGCCGGGGCGCCGGGGCCGGCCTATCTCGAGATCCCGCGCGACGTGCTGGACCGTGAAATCGACCTGGCGAAGGCGGTGATCCCGCAGCCCGGCCACTACCGCGCTTCGACCAGGGCGCTGGGCGATCCCGCCGATATCGAGAAGCTCGCCGACCTGCTGGTCGGAGCCGAGCGGCCGGTGATCCTGATCGGCAGCCAGGTCTGGACCTGCCGCGGCCACGAAGCGGCGATCGATCTGGTTCGCGCCCTCGATATCCCGGCCTATTTCAACGGTTCGGGACGCGGGCTGCTGCCGCCGGGCGATCCGCATCATTTCGACCGGACGCGGCGCGATGGTTTCGATAAGGCCGATGTCATCGTCATCGTCGGCACGCCGTTCGATTTCCGCATGGGATACGGCCGCAGGCTCGGGCGGAACGCCCAGGTCGTGCAGATCGACATGGACTATCGCACCGTCGGCAAGAACCGGGACATCGCCCTCGGCCTCGTTGGCGATCCGGGCGTGATCCTGGCCCAGGTCCGGCAGGCGGCGACGGGACGCATTGCCAAGCCCGCGGCGCAGAAGCGCCGGGAATGGATGGCGGAACTCCGCGCCGCCGAGGAAGTGGCGACCGAGAAGCTGATGCCGCTGTTCCGCGCCGACCGCTCGCCGATCCATCCCTATCGCGTCGCGTGGGAGATCAACGAGTTCCTGACCGACGACACGATCTATATCGGCGACGGCGGCGACGTGGTGACGATCTCCGCCCAGGCGGTCCGCCCGCATAAGCCCGGCCATTGGATGGATCCGGGCGCCCTGGGCAGCCTGGGCGTTGGAACGGGCTTCGCGCTGGCGGCGAAACTCGCCCATCCGGGCAAGGAAGTGCTGTGCTATTACGGCGACGGCTCCTTCGGCATGACCGCCTTCGACATGGAGACGGCGAACCGGTTCGGGGCTCCCTATATCGCCGTGATCGGCAACAACTCGGCCATGAACCAGATCCGCTACGGCCAGCTTGCGAAATACGGCGAGCAGCGGGGCAACGTCGGCAATCTGCTGAGCGACGTGCCGTTCGGAAAATTCGCGGAGATGCTCGGCGGCTACGGCGAGGAGGTCCGCTTGTCGAAGGAGATCGCCCCGGCGCTGCGGCGCGCGCGGGAGGCCGTGCGCCGCGATGGAAAGTCGGCGGTGGTCAATATCTGGGTCGATCCCAGGGAATACGCGCCCGGGACCAAGGCGCAGACGATGTACAAGTGATGACCGATCCAAGGGCGCGGCCGCGGCGCGGCCCCGTCCTGGCGGCATCGATCCACAAGGCAATAGTCCGGAGAAGGCGGGAGCAGGCAATTGGGTAAGGCACTAGACGGCGTTCGCATCCTCGATTTCACCCACGTACAATCGGGTCCGACCTGCACGCAGCTTCTGGCCTGGTTCGGCGCCGACGTGATCAAGGTGGAGAGGCCCGGAACGGGCGATATCACGCGCGGCCAGTTGCGCGATATCCCGAACGTGGACAGCCTCTATTTCACGATGCTGAACCACAACAAGCGATCGATCACGATCGACAGCAAGCACCCCAAGGGCAAGGAGGTTCTGGAGGATCTTGTCCGGGTGTGCGACGTGCTGGTCGAGAATTTCGCGCCCGGCGCGCTCGACCGGATGGGGCTCACCTGGGCACGGATCCAGCAGCTCAATCCGCGCATGATCATGGCTTCGGTCAAGGGGTTCGGCCCGGGGCCCTACGAGGATTGCAAGGTCTATGAGAACGTCGCGCAATGCGCCGGCGGCGCGGCCTCGACGACCGGGTTCGACGACGGCCCGCCGCTGGTGACCGGGGCGCAGATCGGCGACAGCGGCACCGGCCTGCACCTGGCGCTCGGCATCGTCACGGCGCTCTATCAGCGCAATGCGACCGGACGCGGGCAGAAGGTGCTCGCGGCCATGCAGGACGGCGTGCTGAACCTGTGCCGGGTCAAGCTGCGCGATCAGCAGCGGCTGGCGCATGGCGTGCTGAAGGAATATCCCCAGTACCCGCACGGCGAGTTCGGCGACGCGGTGCCGCGGGCGGCGAATGCGTCCGGCGGCGGTCAGCCCGGGTCGATCCTGAAGTGCAAGGGATGGGAGACAGATCCGAACGCCTACATCTACTTCATCACCCAGGCGCCGGTGTGGAAGGAGATCTGCAAGGTCATCGGCCGCGAAGGCTGGATCACGGATCCCGATTATGCGACGCCGGACGTGCGGCTGCCGCGGCTGAAGGAGATCTTCGCGACGATCGAGCAATGGACGATGACGAAGACCAAGTTCGAGGCGATGGAAATCCTGAACCAGCACGACATTCCCTGCGGCCCGATCCTGTCGATGAAGGAACTGGCCGTCGAGCCGGCGCTGCGCAAAACCGGGACGGTGGTCGAGGTGGATCATCCGACCCGTGGGAAATATCTGACCGTCGGCAATCCGATCAAACTGTCCGACAGCGCGACCGAGGTGACGGCATCGCCGCTGCTCGGCGCGCACACGGACGAGATTCTGCGCGACGTGCTGCGGTTCGACGACAAGCGCGTCGCGGAGCTTCAGGCGTCGGGCGCGCTCGGCACCGCGGGTGCCTAGCGGCCGCGGGTCGCGCGTGGAGCGCCCCTTCGTGACCAAGAGTGCCGACCGATCAGAACAAGCCGTCCGGGAGAGCAGGTAATGCAAGACACGAAAACGACCGCAGGCGCGTCAGGTCCGCGTGGTTCCAAGCCCGATCGGGCGGCGGTGCGCAAACTTCTGGACAGTGTGCGGGCGCAGGGGCGCGCGTCGCTGACGGCGCCCGAGGGCAAGCAGGTCTGCGATGCCTATGGCATTCCGGTGCCTCAGGAGGCCGTTGCCGCCACCGCCGCCGAGGCGGCCAAATGCGCCAGCGCGATGGGTTTCCCGGTCGCGCTCAAGATCGTGTCGCCGGACATCCTGCACAAGACCGAGGCGGGCGGCGTTCTGCTCGATCTCAAGAGCGCCGAGGCGGTCGCGGCCGGATATGAGCGTATCGTGGCGAACGCCCGGCAATATCAGGCGGATGCGAAGATCCTGGGCGTCCAGGTGCAGCAGATGCTGACGGGCGGCCAGGAGGTCATTATCGGCGCGGTGACGGATGGCAGCTTCGGCAAGCTGGTGGCCTTCGGCCTCGGCGGCATTCTGGTCGAGGTGCTGAAGGACGTCACCTTCCGCCTCGCGCCGGCCAGCGAGGCCGATGCGCTCTCCATGCTCGACGGCATCCAGGCCGCCGAGATGCTGCGGGGCGTCCGCGGCGGCGAGGCGGTCGATCGCACCGCCTTGGCCGGGCTGATCGTCCGCGTTTCCGAACTGGTCAGCGACTTTCCCGAGATCACCGAGCTTGACCTCAATCCGGTGTTCGCGACGGCGAAGGGGGCGATCGCCGCCGACGTGCGCATCGTCGTCGATTTCGCAGAGCAGCCCGAGCGCTATCGCCCGAGCGAGGCCGAGATTCTGAAGGCCATGACCCGCATCATGAAGCCGGCGACGGTCGCGGTCATCGGTGCCTCCGCCGAAGAGGGCAAGATCGGCAATTCGGTGATGAAGAACCTGATCAACGGCGGCTATAAGGGGCGGATCTGTCCGATCCACCCGAAGGCGGCCGAGATCATGGGCCGCAAGGCGTATCCATCGGTGAAGGACGTGCCGGGCGACATCGACGTCGCGGTCGTCACCATTCCGGCCAAGTTCGTCGCCCAGGCGCTGGTGGAATGCGGCGAAAAGGGAATTGCCGGGGCGGTGCTGATCCCCTCGGGCTTCGCCGAGACCGGCAATGTCGAGGGCCAGCAGGAAATCCAGCAGATCGGCCGGAAATACAATATCCGGCTGATGGGACCGAATATCTACGGCTTCTATTACCTGCCGGAGAATCTCTGCGCGACTTTCTGCACGCCCTTCGATGTGCGCGGCCACGCGGCGCTGTCCTCGCAGTCGGGCGGCATCGGCATGGCCATCGTCGGGTTCAGCCGTTCGGCGAAGATGGGCGTGTCGGCGATCGTCGGGCTCGGCAACAAGTCGGACCTCGACGAGGACGATCTGCTGACCTTCTTCGAGCACGATGACAATACCTCGATCATCGCCATGCATCTCGAGGATCTGAAGGACGGGCGGTCGTTCGCCGAGGTCGCGAGCCGGGTGACGCGGAAAAAGCCGGTGGTGGTGCTGAAGGCCGGGCGTACCGCTGCCGGGGCCAAGGCGGCAAGCTCGCACACGGCGGCCCTTGCCGGCAACGACAAGATCTATGACGACGTGCTGCGGCAGTGCGGCGTCATCCGCGCGCCCGGCCTGCGCGACATGCTGGAATATGCGCGCGGCGTGCCGGTGCTGCCGACGCCCAAGGGGGAGAACGTGCTCATCCTGACGGGAGCCGGCGGATCGGGGGTGCTTTTGTCGGATGCCTGCGTCGATAACGGCCTCAACCTGATGACCATGCCACCCGATCTGGACGCGGCGTTCCGCAAGTTCATCCCGCCCTTCGGCGCCGCCGGCAACCCGGTGGATATCACCGGCGGCGAGCCGCCGACGACCTATCAGAAGACCCTGCGCCTGGCGCTGGAGGATGACCGGATTCACGCGGTGATCCTCGGCTACTGGCACACGATCGTCACGCCGCCGATGGTGTTCGCCCGCGTCGTCCTGGAGGTGGTGGAGGAGATGCGCGCCAAGGGGATCACGAAGCCGATCGTCGCCTCGCTCGCGGGCGATGTCGAGGTGGAGCAGGCGTCGGAACATCTCTATGCCAACGGCATTCCGGCCTATCCCTATACGACGGAAACGCCGGTCACGGTGCTGGCCGCCAAGTACAAATGGGCACGGGGAGCCGGGTTGATCCGGTGACGCATACCACCGGGATCAGCCAATGCGTGGATAGGCATGGCGACGTGACCATCCACGAATACCAGATTGAGGAATCGAGGCGCGGCGGTGACGTCGCGCCGCTCGATCGCCGTTTCGCCCAGACTCGGGGCGAGGCGGCGGGCGTCCATATCGCCGGCAAGCCAAGGCGGCGCGGAGGAGCGTGATGGCGGAGGTGTCAGGCGGATAGACGGTGCCTCGCATAATCTCCCGAAATCGGAGCGGGGTACTTCGTTCGCCGTTGATCAACCGCGGCGGCCTCCTCCGATCGCCACAGACAAGAAGACGCAAACCGGCGTCCGGTCACTAGAAGCGGAGGAGGAACAGGAAGTGAGAACGTCAACTGCAAGCGGCAGAGCGCCCGTCAATCGGTGGGCCCAGCTGATCATCGGCATCCTCTGCATGGTGCTGATCGCCAATTTCCAATACGGATGGACCTTGTTCGTGCATCCGATGGCCCAGGCCCATCACTGGTCGGTGGCCGGCATCCAGGTGGCTTTCAGCATCTTCGTCGCTCTCGAGACCTGGCTGACGCCGTTTGAAGGCTGGATCGCCGATGCGCTCGGGCCGACGCGCGGACCCAAGCTGGTGGTCGCGGTGGGCGCCATTCTGGTGGCGGTCGCCTGGGTCATCAATTCGACGGCGGGCTCGCTCGGGATGCTCTATTTCGGCGCCGCCCTCTCGGGCACCGGCGCGGGTGCGATCTACACCACCTGCATCGGCAACGCGGTGAAGTGGTTCGCCGATCGGCGCGGCCTCGCGGTCGGGCTCACGGCGGCCGGATTCGGCGCCGGCGCGGTCATCACCGTCATCCCGATCCGCCATGTGATCGCGGTCGATGGCTACGCGATGGCGTTCTTCTGGTTCGGCCTCGTCCAGGGCATCGGCACCTTCATCCTCGCCTGGTGGCTGCGGGCGCCACTTCCCGGCGAAGCGCCGGTGGCGGTCGCGAACGTCAATCTGCAGCAGTCGACGCGAAGCTACAAGCCGTCGGAAATGCTCACCACGCCGACCTTCTGGCTGCTCTATGTCATGTTCATCCTGATCTCGGCGAGCGGCCTGATGGCGGTTGCCCAGGTCGCGCTGATCGCCAGGAGCTATGGCGTTGCCAACAACGTGATCTTCCTCGGCGGCTCGACCCTGACCATCGCGTTGCTCTTCGACAATGCGATGAACGGCGCCGCCCGGCCGTTCTTCGGCTGGGTGTCGGACCATATCGGACGCGAGAACACGATGGCGGTGGCCTTCGGCATCGGCGGCTGCGCCTACTGGCTGCTCGGCGGCTTTGGGCATTATCCCTGGCTGTTCGTGCTCTTCGCCGGACTGATCTTCTTCACCTGGGGCGAGATTTTCAGCCTGTTCCCGTCGACCTGCACGGATAGTTTCGGCCCCAAATACGCGACCACCAACTTGAGCTTTCTCTACACGGCCAAGGGCGCGTCGGCCTTCCTGGTCCCGCTCGCCAACGTGCTCAAGGCCTATACCGGCAGTTGGCACATGGTGTTCGTGATTACGGCGATCGCCAATTTCGTCGTGGTTGCGCTCGCCCTGTTCGTTCTCAAGCCGCTGCGGGTGCGTGAGCGCGAGCGTTCGGCAATCGGCGGGCTGGCCGCCGAAACGGCGCCGTGACACTTGCGGCCCGGTGCGCTGCGCTAGACCCTGGCGCACCGGGCCGCAACGACTTCGGCGGCGGCGCGCAGACGTGGGAGATCGCCGATCAGGGCAGGCCTTGGCCGGTCGGCCGGAGGATTATGCGCTAATCTTCCGTCGTGGCCATTTTGACCAGGGCCGCGAGCGCACTTTCGGGACGGTAATTGACGCAGAGCAGATCGGTGTCGCTCTCCCGCAGCGCCTCGCCGGTGAAACCGCAGGTCTTGGCCGCCACCGCTGGCCGTGCCGTGGTCGGTCGTGCCGCGGTCGGCCGCGCCGCCGCGCCGACGCAGAGCAGCGAACAATCCTGACAGACGCCGAACGGCTTGATGGCATATTTCTGCTGCACGTCATGGAGCAGCCGGCTCAAGCCCCGCACCAGCGCCGTGCCGACCTCGTCATCGAGGGCCGATACCGCCTGCTCGATGGCATCGAGCGGGTCGCGGCCCAGCGCCGCCACCCCCGCCGGGGTCAGTTCTAGACGCACCGCCCGGCGATCGACCGCGCTGCGCGCCCGCTGCACATAGCCCTTCTTCTCCAGAGCGATCAGCGTCTGTGACACCGTGCCGCGGGTGGTGCCGAGAAAATCGGCCAGTGCCCCGGGAGAGCGCGAATATTGATTGGCGCGGGCGAGAAAGCGCAACGCTTCCCATTGGGCTGGGTTGAGACCGTCGACGAACTGCAACTCATGCAGAACGCGGCCCAGCCGATCCACCAGATCCGTCGCCCGGCCGGCCAGGCTGCCCGAATGCTTGTCCATGGACGCATACAATAGCGACTCGAAAT
Source organism: uncultured Rhodospirillales bacterium (assembly GCA_937905845.1). Lineage (GTDB taxonomy): Bacteria > Pseudomonadota > Alphaproteobacteria > Ferrovibrionales > Ferrovibrionaceae > CALCYJ01. The sequence goes on from CALCYJ010000343.1 coordinate 12,231, forward strand.
TATTCTTGCAAGCACCGCCTCGGCACCATATTATCGACTCGCTACCAACTGCCTGGAAACGATTCCGCGCCGCTTGCGGGACGGGCAGAGAATGAGAGGTCGGCCATGTCCACTCCGGCACCCGAAAGCGCCCAATCCATCCGTCGCAACCGCGGCTTCATCACCCAGGCGATGAACACGCCGATGCTGACGCCCGAGCGCGAGCACCTGCTCGCCAAACGCTGGCGCGAGGAGCAGGATGTCGCGGCGCTGCACGAGCTGGTGGCGGCCTATATGCGCCTGGTGATCGCGACCGCGTCGCGCTTCCGCCAATATGCTTTGCCGATGAGCGATCTGGTGCAGGAGGGGAACGTCGGCCTGATGCAGGCGGCGGCCCGCTTCGAGCCGGAACGCGAGGTGCGCTTCTCCACCTATGCGAGCTGGTGGATCCGCTCGGCGATGCAGGATTACGTGCTGCGCAACTGGTCGATCGTGCGCACCGGCACGTCGGCGGCGCAGAAGGCGCTGTTCTTCAACCTGCGCTGGCTCCGGGCCCGGATCGAGAAGGGCTCGGACGCCCCGCTCACGGACGCGGTCTACGCGCGGATCGCCGCCGATCTCAAGGTCCCGCTCCGCGAGGTCAGCGCCATGGCGCAGCGCCTGGGCGGGCGCGACCACTCGCTCAACCAGCCGGTGGGCGAGCAGGGGAGCGACGAGTGGGAGGATTTTCTGCCCGATCCCGGCCCGAGCCCGGAAGATTCGGCGATGAAGCGGCTGGATGGCGAGAGCCGCGGCCGCTGGCTGCGCGCGGCGCTCTCCGAACTCAGCGAGCGCGAGCGGATGATCGTCGAGGCGCGGATGCTGGCGGAGGAACGCAGCACGCTCGAAGAACTCGGCACCTCGCTCGGGATCACCAAGGAGCGCGTGCGCCAGATCGAGCACCGCGCCTTCGAGAAGCTCCGCGCCGCCGTGCTGCGCCGCTCCGACCAGCCGGCGGCGGCTTGAGCCTGTCGGAGGCGGTCTGAGATCCAGGACGGGCCGAGACTTCCAGACCCGTTTTCCCCCGGACGAACACATGCGATAAGCCTGCCAGGGTCCGCGTTTGGGCGATCGAGCCAGGCGCGGTTGAAAACGTCTTGCGGGGTAGAGAGATGAGCGGGTTGCAGGGAAAAGTCGCCTGGATCACCGGTGCCGGCACCGGAATCGGCCTGGCGGGGGCGATGGCGCTGGCCGAAGCCGGGGCGGCCATCGTGCTCTCCGGGCGGCGGGCGGAGGTGCTGAAAGACGCGGCGGCGGCGATTGCGGCGAAAGGCTTCAAGGCGGAAGCCAAGGCGCTCGATGTCGCCGATTCGGGCGCGGTTCGGCGTGCCGCCGACGAGATCCTGGCCCACCACGGTCGCATCGACATCCTGGTGGCGAGTGCCGGCCTCAATATCCCCAAGCGTGCCTGGAGCGAGGTCGAGGTTTCGGGCTTCGACGAAGTGGTCAACGTCAATCTCAACGGCAATTTCTACGCCATCCATGCCGTGCTGCCGGCGATGCGGCGCCAGAAGGACGGGCTGATCGTCAATGTCTCGTCCTGGGCCGGGCGTTTCGTCACCGGCCTCACCGGGCCGGCCTATAACGCCGCCAAGCACGCGACGGTGGCGATGACGCTCTCCCTCAATATGGAGGAATGCCGCAACGGCATCCGCGCCTGCGCCATCTGTCCGGGCGAAGTCGCGACCCCGATCATGGAGAAGCGCCCCGTCCGCCCCTCGGCGGAAGAGCTGGCGCGCATGTTGCAGCCCGACGATCTCGGCCGCACCATCCGCTTCGTGGCGGAAATGCCGCCCCATGTCTGCGTCAACGAGATCCTGATCAGCCCGACCTGGAATCGCACCTTTCTCGGCGGTGCCGATCTCGCGCCGCGCTAGAGCCTGTTGTCGCAAAAGTGGATACCACTTTTGCGACAAGAACAGGCTCAAGATGTCGAGCAAGGCGAGTTCCGATCGACCGGCTGATCCAGCCGGTCGGAAAGCGCGCTAGGCCTGCGCCCGGCGCAGCAGATGCAGGCAGTTGGCGGTCATGATCAGTTCGCCGCGCTGATTGAATGTGTCGTGGCGCATCCAGACCAATCCGCGGTCGGGCCGGGATTGCGAGGGGCGCTGCTCGGTCACTTCCGCCACCATATGGATCGTGTCGCCGGGGCGCAGCGGCCGCAGCCAGCGCACCTCCTCCATGCCGGGCGAGCCGAGATTGGCATGTTCGACCAGGTGCAGGCGGAAGAACAGGCTGAAGCTTGCCGAGAGCGTATGGAAGCCCGAGGCGATGATGCCGCCGAAGGGGCCGGCTTTGGCCGCGTCCGGGTCGGCGTGAAAATATTGCGGGTCGAAGCGGCGGGCGAAGTCGAGGATGTCGGCCTCGCTCACCGTCAGGCTCTCGGTCTCGAAACGGCGGCCGACCGGGAAATCCTCGAAATGATATTTCGGCATGGCAATCCTTGGGAGCATCCGCCTTTCCTCGGGCGGTCTTAAGCGTGATCGGATGGGAAGTAGCGGCGCGCGCGGGGATTAGGTCAGGGCGAGGGGTGGATGGTGCCGCGGCATTCGCCGAAACCGATGCTGGCATAACCCTCCCGATGGCAGGCGGCGCGGAAGATCACCTCGTCGCCGTCTTCGAGGAAGCCGCGCTGTTCGCCGGAGGCAAGCGTGAGCGGCTCGCGGCCGCCGCGGGTCAGCTCCAGCAGGCTGCCGAGCGCCGTCCGGGCGGTACCGCTGATCGTGCCCGAGCCGAACAGATCGCCGGCGGCAAGGTTGCAGCCGCCGCTGGTGTGATGCGCCACCATCTGCGCCACCGTCCAATAGAGATCGCGGGTCGTGCCCTGCGCCAGGTGCTGCGGCGGCCGGCCCGCCGCTCTCAGCCCGCTGGTATTCAGCAGAACTTCGAGCGTGATGTCGAAGGCGCCGGCCTTCTCGTCGGCCCCGTCCTGGAGATAGGCGAGCAGCTTGGGATCGCCCGCATCGCGGGGCTCCGGCGCGCAGCGGAAAGGCGCCAGCGCCTCGACCGTCACCAGCCAGGGCGAGAGGGTGGTGAGGAAGTTCTTGGCCAGGAACGGGCCGAGCGGCTGATATTCAAAAGCCTGGATGTCGCGCGCCGACCAGTCGTTCAGCAGGCACAGGCCGGCGATATGGCGCGGCGCCTCGGCGATCGGGATCGGCGTACCGTCCGCATTGCCGGGGCCGATCCAGATGCCAAGCTCAAGCTCGTAATCGAGGTTGCGGCAGGGACCAAAGCTCGGGGTTTCTTCCTCAGGGCGCTTGCGCTGGCCGTTCGGGCGGCGGACGGCGGCGCCGGAGGGACGGATGGACGAGGTGCGGCCGTGATAGGCGATCGGCAGATGCTTGTAGTTCGGCAGCAGCGGATTGTCGGGACGGAACAGCCGGCCGACGTTCAGCGCATGATGGATGCCGGCATAGAAGTCGGTGTAATCGCCGATCGCGGCCGGCAGTTCCAGCGTGCAGTCGGCGGCGCGATGGAGAATCCGCGCTGCCCGCGCCGCGTGTGCGGCGGCATCCTTGCCATTGGCGTCGAGCAGTTCGACCAGGCGCCGGCGCAGCGCCTGCCGGGCGGTGGCACCCAAGGCCAGCAGGGGATTGAGGGTCGGGCCGGCCGCTGCCGCCGCCGCTTCGCCCGCCTGGTCCTGGAAAAGGCCCTGATCCAGCGCCTGGGCCAGATCGAGGATCTCGTCCCCGATGGCGACGCCGCCGCGCGCGCTCCCGCCCGGCGGCCGGAAGATGCCGAGCGGCAGGTTCTGGATGGGAAAATCACCATGGCCATTGGCCGAGGCGACCCAGCTTCGGCGCTTGAGGTCGTGCGTCTCGTCGATCATCGCGTGCTTGTCGCCTAACCCGTGAAGGTTTTGGGGAAACCCTGCCAGCAGGCATCATAATCCGGCTGGAGGGCGGGAGTGGTCAGGGCGAAGCGGGTCGGCCGGATCACCAAGCGGGATTCGAACATGAAGGCGAGCGTGTGGTCGATCTTGTGGGGCGCGAGCGGATCGGCGAGCGCGCGGGCATGGGCGGCGGCATCGGGTCCATGGCCCGACATGCAATTGTGCAGGCTGGCGCCGCCGGGCAGGAAGCCGCCGGCCTTGGCATCGTAGCTGCCGTGCACCAGGCCCATGAACTCGTTCATGACATTGCGGTGGAACCACGGCGGGCGGAACGTATGTTCGGCGACCATCCAGCGCGGCGGGAAGACGACGAAATCGACATTGGCGGTGCCGCGGATCTCGCTCGGACTGGTGAGCACGGTATAGATCGACGGGTCGGGATGATCGAAGCTGACGCTGCCGATCGTGTTGAAATGGGCGAGATCGTACTTGTAGGGCGCGAGATTGCCGTGCCAGGCGATGACATCGAGCGGCGAGCGGTCAAGCTCGGTGGTCCAGAGATGGCCCATGAACTTCTGCACCAGCTCGACCGGCCGGCTCTGATCCTCGTACCAGGCGAGCGGCGTGAGGAAGTCGCGCGGATTGGCAAGGCCGTTGGAGCCGATGGCCCCAAGTTCGGGCAGGCGGAGCAGCGCGCCGTGATTCTCGCAGACATAGCCCCGCGCGGTGCCGTCGCGAAGCTCGACGCGGAAGCGCACGCCGCGCGGAATGACGGCGATCTCGCCCGGTTCGACGTCGAGCCGGCCGAACTCGGTGGCAAGCCGCAGGCCGCCCATCTGCGGCACCAGCAGAAGCTCGCCGTCGGCATCGAAGTAGACCCGGTCGGTCATGGAGCGGTTGGCGAGATAGACGTGGATGGAAAGGCCGCTGCCGCTCGCCGCCTCGCCGTTGCCGGCCATCGTGACCAGCCCGTCGACGAAATCGGTCGGGGCGGTCGGCAGTTCCAGCGGGTCCCAGCGCAGGCGGTTGGGCGGCGTCTCGACTTCGGTGAAGGGGCCGCTCCTGAGCAGGCCGTCGTCGCGCCGGCGAAAGCGCGGATGGCTGGCGCTCGGGCGGATGCGATAGAGCCAGGACCGGCGAAGCTCGCCCCGGGGTGCGGTGAAGGCGGTACCGGAAAGCTGCTCGGCGTAAAGCCCGAGCGGCACCTGCTGGGGCGAATTCTGTCCCACCGGCAGCGCGCCGGCCAAGGCTTCGGTCGCAAATTCGTTGCCGAAGCCCGATTGATAGGCAAGGGCGCCGGCGGGTTTGGCCGCGCGCGGCGCCTCGCCCGGGGCGCGGCTTGCGGCATCGAGCGCGGAGACGGTCGATATTGTCGATACTGTCGTCATGGTGCCAACCTCGATCAGGTTCTGCCTGTCGCGATCGCCAGAGCATAATCCTGTCGGAAAAACGGGTCCATTTTTCCGAAGGTCAGGCTCTAGCCTTCCTCGGCCTCGATGGCGGCGAGCGTTTCCTCGGCGAGATGGAAGGCGGAATTGGCGGCCGGCACGCCGCAATAGACGGCGGCCTGCAGCAGCACTTCCTTGATCTCGTCGCGGCTGAGGCCGTTGTTGCGCGCGCCGCGCAAATGCAGCTTGAACTCCTCGGGCCGGTTCAGCGCCACCAGCATGGCGAGGGTGATCAGGCTGCGCGAACGCTTATCGAGACCGGGGCGGGTCCAGATCTCGCCCCAGGCGTAGCGGGTGATGAAATCCTGGAATTCCTCGGTGAAGGCGGTGCGGCGGGCGTGCGAACGCGCGACATGGGCATCGCCCAGCACCTGGCGCCTGGTCGCGGTTCCGGCTTGCGCGCGCTTTTCGTCATCCATCTGTTTGTCCCTCACGACGACAGGAAATCGCTCAGCGTCCGGGTGAAATCACCCGCCGCCTCGATATTGGAAAGATGCGCGGATGCAAGCTCGGCATAGCGCGCGCCCGGGATCCCTTGCGCGAGGAAGCGGCCGTCGGCCGCCGTCGTCGATTGGTCGAACGTGCCGGCGATCACCAGGGTTCTGACGGCGATGGCGCCAAGCTCGGCCCGGAGGTCGGCATCGCGGATGGCGGCGCAGGCGGCGGCGTAACCCGCGGAGGGCGTCGTGCGCAGCATCACCGCGATGCGGGCGACCTCGGCCGGCGCGCGGGCGCGGAAAGGTTCGGTGAACCAGCGGTCGATGACGGCATCGGTGATGCCGGCGGTGCCCTGCGCCATGACCGCGGCGATGCGCGCTTCCCACGTCTCCTTCGACCCGATCAGTGCGGCGGTATTGCACAGCGCAAGGCTCAGGCAGCGCTCTGGCGCCTGGCGCCCGAGCCATATTCCCACCATGCCACTCATGGAGAGGCCGCAGAAATGCGCCTTCGCCACGCCCAGGTGATCGAGGAGGGAGAGGACATCGCGCCCCAGCCGGTCGATGCCATAGGCGCCGGCGCCTATGCCCGACAGGCCATGGCCGCGGGCATCGAAGCGCAGGATGCGGAAGTGCTCGCCCAGTGAGGGCACCTGCGGATCCCACATCGCGAGCGCGGTGCCGAGCGAATTGGCGAAGACGAGCAGCGGCCCGTCCTCGCGCCCGTCAAGCTGATAATGCAGCCGGCAGCCGTCGTCGGTCGTGATCTCAGGCATCCTCGCTCCTCTTCCGTGCCGCCAGAACGCGCTCTGTCAGCGCGGCCGCCTGGCCAAGATAATGGGCCGGATCGCACAGCCGGTCGAGGTCCGGCGCGCTCAAGGCGCCGGCGATCACCGGATCGGCCGCGAGAATATCGCGCAGCGGCCGGCTTTCCGCCACGGCGCGGGCGCAGGCCGCCTCGATCCGCGCGTGCGCGGCGCCGCGGCCGAGCGTCGCCCCCAGCGCCATCGTCACCGCCTCGGCCATGATCAGCCCGCGGGTGGCATCGAGGTTGCGGCGCATCCGCGCGGCATCGATCTCGAGCCCGGCGATCATGTCGGCGCTCTGCGCCAGGGCGCTGCCCGAAAGCGTGACCAGTTCGGGCAGCGTCTGCCATTCGGCATGCCAGCCGCCGAGCCCGCGCTCGTGCTCCTGCACCATGGCGGTAAGCAGCGTCGCAACCAGGCCGGGCACGCGGATCGCGGCGGCGAGCACGGCGGCGGCGGCGACCGGATTACGCTTGTGCGGCATGGTCGAAGAGCCGCCGCGGCCCTCTCCCGCCGGCTCGAAGGCTTCCGCCACCTCGGTCTGCATCAGCAAGGCGACATCGCGCGCGATCTTGCCGAGCGTGCCGGTCAGCAGGCCCAGGGTGGTGGCCAGTTCGACCGGCCGGTCGCGCTGCGCATGCCAGGGCAGATCGGGCAGCGCCAGGCCGAGCGCCCGGCTCAGCGCCTGCGCCACCGCGAGACCCTGGTCCTGAAGGGCTGCGAGCGTGCCGGCGGCGCCGCCGAACTGGAGCACCAGCAGCCGCGGCGCGAGATCGCGGAACCGGGCGCGGTGGCGCTCGATGGCATCGAGCCAGCCCGCCGCCTTCAGCCCAAAGGTGATGGGAAGCGCGTGCTGTAGCCAGGTGCGGCCGACGAGGGGGGTGAGACGATGGGTCTCGGCGAGCGCCGCCAGCGCCGCCGAAAGCCGGGAGAGATCGGCATTGATCGGAACGAGCGCCGCGCGGAGCTGAAGCATGAGC
>CALCYJ010000344.1 GCA_937905845.1 uncultured Rhodospirillales bacterium
GAAAGCCTTCTTCCAGCGCAGCCGCCGGTTCGAGACGCCGCCGCAGGGCCTTTACCTCTATGGCGATGTCGGGCGCGGCAAATCGATGCTGATGGATCTTCTCTTCGCCGCCGTGAGCTGGCCGGAGAAGCGCCGGGTGCATTTCAACGCCTTCATGCTGGAGGTGCATGCGAAGATCCACCGCTGGCGCCAGACGCCGCCCGAACGGCGGGAGGGCGATGATCCCATTCCCCCGCTCGCGCGCGGGATCGCCGAGGCCGCGCGGCTGCTCTGCTTCGACGAATTCCAGGTGAGTGATGTCGCCGATGCGATGATTCTGGGCCGGTTGTTCGAACATCTGTTCGACCACGGCGTGGTGGTGGTGGCGACATCGAACCGGCCGCCGGACGATCTTTATCTGAACGGGTTGAACCGGCAGCTTTTCCTGCCCTTCATCGCCCTCTTCAAGAGCCGGCTCGACGTGCTGCATCTCGAAGGCCGCAGCGATTACCGCCGGACGCGCCTGGCCGGCGAAAAGGTCTATTTCATGCCGCTCGATCAGGCGGCGGAAGACCAGATCGAGCGCCTGTTCCGCGTCCTGACCGACGATGCGCCGCCCGCGGCCGAGACTTTGACGCTTCCCGGCCGCACCCTCGTAGTGCCGATGCAGGCCAAGGGCGTGGCGCGCATGAGCTTTGCCGATCTGTGCGATCAGCCGCTCGGCGCCGCCGACTATCTGGCGCTGGCGGCGCGCTATCATACGCTGGTGCTCGCGGGCGTGCCGCAGCTCAGGCCCGAGCAGAAAAGCGCGGCGCTGCGCTTCGTCCTCCTGATCGACAGTCTCTACGAGGCCCGGACCAAGCTGATCTGCTCGGCCGCGGTGCCGCCGACGGAGATCTATGCCGCCAGCGACGCGAGCTTTGAATCCGCCCGCACCATTTCGCGCCTGATCGAGATGCAGAGCCGCGATTACCTGGAGCATATCGCGGAAAAATGGGACCCCGTTTCCGATCGGAATATGTATTGAAGCCATAGGCTTAAGAGCATTTTGCGGGGCTGGCTGCCCGCGAGATGCCTAACGCCCGGCTTCCGCCGCGGCGCGTCCCCGCCGCGAACCTTCAGCCCCGCCGTTCCACCATCATGCGCTTGATCTCGGCGATCGCCTTGGCGGGATTGAGCCCCTTGGGGCAGGTCTTGGTGCAATTGAAGATGGTGTGGCAGCGATAGAGGCGGAAGGGATCTTCCAGATCATCCAGCCGATCGCCCGTCATTTCGTCGCGGCTGTCGATGATCCAGCGCCAGGCATGCAGCAGCGTCGCCGGACCGAGATAGCGATCGCCGTTCCACCAATAGCTCGGGCAGGCGGTGGTGCAGCAGGCGCACAGGATGCATTCATAGAGCCCGTCGAGCTTGGCGCGGTCTTCGACCGATTGCAGCCGCTCCTCGCCGGTGGGCTGGGGCGAGGTCGTCTGCATCCAGGGCTTGATCGCCGCATATTGCGCGAAGAAATGGGTGAGGTCGGGCACCAGGTCCTTGATCACCGGCAAAGCGGGCAGGGGATAGATCTTCACATCGCCTTCGATATCGTCGCAGTGCTTGGTGCAGGCGAGCGTATTGGTGCCGTCGATATTCATGGCGCAGGACCCGCACACGCCTTCGCGGCAGGAACGGCGGAAGGTGAGGGTCGGATCGATCTCGTTCTTGATCTTGATGATCGCGTCCAGAACCATCGGCCCGCATTCCGCCATATCGACCTCGTAGGTGTCGATGCGCGGATTCTGGCCATCGTCGGGATTCCAGCGGTAGACCTGGAAGCGGCGGACCTTCGCCGCCGTGGCCTGGGCCTTCCAGGTCTTGCCCGAGCCGACCTTGGAATTGGCGGGCAGGGTGAATTCAGCCATCGATCGATTCCTTGCCTAACCGGCCGGAAGGCCCCGCGGCCTTCGCGGCCCAAGCCTCAATAGACGCGCGCCTTGGGCGGGAAATACTGCACTTCGTCCGTCAACGTATAATTATGCACCGGCCGATAGTCGATGCGCACCTTGGACGCGCCCTCGAGCCAGGTCAGCGTATGTTTCATCCAATGTTCGTCGTCGCGTTTGGCGAAATCCTCCCGCGCGTGGGCGCCGCGGCTTTCCTGGCGGTTGGCGGCGGCGTTCATCGACACGACCGCCTGGCCGATCAGATTGTCGAGTTCGAGCGTTTCCACGAGGTCGCTGTTCCAGACGAGCGAACGGTCGCTGACGCCGATGTCGCTCAGGCTCTCGGCCACCGCGGTGATCCGCTTGACCCCCTCGTCCAGAACCTCGCCGGTGCGGAAGACGGCGCAATTATCCTGCATGGTCTTCTGCATGCGCAGCCGGAGTTCCGCCGTCGAGGTCGAGCCCTTGGCCTGGCGCAGCCGGTCGAAACGCTCCAGCGCGTGATCGGCCGAGCTTTCGGGGAGCGCCTTGTGCTTGGTTGCGGGCTTCAGGGTCTCGGCGGCCCGGATCGCCGCCGCGCGGCCGAAGACGACAAGATCGATCAGCGAGTTCGAGCCCAGCCGGTTGGCGCCGTGCACCGAGACGCAGGCCGCCTCGCCCACCGCCATCAGCCCCGGCACCACTTGGTCGGGATTGCCGTCTTTGAGCGTCACCGCCTCGCCGTGATAATTGGTCGGGATGCCGCCCATATTGTAATGGACCGTCGGCAGCACCGGGATCGGCTGGCGGGTCACGTCGACGCCGGCGAAGATGCGGGCGCTTTCCGAAATGCCGGGCAGCCGCTCGTGCACCACCTTGGGATCGAGATGGTCGAGGTGCAGGTAGATATGGTCCTTCTTCGGCCCGCAGCCCCGCCCTTCGCGGATCTCGATCGTCATGGCGCGGCTGACCACGTCGCGGCTGGCGAGATCCTTGGCGGAAGGCGCATAGCGCTCCATGAAGCGCTCGCCCTCGGAATTGACCAGATAGCCGCCCTCGCCGCGCACCCCCTCGGTGATCAGGCAGCCGGCGCCGTAGATGCCGGTCGGGTGGAACTGCACGA
>CALCYJ010000345.1 GCA_937905845.1 uncultured Rhodospirillales bacterium
CCGGCGACGACGAGGCGGACATTCGGCTCGCCAAGGGCGGCGACGGCGCGAATCAGGCGACCGATATTCTTCTCCTCCCGCAAGGTGGCCAGCGTGCCGATCACCTTGCCCTCGCCGGGCAGCGACGGTTCGAGCGGCGGGGGCGGTGCGCCGTAGCGGCCGGCCTCGATGCCGTTCGGCACATAGAGCACTTTGCGCGCCGGCAGCCGCCAGATCTGGTGCGCCATCCGGTGCAGCGTGCGCGAGGGCACCACCACTTGCTTCGTCTTGCCGAGCGCCAGGCGGCGCATCAGGACGCGGCGACGTTTCTGGCCCTGAACCTCGTCGGGGTGGAAGCCGTCTTCGAAATGGACATGCGGGCAGAGCGGCCAGAAGCGATTGGCCAGCGCCCATTCGATGGCGCCCCAATTGTAGGTGAGCAGCAGATCGGGCGCGAGGGCGGCGATCTCGCGGCGCCAGCGGCGCAGATTATGCCACAACCGGCCTTTGTCGATCGTCATACGGAGGAAGCTGACATCGAGGCCGGGATCGAGCGCTGTGGCGCAGGCCTCGTTGCCGTCGAGCGCCACGATCGTGTGGCGGAAGCGTCGCCCGAAACGATTGGCGAGATCGACGAAGCGCCTCTGCGGTCCGCCGATCGCGAAGGTCGAGAAGACGTGCAGCAGATGGCGCGGCCTGCCGCTTGCCGCCGCCTCAGGCTTCTGCATAGACATCGATGCCACGCCGGATGAACTCTTCCCGCCCGGCAGTGGGCTGCCAGGCCAGGGCCGTCTTTTCATCCCTGGTGTCGAAGCGGGCGTTCATGCCGCTCGATTTGAGATCGCGCAAATCGGGGAACGCGGCTTTGCGCCCGATTGCCCGTTTCACCAGCCATTTACCGGCTTCAAGCGATTCCAGCTTGTAAACCGACTGGGGATGGAAGACGAGCGGCCGGCCGAGCGCGCGGCTGAGTTCGGCAATATAGTCGCGGGCCGAAAGCCGGATGTCGCCGACAAGATTGAAGGTGCGGCCCGTCACCCCTTCGGCGCCGAGCGCACGCACGATGGCATCGGCAACATCCTCCACCAGCACGAAAGGCAGTGGATTCAGGCCCTCGTTCCAGCCCAGGCAATGCTGGTCAACGTTGAAGAAGCCGACGCCGGAATGGAAGGGGATGCCGCCTTCGCCAACGACGACGCCGGGGCGCAAGATCACCAGCGGCAAGTCACGGCTCGTCGCCAGCGCCAGCAAGGCCTGATCGCTCACCGCCTTGGCGCGGCCGTAATCGGCGCGCCGTTCGGGGTGCGGGTCGGGTGGCGTCGCGGCGGTGATGGTTTCCGCCCCATCGCCGAGGTAAAGGCCGGCGATGGAGCCGACCTGAACGAAGCGCCGGCTTTTCTGCTTGAGGCAGGCCTCCGCCACGGCCAGGGCGCCGCCGACCATGCTGCGCTCCACTTCGGGCCAGCTACCACCGCCGCCGCCGTGCGCCAGATTGATCACGAAAGGGCAATCCGCGATCGCCCGCTCGACATCCTCGCCATTGCCGATATTGCCACGCACGACCTCGACCAGCGGATCATGGAAGGGAGCGGGCAACAGATGCGTATTGCGCGCCATGACCCGCACTTTTCGGCCCTCGGCAATCAGGCGCCGCACCACATGCGTGCCAATGAAGCCGGTGCCGCCGAGCAAGGCGATTTCGGCACCCGGTGCCCCCGGCAATGGGGAGGACGACGGCGCCGTACCGGTCGAGGATCCTGACAAAAGCGACGGATCGCGGGCAAGCGGGCCGGCGATCCGTTCGCACAGGCGCACGACATCGGCGCCGAACGGACCGTCGACCGGCGGGCCGCCGGCGGCTAGTCCGGCATAGAAGGCGGCGATACTGCCGGTCATGGTGCGGAAGAACTGATCCGAACGCGGCTTGAGTTTCAGCAGCGACAGGAGATAGGCGGAGAGTTTGGCGGTGCTTTTGCCGGCGAAGGTTCCGGCGGCCGCGCTCTCGTTCAGGAATTCGTCGAAGAAGGCCGGCCATTTGGTCTTGCGTTGGACTATCCGCCGGTCGGCAAGGATGTCCAGCTGCGCCATGCCGTCGTCGCACAGCGCGATCAGGCCCCAGGCCGGCAGGTTCTCACCCACCGATAGGAGGACCTGGGCATCCGCCCGCGTCCCTTTCAGCATCACCTGCCAGGTGGCGTAGAAATCCGTGCCGGGTGCGATCTCCCGCTTCTCGCCCGGCAGTGCCTCGAGAGCGCCGATCGGGCCGACCAGATCCAGCACATGAGCCAAAGGATGCACCGCCTGCTCAAGCAGGATGTTCTGCGGCAGGCGGAACATCCAATGGCCGAACTGTCGTGCCCCGATCTGGCGCACCGGCATGTTGAAATAGCACATCACATGCCTGAGCCGGCCAAGTGCGCCGGTCTCGATATCCCGCTTCAGCGCCAGATAGGCGGGGAGAAAAAGGAAATTCTGATTGATGCCAAGCCGGGCATTGCCGCTCTTGGCGGCGGCGAGCAGGGCATCGCATTCAGCCGCGGAAGCGGCCATCGGCTTTTCCAGCAGCACGTCGATGCCGGCGGCAAGCAACGGCTCCGCCACGGCGCGATGCAGAGGCGGCGGCACCAGGACATGGGCGGTGTCGGCGATGCCGGCGGCAATCAATGCCGATGTATCGGCAAAGGCCTGCGGCGCGCCCCAGAGAGCTGCCTGTGCTTGGGCTCGTGCGAGATCGGCGTCCAGCACCGCGACGATGCTACCGGCACCGCAATGGCGTATCGCTTCGACATGGACCTGCGAGATATTGCCGGCGCCGACAATGGCGATTTTGCGCGGGCCCACGGCCTTGTTCGATGTCGGCATGATTCAATCCCCCGTCCGGCGGCGGCTCGATGTGACCCGGTCCCGCCGCTCATTACATCTTTATTGCCGACTTGGCGCACGCTCGCGGGCTTTCGCGGCCAGGGCCGCGCGACCCGCCTGGCATCGTTCTTCAGGGCCAAGGGCCTCGCGGTCGATCTCCGCCGCCCGCAGTGCCGCCAGCATCTTCTCGATATGGACGGTCCGGCTGTCCTTCGAGCGTGTCCGGTGAGGATAGAGGATCTTCATCGTACCTGAGGTGATGCGGGAATATGGGGCCTTAAGTAACGCTGAGCGGTGAAATCCCGGCCGGGACACTAGAGCATATCCCGGAAAAGGGAAATCGGCTTTTCGGCAAGGATCAGGCTCCCGTCAGTTCGCGCCCCGAGCCGGTAGGTCCGAAGATTATTCGCTGAAGGCTTTGGCCAGCGTGTCGCTGAGCGGCGAGGTCAGATAGTCGAGGAGCGTGTGCTGGCCCTTCTTGATGATCACTTCGGCCGGCATGCCCGGCAGCAGCTTGAGATCGAGATTGCCAAGTTTGCTGCGGCCTTCGGGCGTGACCTGGACGCGGACGGTATAGAAGGAGGCGCCGGTGCGCTGCTCGACCATCCGGTCGGCCGAGACGAAGATGACCTTGCCGGCGATGACCGGCGTGGTATTGCGGTTGAAGGCGCTGAAGCGGATGGTCGCGGGCAGGCCGGGGTGGATGTTGTCGATGTCGTCGGGGTGGATCTGCGCCTCGACGATGAGCTGATCATCGCTCGGCACGATGTCCAGGATCTCGCCGCCCGGCGCGATGACGCCGCCGACCGTATGGACCCTCATGCCGACGACGACGCCCGTTGCGGGTGCCCGCACGGTAAGGCGGGCGAGCTGATCGGTGGTCGCCCGCACCCGTTCCTCCATGTCATAGGCTTTGGTCTCGGTGTCGCGAAGATCCTTTTCGGCCGATTCGAGAAAGGACTTCTGAAGCTGGAGGATCTGGAGATTGGCCTCGCCGATGCCCTCGCGGACGGTGGCGATGGTCGCCATGACCTGGCCGCGCTCGCCATAAAGGCTGGCCGCCTGGCGCTCGAAGGACAGAACCTGGCTGCCCGAGGCGTAGCCC
>CALCYJ010000346.1 GCA_937905845.1 uncultured Rhodospirillales bacterium
TAACATGACATTAATCAGGGGGAGGTAGACTTGCTGATTATTGCTGGTGCTTGGCCACGTCGCCCGTTCCGAAGGCGCCACGGCGCCGGTCCGGGGCGGTAGGCGCGGAGCGCGCATGGCGGAATCGACAATAATCTACAAGCGGCTTGATCAGGGGCAGCTCGACGCCATCGTCCGTTTGCACGAGCGCTATGCGGCCCGTCAACCCGGCGGCCGGCGGGCACTTCTATCGTTTCACGATCTTTCCAGCCTCGATCTGCGCCACCGCAACCTGGCGGAGGCCGATTTCACCGGCGCCCGCCTGCGCCAGACCCGTCTCGACGGCAGCCGCCTGCGCTTCGCCACCCTGTTCGCCGCCGACCTGCGCATGGCCGTCCTCGCCCATGCCGATCTTCAGCGCACCGACATGCGGGGCATCTGCCTGCGCGGGGCCGATTTGAACGACGCCGATCTCGTGCAGGCCGATATCCGTTTCGCCTCTCTCGCCAAATACAACAGTGTCGGCTTGCTGGAGAAGATCGATTTCGCCGGCACCGCGGCGGAACTGACCGCCATCTCCGCCCGGCGCGCCGATTTCTCCGGCGCCATGCTGTCGGACGCGATCGTGCTACAGGCCGATTTTACCGACGCGGTGCTGCGCAACACAATCCTCTCTGGGGCCGACCTGCGCCATACCGTCATGATCGGGGCCATTCTCGAAGGTGCCGATCTTACCGGCGCCAAGCTGCAAAACGCGCGTTTGACCGGCGCCGTCCTTACCGGCGTCACGCTGGCGGGCGCCGTTTTCTCGGACGCCGATCTGCGCGGCGCCATTCTGGACGAGGCGGCGGCGGCGAGCCTGGAGATCAGCAGCGCGCGCCGCCTGCCCGAGCTTTTCAGCACCAACGACCGCCTGGCCGACATTCTGGCCCAGCACGAGATCTGGGTGGCATCGCTCGGGCGCGCCGGAAGGCGGGCTGAGCTGAACGAGATCGACTTGAGCGACGCAGCACTCGCCGAGCGCAATCTCTCGGCCGCGACGCTTGATTACAGCGTGCTGCGGCGCGCCGATCTGTCCCGCAGCACCCTTGCCATGGCAAGCCTCACCTTCGCCGATCTGCGCCAGGCCCGGCTCGATGGCGCCGATTTGCGCGGTGCAAGCCTGCATCATGCCGATCTCGGCGGCGCCGATCTCGGCCACGCCCGCCTCGGCCCGCTGATCCGGCTCGGCGGCAGCGAACGCCGCAGCCCGGCCAATCTCGACCGGGCCCGGCTGCGCGATGCCTGCCTGCGCGGCGCCGTCCTGCGCGAGGCCCGATTGATGAATGCCGATCTGCGCGGGGCCGATCTGCGCGAAGCCGACCTCACCGGCGCCGATCTTTCGGGCGCCGATCTGGACGGGGCCGACCTTAGCGGCGCAATCCTTCCCCCGCCGCCGCCCGCCGCCGCCCCGCACCGGCTCAGACTCTGAACGGCGGGCCGATGACGTCGGCGGCCGCCCCCGAGGCCATCGTGGTGGGCGGCGGTCCGGCCGGGCTGATGGCAGCCGAAATCCTGGCCGGCGCCGGCGCCGCGGTCGATCTCTATGATTCCATGCCGACCATCGGCCGCAAATTGCTCATGGCGGGGCGCGGCGGCCTCAATCTTACCCATACCGAACCGCTCCAGGCCTTTTGCCGCCGCTATGGCGCGCAGGCCGAGGTGGTCGGCGGCTGGCTCGACGCCTTTTCGCCCGACGATTTGCGCCGCTTCGCCAGCACGCTCGGCATCGAAACCTTCGTCGGCAGCAGCGGCCGGGTATTTCCGACCGGCCTCAAGGCCTCGCCCCTGCTCCGCGCCTGGATCGGACGCCTGCGCGCCGCCGGCGTGCGCTTTCACCTCCGGCACCGCTGGATCGGCTTGACGGCCGACGGCATGAGCTGCTTCGAGCGGCCGGACGGCAGCCGGCACCAGGCCTCGGCCGGCGCCACCGTTCTGGCCTTCGGCGGGGCAAGCTGGCCGCGACTCGGCTCCGATGGACAGGGGGTGGCGCATCTCGCCGCCGCCGGCATCGCGGCCGTCCCCTTTGCCCCGGCCAATTGCGGCTTCGACGTCGCCTGGTCGCCGGCCTTTCTCGCCCGCGCCGAGGGCCAGCCCTTGAAAAGCCTCGCCCTCGCCTTTCAGGGCCAGACCGCCCGGGGCGAGATCGTCATAACCCGCTACGGGCTGGAAGGCGGACCGCTCTATGCCCTGGGCGCGGCCCTGCGGCAGGCGATCGCGACCAGCGGCCGGGCTTGCCTCCTTCTCGATCTCAAGCCCGACCTCACGACGGAGAATGTGCAGGCGCGGCTGCTGCGGCGCGGCAGCGGCTCGCTCGCCAATACGTTGCGCAAGCAGCTTGGCCTGCGCGGCATCGTATCGGCGCTGCTGCACGAGTTGGTATCGCCGGCCGACCGGGCGGACGCCGGCCGCCTCGCCCGCCATATCAAGGCGCTCGAAGTGCCGCTCTGCGGCATCCAGCCGCTCGCCCGCGCCATCTCTTCCGCCGGCGGCATTGATTTCGCCGAAGTGGATGCGGACCTCATGCTGCGCCGCTTCCCCGGCCTTTTCGTCGCCGGCGAAATGCTCGACTGGGAAGCGCCCACCGGCGGCTATCTGCTGCAAGCGGCTTTTTCCAGCGGCTTTATCGCCGGCCGCGGCGCCGGTCGTTATCTTCAATTAATACAAGAGTAAAATTATATATCTTATTGATAAATAATAGTAATTTTCTATCTTCTTAATTCAGTTCAACGCTCCGGATCGAGCTCCAAACGAAAACGGCGGCCCGCAGGGACCGCCGTTCGCCGTATGGAGGCCGGGCTCCGGCTGGCACGCCGAAGCAAACCGGGACGCAGCCTCAGCCGAGGCGCAGATTGCCGGCCGCCGACTTGCCGCGCTCGACCTTGATCTCGTAGCTGACCTTCTGCCCCTCGTTCAGGCCCGGCAGGCCCGCCGCCTGCACAGCGGTGATGTGAACGAACACGTCCTTACCGCCGTCGCTCGGCGTAATAAAGCCGAAACCCTTGGTCGGATTGAACCATTTGACGGTGCCGGTAGACATTCTAGCCTCCTGTTGCGTGACGGATTACAAGACACCGTGAATAAGCCACAGCCACTTCACGGGACAATCGTTGCTTACCGAACGGTCTTGAAGTCGCGCCGGAGGACGAAAGTCTTTAGGCGAGGCGGCAAGGCGAGCCGTAGCGTAGACTGCTGCCCTTACCATAATTATCCGCGCGCGCCAAAGCAAGAGGCAACGCGCGGAAGAGGAAGCGGGCCAGGCGGCGGTCCAGAATCCCGCTTCCTGGCGGAAGCTGGAGACAGGGCGCCAAGCGATTGTTTTCCCATCCTTCTTTGTAGACGAGGGTCATTCCGCTTTTCCGCAAGACGGGCCGCTGGCGCAGCGGGGCCTTCCGGTGCTAGCCTGGGCGCCTGCGCCAAGCCCGCCGCAAATCAGGCCATTGCCATGAAGATCCCCGACCGGAACCACCCGATTGCCATCGCGGCCAATCCGCACCGGGTCACAATCCGCTTCGCCGGCCGCGTTATCGCCGATACGCGCCAGGCCCTCACGCTCCGCGAAGCGACCCTGCCGCCGGTTCAATACATACCCCGCTCCGACGTCGATATGACGCTGCTGCAACGCACGCCGCATCATACAACCTGCCCGTTTAAAGGCGAGGCGTCCTACTATACGATCCGTGTCGGCGACCGGCGGGCCGAGAATGCCGTCTGGACCTATGAGGGGCCCTACCCGGCGGTGGCCGGCATCGACAGCTACCTCGCCTTCTATCCCGACCGCGTCGATGCCATCGAGGAAATTCCAGCCTCCTGAGGCGCGGCCGCGCTGCCCGCAGCCGTCACTCGTCCTGTCTCATTCCCGTCCGCCGCGACGCTAGAGCGTGTTCGGTTTTATTTGAATCGGGGATTCCCTTGAGGGCAGAAATC
>CALCYJ010000347.1 GCA_937905845.1 uncultured Rhodospirillales bacterium
GTGCCCTCGTAGAAATCATGGCCGGCGACGATGCGATTGACCATGCGCCATTCGAGCCGCATGCAATCCTCGAACGGGCGGCCGATCCCGGCGCGGATCTGCCGGTGGGTGAGCTTGAGGCTGGTCGGCGACTTGGTCTTGAGCCCCGCCAGCAGGCCGGCGGCGAAATCGCCCGCCTCCGCCGCCAGCGCCGCCAGGATCTCGTCCACGCTCGCCTGGGCGAAGACCCGGTCGATCATCGCCCGCTGCGCCGCCAGCGGCGGCGGTCCCGGATCGACATGGAAACGGGCGAGCACCGTATCCACCGTGGCCCGCGCCGCCGCGGCCGGGGCCGCTTTCAGCGCCGCCGCCAGCGCCGCCACCATCTCGTCCAGCCGCGCCGCCGGGACGTGGCAGCCGCCGATGCCGGCGTGAAGCGCGTCCGCCGCCTTGAGCCGCGCTCCCGTCAGCCCGAGATACAGGCCGAGCGCACCCGGCAGGCGCGGCAGGAAGAACGTGCCGCCGACATCGGGAAAGAGGCCGATGCCGGTCTCGGGCATGGCGAAGAGCGTGTTTTCCGTCACCACCCGGTGGCTGCCATGCACCGACACGCCGACGCCGCCGCCCATGACGATCCCATCCAGCAGCGCCACATAGGGTTTCGGGAAATGGTGCAGCCGCGCGTTGCAGCAATATTCGTCGCGGTAGAAGTCGTAAGGGTAGCGGCCGCCGGCGCGGCCCTCGTCGTAAAGCCGCCGGATGTCGCCGCCGGCACAAAAGGCACGGCCGCCGGCGCCGCGGATCACCACCGCCTTGACGCGATCATCCGCCGTCCAGGCGGTGAGCGCGGCATCGAGCGCCACCGCCATTTCCCGCGTCAGGGCGTTCAAAGCCTGCGGCCGGTTGAGCAGGACGCTCGCAAGCCCGCCTTCCGCAAATGTGCAGAGGATTTCCGCGGTTTCGTTCATGTCACAGCCGGCCCTTGAAGGTGGAACATACGGTAAAACGCCGGCCGGCTCAGAGCGCCGCGCCCTGCTCCAGGAGACGGCGGGCGATGATCACCCGCATAATCTCGTTGGTCCCTTCTAGGATCTGGTGCACCCGCACGTCGCGCAGATAGCGCTCCACCGGATAATCCTTGAGATAGCCGTAGCCGCCGAAAATCTGGAGCGCCTCGTTGCACACCTCGAAGCCGGCGTCGGTGGCCAGGCGCTTGGCCATGGCGCAATGGAAGGTCGCCTCCCCACTTCCCGCATCGAGGCTCGAGGCCGCCCGCCGGATCATCAGCCGCGCCGCCTCCAGCGCCGTCGCCATGTCCGCGAGCTTGAATTGCAGCGCCTGGAAGCCGGCCAGGCTTTTGCCGAACTGCCGCCGCACCCCCATATGCTCGCGCGCCAGCGCCAGGCAGGCGCGGCCGGCGCCAAGCGAGCAGGCGCCGATATTGAGCCGGCCGCCGTCGAGCCCCTTCATCGCGATCTTGAACCCGTCGCCCTCGGCCCCGATGCGGTTCGCCACCGGCACCCGGCAATCCTCGAAGATCACCATCGCCGTCGGCTGCGAATTCCAGCCGAGCTTGCGTTCCTGCGCGCCGAAGCTCAAGCCCGGCGTCCCCGTCTCCACCACGATGCACGAGACGCCGCCCGCACCCGCGCCCCCCGTCCGCACCATGCAGACATAGAGATCCGACCGGCCGCCGCCCGAGATGAAGGCCTTGGTGCCGTTCAGCACGTAATGATCGCCGTCCAGAACCGCCTTGGTCTTCAGCCCCGCGGCGTCCGAGCCGGCATCGGGCTCGGTCAGGCAGTAGCTGGCGAAATGCTCCATGCGGCAAAGTTTGGGGAGAAAGCGCCGGCGCTGCTCGTCGCTGCCGAAGCGATCGATCATCCACGCCGCCATATTGTGGATCGAGATATAGGCGGCGGTGGAGGTGCAGCCCGCGGCCAGTTCCTCGAAAATGATCGCCGCATCCAGCCGCGTCAGGCCCGAGCCGCCGACATCCTCGCGCACATAGATGCCGCCGAAGCCAAGCTCGGCCGCGGCGCGCAGGACGGCTTCTGGAAAGATCTTCCCCTCGTCCCAGGCCGCCGCGTCCGGCAGCATCCGTTCGGTGGCAAAAGCGCGCGCCATGTCCTGGAACGATCGCTGCTCTTCGGTCAGATCGAAATCCATCCGCCACCCTCCCGCCTTGAGGCCAGGGTGATAAGGGTTGCGCCCGCCCCTGTCAATCAAGGCGAAGCCAAGCATTGCCACCGCCCCCTCACCCCCCTAATATCCCGCCCGGGTGCGGCGCGCACGGCGGTGCGACGCGCACTCCGGTGCCGCGGGCACTGCGAGTGCGACGCGCACGGCGGTGCGACGCGCACGGCGGTGCGACGCGCACGGCGGTGC
>CALCYJ010000348.1 GCA_937905845.1 uncultured Rhodospirillales bacterium
TCTGCCTTGGAACGATCGAGCCCCGCGGTGCGCAGGATGACGCCCATGCCGCCCGGCACATCGAGGTCGGAGACGATCGCCTTCAGCCGCTTGCGGTCGATCGCCGAGACGATCTTGCGGCTGATGCCGCCGCCACGCGCCGTGTTCGGCATGAGGACGCAATAGCGCCCGGCCAGCGAGATGAAGGTGGTGAGCGCCGCGCCCTTGTTGCCGCGCTCCTCCTTCACCACCTGGATCAGCAGGATCTGCCGGCGCTTGATCACTTCCTGGATCTTGTAGGCGCGATAGGGTGCGTTGGAGCGGCGCGGCGCCACTTCGTCAAGATCATCGCCGCCGACCGAGGTGACGTCCGCCGCCCCGTCGTTCTCGACGCTCACGACGTTCCCGGCCAGGGTTCCAGGCGCGCTCTCGCCCGCGCCGCCCTCGATAGGTCCGCCTTCGGGCGCCGGCATCGCGCCGTCGGACCCGGTCGCCGCGGCCGGGTCTGCCGTCGCCGGCTCACCTTCGGCAAGATCGGGGAACGACGGCCAGCCGGAGGGCGCATCCGCCGCCCCGTCTTCGGCCGCGCTATCGGAACCGGCCTCGGCCGCATTATCGCCCCGATCCGCCGCCCCGTGATCATCCGCCCCGTGATCATCCGCTACCGCGTCGAACGCGGGGCTGCTCACCATCGTCTGGTGGGTCGATGCCGCCAGGGTGCCGGGCCCGTCGGAGGCAAAGCCGAAGTCCGGCTCGGGCTCGGGCGCGGACGTTTCCGCCTCGGCCGCAGGCTCGCCGTCTTCGGCACTCTCGCCCCGGGCGTGCGCGGCGGCCTCTTCCGGCTCGCGGGCGGCGGCGGCATCGGCGGCGGCCTCGGCCGCCTCTTCCTCCGCCGCGGCCTCGGCCGCCTGACGGGCGAGCAGCGCCTGACGATCGGCGATCGGGATCTGGTAATAATCGGGGTGGATTTCGCTGAAGGCCAGGAAGCCATGGCGGTTGCCGCCATATTCCACGAAGGCCGCCTGTAGCGACGGCTCGACTCGGACGACCTTGGCGAGATAGATATTGCCCTTCAGGGGCAGCTTGGTCGAAGTTTCGAAATCAAATTCTTCGAGGCGGGTTCCTTTGACCACCACCACCCGGGTTTCTTCCGGATGCGTAGCGTCGATCAGCATACGCTTTGCCATTTGGCATAAACTCCACAACGGCGTGCCGCCCGCGCGAACAACAGGCAGCAAGCCGTCCTTGATCAGGCGAAGCCTGTGGGGGAGGCCATCGACTCGTCTGAAAAGCTACAGCGGACCCTATGGCCGCACGCTACGGCCGGCGCCCGCTGGCGCAACGAGGACTGGGCTCTCCGCCACCACCGTCCCTCGCAGGGCGGCCGGCTTCGGGGTTCCATCATACTCCGCGGGTCTGACGCCACGGCGGGACACGACCCCTTGACATCGCCAGCCGGCACATCCGGCCGGACAACGACGTTCAGCGGGCCGGCCTATCCGCCGGCCACCAACGCTCACGGCGGACAATCTGCCGCCGGACCGTCGACGCGCCGGCCCGTCGATCCTGGGCCGGCAAACGTACTCGGGCTCGCGATCGCCGAGCGGCCCGGCCGGCCATCGACCGATGGCAGCGGCAGGCGGGAACGCGGAGATTCGCAACCACATGATACAGGCGGCAGGCGCCAGATCTCAAACGATTTATCGCTCACGCCCGCCGAAGCCATCGCCGCGGCAGCAGGGCCGGGTCCACCCCGCCGCCCCGGCTTAGGGCTTAACCGATACCACGGCGGTTGACGGGAGGCGCCCGGCGGGGGCAAATAGCCCGTTTCGGTGACGGCGGCGGCGGCAGGTCCGCTCCCGTCATGCCCGCCGACGAGAGGCTCGATCCTCCCGCCGCGGGAAGGGTCGAAGGACGCCAAGCGATTGTTTTGACGCCTGTTCTTGAGCTTGGAACCGCGGGTTCCGCGGGTTCCCGGACAGGCTGTGAGTGGCGATTTAAGCAATGCGGTTACTGCGTTTTATCGGGTTTCTGTTCGGCCTGGCGCTGCTGCTCGGGGCTGCGGCCGGCGTCGTGGGCCTTTATGTGATCTGGCATTACGGCCGCGATCTGCCCAATTTCGATCAGCTCGCCCATTACAACCCGCCGGTCACGACCAGGGTCTATGCGGGCGATGGCGAGCTAATGGGGCAGTTCGCGCGCGAGCAGCGGCTGTTCGTGCCGGTGGCCGCCATCCCCAAGCGCGTGATCGATGCTTTCATCTCGGCCGAGGACAAGAATTTCTATACCCATCCCGGCATCGATCCGGTGGGCGTGGTCCGCGCCTTCCTGACCGATGTCGCCAATTTCGGCAGCCATCGCCGCCCCGTCGGCGCCTCCACCATCACCCAGCAGGTGGCGAAGAATTTCCTGCTCAGCGACGAGATTTCGCTCTCGCGCAAGATCAAGGAAGCGATCCTGGCCTTCCGCATCGACCGCGCCTTCAGCAAGGACAAGATCCTCGAACTCTATCTGAACGAGATCTATCTCGGGGCCGGGACCTACGGCGTGGCGGCCGCCGCCCTGCATTATTTCGACAAGCCGCTCGATCAGCTGACGATCGCCGAGGCGGCCTTTCTCGGCGCCCTGCCCAAGGGGCCGAACAATTACAACCCGGTGCATTTCCCCGCCCGCGCCAAGGACCGGCGCGATTGGGTGATCGATCGCATGACCGACAACGGCTATATAACCGCCGCGCAAGCCCAGGCGGCCAAGCAGACGCCGCTGGAGGTTCATCTCGCCGGCGCGCAGCACACCGTCCAGGCCGATTGGTACACGGCCGAGGTACGGCGCGATCTGGCCGTGCGCTATGGCGATCAGGCGCTTTATGAAGGCGGTCTCGCCGTCCGCACCAGCCTCAATCCCACGTTGCAGCAGATGGCGGAGAAAGCCTTCCACGACGGGCTCGAATCCTATGACCGAAGGCACGGCTGGCGCGGTCCGCTCGGCCATCTCGATGCCGGCCCGGGCTGGGCCGCGGCGCTGGCCAAGGCGCCGGTTCCGCTGGGTTTCCAGCCCGCCTGGCGCCTGGCGCTGGTGCTGTCGCTCGATGCAAAAGGGGCGCATATCGGTTTGAGCGACGGCAGCGAAGGCGACATTGCGCTGGCGCAATTGCGCTGGGCGCGGCCGACGCGGCGCGATCAGACGCTCGGGCCGCCGGTGCGCAAGCCCGCCGATGTCCTGGCCGCAGGCGATCTGATCGCGGTCGAGCTGCTCGATGCGGGGCCGGCGCATGCCTTCACGCTGGAACAGATCCCCAATGTCGAGGGCGGCATGGTGGTGATGGACCCGCATACCGGGCGGGTGCTGGCGCTGGTCGGCGGTTGGAGCCACGACCTGAGCCAGTTCGACCGCGCCATCCAGGCGCAGCGCCAGACCGGCTCGGCGTTCAAGCCGATCGTCTATACCGCCGCGCTCGATCATGGTTTCACGCCGTCCAGCCTGGTGCTCGACGCGCCGATCGCCATCAATCAGGGGCCCGGCCTGCCGATCTGGCGCCCGAGCAACTATGAGCGCAACTTTCTCGGGCCGGCCACCTTGCGCGTC
>CALCYJ010000349.1 GCA_937905845.1 uncultured Rhodospirillales bacterium
AGGGCGCCGCCCTGAAGACCCGCGAGCCGCAATACCAGTTCGAACTGGACATGGCCCTCAAGGACGGCCTGTCGCGGTTCGGCATCATGAGCAACCAGACGTGGCGGGACGACCCGCGGCGGCTCCTCTTCATGCTGTCGCGGTACAAGTTCGTCGCCAAGATGCTGAGCGGCAAAAACCGCGTTATCGAGATCGGCTGCGCCGATGCCTTCGCCGGCCGCATCGTGCGGGCGGAGGTCGGCCATCTCACCGCGACCGACATCGATCCCGTGTTCATCCGCGATGCCGCGGGTCAGCAGGACCCGAAATGGCCGATCGAGCTTGGCGTGCACGACATGCTGGCGGGGCCGCACCGGGAGCGGTTCGACGGCGTCTATAGCCTCGACGTGCTGGAGCATATCGAGCCCGCGCGCGAAGATTCCTTCCTCGCCAATATCACCGCCTCGCTGAGCGCGCACGGCGTGGCGCTGATCGGCATGCCGTCCTTGGCCTCCCAGGCCCATGCCTCGCCCCAGAGCCGCATCGGCCATGTCAATTGCAAGCACGCGCCCGATCTCAAACAGGCGATGGCGCGGCATTACCACAACGTCTTCATCTTTTCGATGAACGACGAGGTGGTGCATACCGGCTTCTATCCGATGGCGCATTACTATTTCGCCCTGTGCTGCGGGCCGCGGCGGACGTGACGGCTACGGCCGATCTTCTGGTCATCGGCGGCGACGGCCTCATCGGCCGGGCGCTCGCGGCGGCGGCGCGGAAACGCGGGCTCCGGGTGCTGACGACGTCGAGGCGCCCGGGTCAGGGCGATATCGCGCTCGATCTTGGCGATCCCGCTTCCTGGCCGGCGCTGCCACTAGTCGGGGGCGCGGTGATCACGGCGGCGGTGGCGCGCCTGGCGGCTTGCCAATCCGATCCGGCCTCGGCCCTCGCGGTCAATGTCACCGCGCCGGCATTGCTGGCAGCCCGCCTGCGGACGGCCGGCGCCTGGTGCCTCTATCTTTCGAGCGACAAAGTGTTCGACGGGCAGGTGCCGCTGCGCGAGCGGGACGATCCGCCCTGCCCGCGCACCGAATATGGCCGCCAGAAGGCTTTGGGCGAGGCGGCGGCGCGGCGCGGCGGGGCGGCGGTGCTGCGCCTGTCCAAGGTGCTCGACCCCGACCTGCCAATGCTGCGGGAATGGCGCGCGCGGCTTGCGGCGGGAGAGGGGATCACGCCCTTCTCCGACATGGTGCTGGCGCCGGTAGCGCTTTCCGGCGTGACGGCGCTGATCCTGAAGCTTGCCGCCGGGCGCGAGCCGGGCGTCTTCCACTATACCGGCGCCCGCGACCTTCCCTATGCCGATCTCGCTTCAAGCCTTGCCCGGGCGCTCGGCGCCGATCCTGCCCTGGTGCGGCCGTCCGCGACGCCACCGGATGTCGCCGCGGGAATCCTGGTGCCCCATTCGAGCCTGGAAATGCGGCGCGAGCAGGCGCTCTACGGCTGGAGCAATCCCTCGTTTGCCGAGGTTGCCGACGAGATCGCCGCAGGCCTCGCCAAGGCCTGACGCCGTCCTCAGGCGCGCTTAGGCAGCGCCGGCACGTCGAAGCTTGCCGGCTCTTCGCCCGCGAGCCAGCGCTCCCACATCATGCGATAGGCGATTTCGAGATGGCGGGTCAGCCGCTCGGTGTCGAACAGCGGCTCGCGGTCGCGGCCGGCCTGAAGCCGCGCCCGCAGCGCCGCCAGCTTTTCGGGCGCCGCACCCAGGGCGAAGGCGATGGCCTCGTATTCGTCGATGCTGCCGGCGACGAGATCCTTGAGGCCGGCGGCATGCAGCAGGCTGGCGCCGTTGCGCGACGGCGGGCTCTCGCCTGCGATCGTCACCACCGGAACGCCGGTCCATAGCGCATCGACCGTGGTGACGCCGCCGCCGTGATGGAGCGTGTCAAGGGCGAGATCGGCCAGGCCGTGGCGCGCCAGATGGAGCGGGTGGGCGATCTTGCGCGAGAAGATCAGCCGTTCGGGATCGATGCCGCGATGACGGGCTTCCAGCCGCAGGTTGCGGTCGCTCGACACTGTGCCGTGCATCAGCCACAGGACGCTGCCGGGCAGGCGCTTGAGCAGCCGCATCCAGATGCCGAAGAGGCGCGGCTCGAACTTGTAATGAGCGTTGAAATTGCAGAAGACCAGCCTGTTCTCGGGCAGGCCGAAATCGGCGCGCGTGACCGGCTTTGGGCTTACCGGCGCCCGCGTCGTCGCCATGAACGTGTCGGGGAGATAGACGAGCCTCTCGGCGAAATATTGCTCGGCGCCGGGCGCGACCTGGCGATGGTCGGTGATGAGATATTGCAGGAGATCGCCGCCGATGGTGGAGGAATAGCCGAGATAATGCGCCTGGAGCGGTGCCGGCTTCAGCGCGAAGATCCCCGGGCGCGAAAAGCGGGTATGGCCGGCCAGATCGATCAGGATGTCGATGCCGTCGTCGTGGATCTGCTCGGCGGTGGCGCGGAAGGAGGCGGTGCTGAGATCGTGGAAGCGGCCGAAGGCATCGTGGAAGAAGTCGGTGAAATCATCGCGGACGAGCGGGGCCAGCGAATAGCCGAAGAAGTCGAACTGGCTGCGGTCGTGGGCTTCCAGCAGGCCGCGGAAGGCGATGGCGATGTACTGCGCGATTTCACTGGCCGAAAAAC
>CALCYJ010000350.1 GCA_937905845.1 uncultured Rhodospirillales bacterium
TTGAGCTGGGTCTTGTTCGCATTGGGCGCAATGGTGACCAGGAAGAAGCCGGACATGAGAATCCGGACGATGATTTCGAGAAGCGAGGCGCCGTCATACATCGTGCCGTCTCCCGCAATATTCGTGTCTTTGCGTCCGCCGAATCATCATCCGGGGCGGCGGCGGCTCACGCGCTCGCCGCCGCCGCCGAAAGGTCTTCTTGGCAGGCGGCCGAATCCTGGGCTTTGGCGTAGCCGACGGTGACTTTGTATTCCGTCATCTGATCCTCGGTCAGTTCGATGCCGGCGACCTGCCGGGCGAAGCGCGCAAAGGGGCCGGAGCCCGAGAATTCCGCGCGGCGCATGGTGAGCGTGAGCAGAGTCTGAAGCGGCGTTCCGTTGAAATTCTCGAACATCATCAAGCGGCCGCCCCAATCCGTCAGATAGAGGTCGCGGATGACGCGCCCGAGCCTGACGCGGTCGTAGGGCATCCCCTTGGGGCCCTTGTTCAGCCGCTCGAGCCAGGGGCGCAGCGTCGCATCCTGCCACTGCTCTTCGGTCGGAAACATGATCGCGCTGCGTCCGCACAAATCGATGAGCTCGTGGGTCATCGCGGTGAAATGCTGCAGGAAGTAGGCGCGTCCGAAATTGAAGATCTGGATATTCGGCTTGTAGAGACCGCCCGGCGTATAGAAACCAAGTTCCTCCGACGCGACGACATGCGCATAGGTCGATTGCTGAAAGCCGATGATCTTCGCCACCCGCGTCTGCACGGCGTCGATCTTGCTGGTGCCCAGATGCTCGGTGACGAGGATCGCCAGCCCGGCCATCAGCTCGGCGCGCACCGCCTGGCGGATGAGCGCGTGATAATGGCCCCAGTCGAAGACGCGCTGCGGGTAGAGCCGGGCATGTTCGGGATTGCCGATGTGGAAGACGTATTTCCACGGGATGAAGACGTTCTCGAACAGCAGCATGCTGTCGAGCTCGTCGGCCTGCGCCGCCAGCGGATGCTCCGTGGCATCGGCTTTGACGACGCTTTCCCGGCAGATGATGGTGACGCCTTTCGCATTGGCCGGACAGACCGCGTAGATGACCTGGTTGCCGAGCGCGCCCGGCCGAAAGAACACGCCCATATGCAGAAAATCGGCGAAGGGCGAGGCGGTGCCGAGCGCCTTGACGCCGTTGACCACGATGCCCTGGTCGTTGACCTCCGTCACGCGCAGCGCGGGCGAGGCGGCATGCGCATCGGGGTTCGAGCGGTCGGCCTGCGGATCGACGAAATGCGGCGCGACATTGAGGTCGTTCTCCATCGCGAAGGCGTAGAAGTCGGTGATGCTCTTGGCGAGTCCTCTCCCCTCGGCGCCGACCGCGGCATCTTCCCAGGGCTGCGGGTCGTCGACATAGGTCACCAGCATGTAGTTGTTGACGTCGGGCGTGCGCGGCAACGACGCCGCCACGAAATGCTTCATGATGAATTCGTGGTACTTCCGCTTGCGGACCAGCCCTTCCTTGCTGCGATGCAGATACCACATCATCGAGCGCCGCTCGCCCGTCTCGTCGACATAGGTGAGGGCGTCCTGCAGCTCCTCCCGGCGGTGGAGGTCATAGAACTCCGCGATCCGCGCCGCGTAATGGCGCGTCGCCGGATGGGTCGCGACATTGTCGATCTTCTCGTTCCCGACCCAGACGTTTCGTCCGTCGTTCAGCGCCGCAAGATATTGCTCGCCCGTCCGCAGCATGGCCTACGCCCTCCCTTCCGTGAATGCGCTCCGGCGCGCCCCGGCGAGGCGCGCGCCCGCATCCTTCTCGGCCCTGATCCGGGCATTCATTGTGTTCTGGCGATGGATTGGGGCGATCCGGCGGCGGCTTGGCGGGGGCGGGGCGCCCGTTTCACGAGGCCGGTCGCGACGGGACGCGGCGGCGCGGACGGTGCGGTCATCCGGTTCCGGGCTCGGCCGCATGGCGATCCTCTCCCTGTTTGCTGCGCTCGTTCTTCAAGGGCGCCGAGGGCGCCGGGGAGCTTCAGTCGTTATCAGGCTATGCCCGGTCCGCCGGCCTATGCTATAAATCTATAGCTATGAAGGCCATTCCATTTGGTTATGGAGGCGATCTCAGCCTGCATCATTTGCGGGCCCTCGACGTGCTGCTGCGCGAGCACAGCCTCACCCGCGCGGCACAGGTGCTGGAGGTAAGCCAGCCCGCGCTCAGCAAGACGCTGGCGCATCTGCGCCGCTACTTCGACGATCCGCTTTTCATCCGCGTGTCGCTGCGCATGGAGCCGACGCCCAAGGCGTTGGAACTGGCGGCGCCCGTGACCGCCATCCTCGATCGCCTGCGCCGGCTGCGCAGCGAGCATCTCTCCTTCGATCCTCGGACTTCGGATCGGACCTTCGGCTTCTGCGTCGTCGATGCCGGCGTCATCAAGCTGCTGCCGCCGCTCGTCACCTTGCTGCGCGAGGAGGCGCCCCATGTGCGCCTGCAGGTCATGCAGCTCGACGCCGAACGGCTCGAGGCCTGGCTCGAATCGGGAAAGCTCGATTTCGCAATGGGGGCCTTCCCATCGCTCGTCAAAGGCATTCGGCGGCAGCTCCTATGGGTCGAAAAATACGTCTGCGTCGTCCGGAAAGGCCATCCGCGGCTCGGCCCCGAACCGTCGAGCCGGGCCTTGGCCGCGGAGAAGCATGTGCTCGTCTCGACCTCCGGAACCGGCCATGCGCATCAATTGGCCGAGCGTGCCATCGAAGCCGCGATCCCGGCGGAGAACATCGTTTGCCGGGTGCCGATGTTCATCGCCGCCGCCGTCATGGCCAAGCACACCGACACGGTGGCGACGCTGCCCTTGAGCATCGCGACCGTGCTGGCGGAGGACCTCGGCCTCGAAGTGATCAAGCCGCCGATCAAGCTGCCGAAGATCGAGATTTTCCAATACTGGCACGAACGCTTCCACCGCGAGCCCGGCAACCGCTGGATCCGGTCGGTCTTTCCAACGCTCTTCCGCAGACCGCTGATGCCTCGTCTCGATGCAAGGCGACGGCAGCCTTAGACCATCATCCGGCGCCGGGGCGTCCGCCCTTCGCCTGTTGCGAAACGCTGGCGATCAATTCATCGATGCGGGAGAGAAAACGCTTGAGCAGCGGCGAGCTATTCGCCCGGTTATAGCCCAAGACCAGATCGATCACCGGCGCCTCGCCTTGCAAGGGGCGAATGACAACCGACGGCGAGAGCAGGTTTTGCGCATAAAGCGGCAGCAAGGTGACGCCGCCGGTGGAGGCGACCAGCGACATCGCCGAGGATAATCCCAGCGCCACCGCCGCGACCATGCCGAGG
>CALCYJ010000351.1 GCA_937905845.1 uncultured Rhodospirillales bacterium
GAGGCGATCTTGGCGATCGGGATGCCGACCGCCTTGGCAACAAACGGTACCGTGCGGCTGGCGCGCGGATTGACCTCCAGGATGTAGATGTCGCTGCCCTTCACCGCATATTGCACGTTCATCAGGCCGATGACGTTGAGCGCCCTGGCCAGCGCTTCGGTCTGTTGGCGGATTTCGCCGACCACGGCGGGGCTCAGGCTGTAGGGCGGCAGGACGCAGGCACTGTCGCCGGAATGAATGCCGGCTTCCTCGATATGTTCCATGATGCCGGCGACAAAGGCGGTCTTGCCGTCGGCCAGGCAATCGACATCGACCTCGATCGCGTCCTGAAGATAGCGGTCGATCAGCACCGGCGAGGTGCCGGACAATTTCACCGCCTCGTGCATGTAGCGTTCGAGCGAGGTGGAATCGTGCACGATCTCCATGCCGCGCCCGCCGAGCACGTAGGAGGGGCGGATCATCACCGGGAAGCCGATCGTTGCCGCCACGGCCGCCGCCTGCGCCGTATCGGTGGCGATGCCGCTCGCCGGCTGGCGCAGGCCGAGCTTGGCGATGAGCTGCTGAAAGCGCTGCCGGTCCTCCGCCAGGTCGATGGCGTCGGGCGAGGTGCCGAGAATGGTCACGTTCGCCTGTTCCAGCCCATGGGCGAGCTTGAGCGGCGTCTGGCCGCCGAACTGCACGATGACGCCGGCAAGCCGGCCCTTGGCGCTCTCGATCCGGACGATCTCGAGCACGTCCTCGACGGTCAGCGGCTCGAAATAGAGCCGGTCCGACGTGTCGTAGTCCGTCGAGACGGTCTCGGGGTTGCAATTGACCATGATGGTCTCGAAACCCGCCTCCGACAGCGCATAGGCGGCATGAACGCAGCAATAATCGAATTCGATGCCCTGGCCGATGCGGTTGGGGCCGCCGCCCAGGATCATGATCTTGGTGCGGGTGGAGGGATCGGCCTCGCAATCGGCGGGATCAAGCGTGCCGTCCTCGTTGCCGCCCTCGTAGCTCGAATAGAGATAGGGCGTGCGGGAGGCGAATTCGGCGGCACAGGTATCGACGCGCTTGAAGGCGGGATGGACGTTGAGCCTGGCGCGCGCCGCCGCCACCTCGGCCGGGCTCAGGCCGCAAAGCTCGGCCAGCCTGGCGTCCGAGAAGCCCTGCTTCTTCAGCCGCCGCAGCGCCGCCGCGTCATTCGGAAGGCCCTCCGCCCGCACTAAGGCTTCCGTTTGCACCAGCGCCTGGATCTGACCCAGGAACCAGGGGTCGTATTTGCAGGCGGCATAGATCTCGGCCTGGTTCAGGCCGCGCCGAAAGGCTTCGGCGATGACCAGCAGGCGGTCGGGCGTCGGGCGGCTCAAGGCGGCGATCACCGCCTCGCGGTCGCCGCTGCCCGGGATCGCGATCTCGTTCAGGCCGGTCAGGCCGGTCTCCATCGAGCGCAGCGCCTTTTGCAGGCTTTCGCCAAAGCTGCGGCCGATCGCCATCGCCTCGCCGACCGATTTCATCGCGGTGGTGAGCAGCGGCTCGGCGCCGGGGAACTTCTCGAAGGTAAAGCGCGGGATCTTGGTCACGACATAATCGATGGTCGGCTCGAAGGAGGCCGGGGTCACGCCGGTGATGTCGTTGTCGAGTTCGTCCAGCGTGTAGCCGATCGCAAGCTTCGCCGCCACCTTGGCGATGGGAAATCCGGTTGCCTTCGAGGCGAGCGCGGAGGAGCGCGAAACCCGCGGGTTCATCTCGATGACGACGAGCCGCCCGTCCTTGGGATCGACGGCGAATTGCACGTTGGAGCCGCCGGTCTCGACGCCGATCTCGCGCAGCACCGCCATCGCGGCGTCGCGCATGATCTGGTATTCCTTGTCGGTCAGGGTCAGCGCCGGCGCGACGGTGATGGAATCGCCGGTATGCACGCCCATGGGATCGACGTTCTCGATCGAGCAGACGATGATGCAATTGTCGTTGCGGTCGCGCACCACCTCCATCTCGTATTCCTTCCAGCCCAGGACCGATTCCTCGATCAGCACCTCGGTCGTGGGGGAAGCGTCGAGCCCGCGGGTGACGATCTCCTCGAATTCCTCGCGGTTATAGGCGATGCCGCCGCCGGTGCCGGCGAGCGTGAAGGAGGGGCGGATGATGGCCGGCAGCCCGATGCTGCCGAGCGCGTCGCGGGCATCGGCGAGGGTGCGGGCGATGGCGCTCCTGGGCATGTCGAGGCCGATGCGCCGCATCGCCTGGCGGAACAGATCGCGGTCCTCGGCCATGGCGATGGCCTCGCGCGAGGCGCCGATCAGCTCGATGCCGAAACGATTGAGGGTGCCGTTCTCGGCCAGCTGCATGGCGGCGTTCAGCGCCGTCTGTCCGCCCATGGTCGGGAGCAGCGCGTCTGGCCGTTCCTTCTCGATGATCTTGGCCAGGATCTCGGCCGTGATCGGCTCGACATAGGTCGCGTCCGCCAGCTCGGGATCGGTCATGATCGTCGCCGGGTTGGAATTGACCAGCACGACGCGATAGCCCTCCTCGCGCAGCGCCTTGCACGCCTGGGTGCCGGAATAATCGAACTCACAGGCCTGGCCGATGACGATCGGGCCGGCGCCGATGATGAGGATCGAGGAGATGTCGGTGCGTTTAGGCATGGGTCTTCATGAGGCCGACGAAACGATCGAAGAGGTAATGGCTGTCCTGCGGGCCGGGCGAGGCTTCGGGGTGGTATTGCACCGAGAAGATCGGCCTTTCCTTGAAGCGGAAGCCTTCATTGGAGCCATCGAAGAGGGAGACGTGCGTCGCCTCGACGCTGGCGGGAAGCGATTCCGGCACCACGACGAAACCGTGGTTCTGGCTGGTGATCTCGACCTTGCCGGTGGTGAGGTCCTTCACCGGGTGGTTGGCGCCGCGATGGCCGCGCGCCATCTTCGCCGTCCGCCCGCCGATCGCCAGCGCCAGCATCTGGTGGCCAAGGCAAATGCCGAACAAGGGCCGCCCCGAGGCGATCAGCTCCCGGATGACCGGGACGGCATAGGTCCCGGTGGCCGCCGGATCGCCCGGGCCGTTGGAGAGGAAGATGCCGTCGGGCCGGCGCGCCAGCACGTCCTCGGCGCTCGCGGTGGCCGGCAGCACGCTCACCCGGCAGCCCAGCGTCGCCAGGCTGCGCAGGATGTTGCGCTTGATGCCGTAATCGATGGCGACGACGTGAAAGCGCGGCGTCTCCAGGTGGCCGAAGCCCTGGCCCATCCGCCAGCGCGTCTCGGTCCATTCATAGCCTTGCGTGCAGCTTACCTCTTTGGCGAGATCCATGCCTTCGAGCCCCGGCCAGTCCGCCGCCTGCCGCTGCAAGTCGGCGAGATCGAAGCGCCCTTCCGCGTCGTGGCAGAGCACGGCGGTGGCGGGGCCCTGGTCGCGGATGCGCCGGGTCAGGCGGCGGGTATCGAGGCCGCTGATGCCGATCAGGCCGCGGGACTTGAGCCAGGAATCGAGCGTCTGCGCCGCCCGCCAGTTCGAAGGCGCGGTGATGTCGGTTGCCAGCACCAGGCCGCGGGCGGCGATGCCGAGCGTCTCGATATCCTCGGCATTGGCGCCGACATTGCCGATATGGGGGAAGGTGAAGGTCACGATCTGCCCGGCGTAGGAGGGATCGGTCAGAATCTCCTGATAGCCGGTCATCGAGGTATTGAAACAGATCTCGCCGACCGTGGTGCCATAGGCGCCGAGGCCCCGCCCGTAATGGCTCGTGCCGTCGGCGAGCATCAGCACCACACGCGCCCCGGGCCCGGGAGGCGAGGCACCTTGCAGATCTCTCGTGCTCATGGCAGGAGCTCCTCGTCGCTGCTCGTCGCTCGCGTGCGCCCCGCGCCCCCGCGCATCGCGCCCTGCGCCCCCGTATCGCCCCGAGCCCCGCATTGCACGTTCCGGCGGCAGGCCCTCAGGGCCAGGCCCGGCCTTGAAAGGGCGATGCCGAAAGCGAGGGCCCAAGCCCCGGGCACGAACAAAGACCCGGGCGCGAACAAAGGCCCGGCCCGGCGCACGCCGGCTGGCTTTGGATTAAGCGGCTCGGACCATAAGAGAAGAGCGGGCCGTCGTCAAGTGCGGAGGTGAAAGAATTTTCATTGCCCCGTCAAGGGGTTAGGTTAAGAAAACGATTGCCGTCCGCGCGATTTTCGCCTAAACTTCCGCCCCTAATCCGAATCGAGAGGGATCCGGGCTCCGATGCTGCGCACCCGCCTGTCCGACGCCCTGAAGACGGCGATGAAGGCGAAGGATGCGCCGCGCGTCTCGACGCTGCGGCTCATTCTCGCCGCGCTCAAGGATCGCGATATCGCCGCCCGGACCGAGACCGACCGCACCGGCGTCGGCGAGGAGGAGATTCTCCTCCTGCTCCAATCCATGGTGAAGCAGCGCCGGGAATCCATCACGCTCTATCAGCAGGGCGGGCGCGAAGACCTGGCGGCGCGGGAGCTGGCGGAGATCGCCGTGATCGAGGGCTTCCTGCCGCAGCAGATGAGCCTGGACGAGGTCGAGGCGGCGGTCCGAAGCGCGATCGCCGAGGTCAAGGCCGGCGGCATCAAGGATATGGGCCGGGTGATCGCCGTGCTGAAGAGCCGCCATGCCGGCGAGATGGATGTGGCGCAGGCGGCGGCGCTGGTGAAGAAGCATTTAAGTCCCGGCTGAGGCGCTCGGATCGGGGTGCCGCCGCCGGGTCTTGGAGCCCTGACGCGCAGAAGGCGCGCCAGGTGTCGGAGCGGACTCGGGGCGTTGGAGCAGACATGGCCTTTCCGCCACGCTTCATGGACGAGTTGCGCAGCCGCGTCGCGCTGCCGGCGCTGATCGGCCGGCGGGTCAGGCTGGTCAAGCGCGGCCGCGAATGGACCGGCCTCTGCCCGTTCCACAATGAAAAATCGCCCTCCTTCACGGTGAGCGAGGACAAGGGCTTCTATCATTGCTTCGGCTGCGGCGCCCATGGCGATGCGATCGAATATCTGCGCCGGGCGGAGGGTTTGAGCTTCGTCGAGGCGGTGGAGCGTCTGGCGGGGGAAGCGGGCCTGGCGCTGCCCGAGCCCGATCCGGAGGCCCGGCAGCAGCTCGACGGGCTGGAGCGGCTTCAGGCGGTGCTGGAGGCGGCGGCCGACTGGTACCGGGCGCAGCTCGCGGCGCCGGCCGGCGCGAAGGCCCGGCATTATCTGGCGGAGCGCGGCCTGACGCCCGAGACCATCGAGCGTTTTCGCCTGGGCTTTGCCCCCGAGGGGCGCAGCGCGCTCAAGCAGGCGCTGCTCGGGCGCGGGCTTTCCGAGGCCCTCCTGATCGAAAGCGGGATGCTGATCGCGCCGCCGCCGGGCGAGGGGGGCAATCCCGCCCCCGCCGCTTCCTACGACCGTTTCCGCGACCGGGTGATGTTTCCGATCCATGATCGGCGCGGCCGGGTGATCGCCTTCGGCGGGCGGGCGTTCGGCGATCTCAAGCCGAAATACCTGAATTCGCCCGAGACGCCGCTGTTCCACAAGGGCCGGGTGCTGTTCAACCTCGCCCTGGCGCGCACGGCGGCGCAGAGCACGGGGCGGCTTGTCGTCGCCGAAGGCTATATGGACGTGATCGCCCTGGCGCAGGCCGGCATCGCCGAGGCGGTGGCGCCGCTCGGCACGGCGCTGACCGAGGAGCAGTTGGAAGCGCTCTGGCGCCTGGTGCCCGAGCCCATTCTCTGTTTCGACGGCGATGCCGCCGGCCAGCGCGCGGCGGCGCGCGCCGGGGAACGGGCGCTGCCGCTGCTGAAGGCCGGCCGGTCGCTGCGCTTCGCCCTGCTGCCGGCGGGCGAGGATCCCGACAGCCTGTTGCGGCGGGGCGGCCGGGCGGCGCTGGACGAGGTGCTGGCGCGGACGGAACCGCTCTCCGACCTCCTCTGGCGCCTGGAAACCGCCTCCCGCCCGCTGGATACGCCCGAGCGCCGGGCAGCGCTCGAGCGCGACCTGAACGAGCGGGTCGGCCGTATCGGCGACGAGACGGTGCGGGGCTATTACCGCGACTGGTTCCGCGAACGCCGGCGCGAGCTGTTCGCTTCCCGCGCGCCGGCTTTCTCGCCGGGCGGCGGGGCGAAGCGCTGGCCGCGGAGCGGGGATGCGGGGCGGATCGGCGCCGAGCGGGCCGGGCCCGAGCTGAAGGCGCGGGCGGCCGGCAGCCCGAACGCCGGGCGGGAGCGGCTGATCCTGGCGATTTTCCTCAATCACCCGGCGCTGCTCGACCGGTTTGCCGAGGATTTCGCCGCCCTTGAGATCGGCAGTCCGGAGCTTGACAGAGTGAGAAGCGCCATACTAGATGAACTGGCTCGCAATCCAGGCCTTGACTCGGGCGGGTTGCAACGCCACCTGAGTGCCCAGGGCTTTGCCCGCGCGCTGGATCGGCTGGTCGGGCCGGAAGCCGCCGGGCTGCATTGGTTCGCCGGGCCGCTCGCCGCCCTTGCCGATGCCGCGGCGGGCCTGGAACATGTTTTGCGGCGTCATCGTCGGGCGCTCGCTTTGCGGGACGAGTTTCGCCGGGTGGAAGCGGACCTGGCGCAGGAGATGACGGAAGAGCGGTACGCGCGGTTTCTGGCCGTGCAGCGTGAAATGGCCGCAGGCGAGGGTGACGAGGCGGAATTGATGGATTTCGGCGTGGCTTCGGGCCGCGGCGTGGCGACTTAAGGGCGGACAGGAACAGCGCGTGGGGGCGATCGGACATCGGGTCGCCCCCGCTTTGTTCCAGGTCTCTGGAGTGGCCTCTTGCTGGGGGTCTGGCTTGCCGGTGTTTCGTGTCGCCGCCGCTAGTGTTTCCTAAGGCTGTGTTTCTAAGGCTGCCGGGTTTTACGGATACGGGTTGGGAGTTGGAGCAGAATGGCAAGCAAAACGGCGGAAGCGGCAGAAGCCACCGAGGTTCGGGAAGACACGCCGGACAGTCCGCTGCTGGATTCCTCCACCCAGGCGGTCAAGAAGATGCTGGCCCGGGCGAAGGAGCGCGGCTATGTCACCTATGACGAGCTGAACGCGGTCCTGCCGCCCGACCAGATGTCCTCCGAGCAGATCGAGGACACGATGACCCTTCTCTCCGAGATGGGCATCAATGTCGTCGAGAACGAGGAGCCGGAGGAAGCCGCCAACGACGACAGCCGCGAGGTGGCCGAAGGCGAGGCCGTCGCCGCCCCGGTGGCCGAGGAGCTTGATCGCACCGACGACCCGGTGCGCATGTATCTGCGCGAGATGGGCTCCGTCGAGCTGCTTTCGCGCGAGGGCGAGATCGCGATCGCCAAGCGCATCGAGGCCGGCCGCGAGAAGATGATCAGCGCGATCTGCGAGAGCCCGCTGACGCTGCGCGCCGTCATCGGCTGGCGCGATGATCTCGTGAACGAACGCATCCTGCTGCGCGATGTCATCGATCTCGACGCGACCTACGGCGGCGGCCCGGGCAGCGCCGAGACGGGCGCGGAAGCCGAGGCCGAACCCGAGGCCGAAGCGGAAGCCGAGGTCGGCACGATCGAGGACGAGGAAGAGAACGAGGAAAGCAGCCTCTCTCTCGCCGCCATGGAAGCAGCGCTCAAGCCCAGCGTGCTGGAAACCTTCGACGATATCGCCCGCACCTACAAGAAGCTCCAGAAGCTCCAGGAGGCAAGGCTTGCCGCCGCGCTGAGCAACAGCGAGATCGATTCCCGCGAGGAAAAGCGCCACGCCAAGCTCTGCCAGGTGCTGGTGGAGCTGATGGAGGGCGTGCATCTCAACAACGCCCGCATCGAGAGCCTGGTGGAGCAGCTCTACGACATGAACCGCCGGCTCATGGGCTTCGAGGGGCGGCTGCTGCGCCTGGCCGAAAGCTGCAAGATCAAGCGCGAGGAATTCCTCGAACATTATCTCAGCCACGAGCTTGACCCGCGCTGGCTCAGCCGCGTCGCCAAGCTCAAGGGCAAGGGCTGGAAGCTGTTCGCCCAGCGCGACACCGGCGAGATCAAGGGGATCCGCAAGGATATCGCCGATATATCCCAGGCCGCCTGCCTGCCGATCGTCGAGTTCCGCCGCATCTGCGCCATGGTCAAGGAAGGCGAGAAGGAGGCCGGCAAGGCGAAGAAGGAGATGGTGGAGGCCAACCTGCGCCTCGTCATCTCGATCGCCAAGAAATACACCAACCGCGGCCTGCAGTTCCTCGACCTCATCCAGGAAG
>CALCYJ010000352.1 GCA_937905845.1 uncultured Rhodospirillales bacterium
CCCCGTCGGCAGCAGATCCAGCACCACGAGGTTGGCGCGCACCGCTTCCTTCAGCCGCAGGGGGCGCGCCAGATCGAAGGTCACGCTGCGGCCATCGGCATTGCGGTGGGCGGCGAGGACATAGCCTTTGAGGCGGCCGGGGATGGATGCGAGATTAACGGTCAGCGGCCGGGGGAAGCGCACCTGGAGCTGCTCGCCCTCGATTGCGGCCGAAGCCGTGATCAGCCCCGGCCAGTCGAAGACGATCCGCGCGAATCCGGGATGCAGGGCCGAGCGCACCGCAACCGAATCCGCCTTCGCCTGAAACCCGGAGGCGGCGATCAGCGCGGCCAGGGCCAGGCCGGGCAGCAGCAGACTCCGCCGCAGGAAGTCCCGCCGCCAGGAACCCTGCCGCCAGAAACCCCGCCGCAAGCCTTGCCGCCCCGCGCGCACGGAAGGGCTGCTCTCACGATCCTGATGCACTCACGCCTCCACTGGCGCCGCCGTCCGCACCGATACCCCGGCTCAAGGACCGCGGGCGCGTTCCGGCAAGCATGCCGATAGCGGCGGAGGCGTCAATCGAAACTGGCCAGCAGCGCGTCGATCTCGTCCTGGGAATTGGCCTTGTTGGGCAGCTGGGGCCCGTTCAGAAGCGCCCGGTCGTCGGCCGCGACCTCGGCGGAAAGCCGCAAAGCTTCCGGCGACGCCTCGATATCCTGGCCGAAAGCGCGCACCAGCGTCACCACTTTGGCCTCTATATAGCGCAGCGTGCGCACCACCTTGGTGATGCGCTGGCCGGTAATGTCCTGGAAGTTCGACGCTTCGTAGATACTCGTCACGATGGCACGCAGGCGGTCCGCCTGCGGTCCGTCAAGCTCGTCGGCGAGCGCGCTCGCAAGCTCGGCGGCATCGAGAATGGTCGCGGTCGCCGTCTCCGTCGCCTGTACCACGGCGTCCAGCTCGTCGGTCGCGACGGGAATGTGATGGGCCGAAATCTCGGCCGGCGAAATGGCCGCGATCTCTCCCCTCGCGTGATTGATGTAGCCGACAAGGGCCGCAAGCTCGCGGTGGAGCGCGACATCGCCCATGCCGAGGTCGCCTTCGAGGCTTTCGATGATCTCCTCGACCATGGCAGCGATCTCGTCGAGCCGAACCATGTCGCCGCGCCGCTCGCGCAAGGTTTCCAGCCGCACGTTCATCCGGCTGGCGGCAGCGCCGGCGGCCGCGGCCGTGCCCGGCACGCCCGCCATCTCGGCGCCGTTCTTCTTTTCTCGTGCCGGCTCGGCTAGGACCATGGTCAGAAATCGCCCAGGACCGAGACGATCTTCTTCTTCAGCGTCTCGGCGTTGAAGGGCTTGACGATGTAGTTGTTGACGCCGGCCGCCTTCGCCGCCACCACATTCTCGGTCTTGCTCTCGGCCGTCACCATGATGAAGGGCGTGGTTTTCAGCCGCTCGTCCGCCCGCACCTCTTTCAAGAGCTGCAAGCCCGTCATCGGCTCCATGTTCCAATCCGAAATCACCAGGCCGTAGGCGCGTTCCCTGAGCTTGCTGAGCGCGGTAGAGCCGTCGATCGCCTCTTCGACATTGCTGAAGCCGATCTGCTTGAGAAGATTGGAAACAATACGCAACATCGTCTTGTAATCGTCGACGATCAGGATCGCCATATTCTTATCGACGGCCATACTCCAACTCCCCGATGCGCCGCTACCCGCCCGGGCGGGGTCCGCGGCATTCCCAGGCCACACTAGCCGCCGGGCTGTTAAACATGGGTTAAAGCGGGTGGGTTCAGCCGCTCTTGCCGGCGGAATCCGCGGCGGCGCTCTGGCCGGGATCGAGCGGCGTCGCGCGCCGCGTGGCAAGCTCGGTGGTGACGGAGCGCGCCTTGTCGGGATTCATGTCGGCCAGGATCGGCGCCAGCTTCTGCTCGCGCATGCGGCCGACGACATCGAGCAGGATCGGCATGTCGAGTTTCTCGAAAATCCGCGCCGCATCCTCGGGCTTCATATTCTCGTAGACTTTCACCAGGCTCTTCAGGTTTTTCTCGTCCTGCGCGCTGCGCTGATTGAGCAGGGCCTGGATCTTCACTTCCAGCGCCTTGAGGGCGGCGATCCGGGCATCCACCTTCCTGGCCGTCGCGGCCAGCATGTTCTCGCGCATATCGAGCGCGCGGGCGCGGGCATCGAGCGTGTCGCGCCGCTTGGCCAGGCCCTGAAGGACGTCGATCTCGGCCTTGCTGTAGGTGACGGGATCCTCCGACGCCACCGTCTGCGGCACTCCGGGCGGCGGCGGCGTGGCGCCGGTTGCGGCCGCCGTCCCGGCCGCGCCTGTGGTGGATGCCGCGGCCGGAGTTGCAGGCGTCGATGCGGACGCGGATGCCGATGCCGGCGTTGCCGCCGCCTGCGCTTGCGCGATGCCGAGAAGAAGCGGCGCCGCCCCGCTCCAGACATCGACCAGCTTGACGCCGGCAAGGAAGGAGGCCGCCAGGATGGTGACCGGGATCAGCCGGATGCGGATGGATTTGGGAAACACCATGCTATTTCACCTTCCTCAGCGCCTGAAGCAGCTCGCGCTCGGCGGCCGAGCGCAGTCCCTCCTCGATGGCGGCGGAGGGAAACGCCGGATCGGACGAAGTAGCGGTGGCCGGCGGCGGCGGGGCGGCGGGCGGGCTTGCAGCCTGGCCGGCGTTCCGGCGTTCCACCACGGCGCGTTCCAGCCGCGCGGCCAGACTGTCCGCCGACTGGGTCATGATCGCGAGTTCGTCGCGCAGCGCCAGCGCCCTGGTCACATTCGTGTTCAGCGCTTCCGAGGCTTGGCCCTGCGCCGCCTTGAGTTCGGCGATGGCGCTGCGGGCGCGTTCCGTCGAGCGGCTGAAATCTCCCATCAGCCGGCCCATTTCCCCCTGCGAGGCGCGCAGCCCGTCGAGCCGCTTGTTCAGGCGGAAGCAATAGACGACAGTCGCGATCAGCAGCGCGATGACGACCAGGTCGAGAAAGGCCGAGAGCATCATGCCCCGTGCCCCATCCTGCGCAGCGTGCGGTCGATGCGCACCGCGATGGAGCCGCCGATGCGCCCCATCTTGGCCGTCACCATGGGAATGCCGCCGCAGCGCAGCAGCACCGAGCTTTCCGGCGTCGAATTCAGCATGATGGTCTTGCCGACCTCGAAGCCCATGACATCGCCAAGCGACATGGTCTGCTCTTCCAGCACCGCCTCGATATCGACGCTGGTCGACCATAGTTCGGTCGCAAGATGGTTTTCCCAGATCGAATCGCGGCCGAACTTCTCGCCCATGAACATCTGGAGCAGCAGCTCGCGCACCGGCTCCAGCGTCGCATAGGGCAGCAGCAGTTCGAGCCTGCCGCCGCGATCCTCCATATCGATGCGCAGCTTGATCAGGATCGCCGCATTGGCCGGCCTGGCGATGGTGGCGAAGCGCGGGTTGGTTTCGATCCGGTCATAACCGAAGGTCACCGGCGAGAGCGGCTCGAAAGCCGCCGACATGTCGGCCAGAACCACCGTCACCATGCGCTCGACCAGGTTGCGCTCGATCGTGGTATAGGGCCTGCCCTCGATGCGCATCGCCGCGGTGCCGCGCCGGCCGCCAAGCAGCACGTCGACAATGGAATAGATCAGCGAACTATCGACGGTCAGCAGGCCGAAATTGTCCCACTCCACGGCCCGGAAGACGCTCAGGATCGCCGGCAGCGGAATGGAATTGAGATAGTCGCCGAAGCGGATCGAGGTGATGTTGTCGAGCGAGACCTCGACATTGTCGGAGGTAAAATTGCGCAGCGACGTCGTCATCATGCGCACCAGGCGGTCGAACACCACCTCGAGCATCGGCAGCCGCTCGTAGGAGACGAGCGCGCTGTTGATGATCGCCCGGATGCCGGAACGGTCCTTGTCCTGCTCATC
Source organism: uncultured Rhodospirillales bacterium (assembly GCA_937905845.1). Taxonomy (GTDB): domain Bacteria; phylum Pseudomonadota; class Alphaproteobacteria; order Ferrovibrionales; family Ferrovibrionaceae; genus CALCYJ01. Next base: position 3,897 of record CALCYJ010000352.1, read on the forward strand.
GGCCGAATCGAAGCCCAGAAGGCTGTCGATCTCGTTCTGATTGAGCACGCGGGTCGATTGCCCGACCGCGGCCTGGACGTTGGAGGGCGCGGGCTCGGCGGATTGGAGCATCGGGTCGTCGTCGCCCGACCCGCCCTGCTCCTTCTCCATCATCGCCGCCCATTCGGCCGCGACCTTGTCGTCGTCCTGGCCGGGCTGTTCCGGATCCTCGTTCTCGGCCATGTTCCCCTACTGCACCAGCATGTCTTTGAACAAAACGTTGCGCACCTTGATCGGCGCCACCGCGGCATTGACGCGGATCAGCAGCTCCTCCTTCAGCCGGTAGAGGCCGGCGGAGCCGTTCAGATCCTCCATGCGCATCTCGCGCAGGTAGGTTTCGAAGGCATCGATCACCCGCGGCATCACCTTGCTGATCTTCAGCACATCACCCGACCCGTCGAGTTCGAGTGCCACGCGCAGCTTGAGATAGCTCGCCCGCCCATCGTTGGTATTGAGATTGACCAGCATCTCGGGCAGGTCGAGAAAGACCGCCGGCCGTGCCGCCGCCGGCGCCGGCTTGGTGAAGCGATCGATCAGGCCGGTCTTCCAGGCGCCAAGCCCCGCCACCATCAGCAGCATCAGCGGCAGCGCCACGAACAGCACCAGGACCTTGCCGCTGAAGCGCCGCCGCTTGACGGGGGCAGCCGCCTCCTCGCCTTCGGGCACGTCCACGTCGTCTGCGACTGCTTCCACCATGCCGCCCTACCGCCCTTCGTCAAGGTCCCGTTCAAGGCCGGTCCAGCCCGCGCTCCGCGTCGCCGGCCATGAGCAGGCCGGGCCATCCCCACGCCGCTCATGGTGGCCGTGGAAGGGTTAAGAAGTGATGAAATACCGCGCCCTCCCGGCAGAATTTGCCGGGCAAGGGCTGCCTTTGCGCCGCGCCGCCCCGAGGTCCCGGCCGGCGCGGCCGCGGAATCCCGAGGCTTCGTGCTTGGCATGCACCATGCACTGCTCCCGACCCAGGCAGAAGCCCGTCGCCCGGCGCGACACCAGACGAGGAGAGGTCACAAGCGATGGAAAACGCGGTCTATATCGGCCTGTCGCAGCAAATGGCGATGCAGCAGCAGATGGATGTCATCGCCAATAATATCGCCAATGCCGATACGCCGGCATTCCGCAGCGGGCGGGTGATGTTCCAGGAATATCTCATGAACAACGGCCCGGGCCAGAATCCGCTTTCCTTCGTGCAGGATTACGGCGTCGTGCACGACACGCGGGAAGGCGAGATCAAGCAGACGGGGAACCCGCTCGATATCGCGCTCGACGGCAAGGGCTATTTCGTGGTCTCGACCGCCGCCGGCCAGCGCTACAGCCGCGATGGGCATCTGGCCCTCAATGCACAAGGCGACCTTTCGACCGCCGATGGCGATCCGGTCCTCAACGTCCAGGGCCAGCCCATCGTCATCGATCCGCGCGATGGCACCATCTCCATCGCCGCCGACGGCACGATCTCCAATGCCAGCGGCCAGATCGGCCAACTCCAGCTCGTCCGCTTCGACAGCGACCAGGAGATGAAGAATGTCGGCGACACGCTCTATTCCACCGACCAGACGCCGGAGCCGGCCCCCAAGCTCGCCGTCGAGCAAGGCATGATCGAAAGCTCCAACGTCGAGCCGATCGTGGAAATGACCAAGATGATGCAGCTTTTGCGCAACTATCAGGCGACGCAGCAGCTTCTGCAGATCGACAACACCCGTCAGGTCAACAGCATTCAGGACCTGGCGAAAGTCAGCTGAGCGAGGGAGAGACCACCATGCGTTCCTTGAGCATTGCCGCCACGGGTATGCTGGCGCAGGAGCTGAACGTCGAAGTGATATCCAACAATATCGCCAACCTCAACACGACGGGCTTCAAGGAGCAGCGCGCGGAGTTCGAGGACCTGCTCTACCAGAATCTGCGGCGGGTCGGCTCGTTTTCATCCGACCAGGGCACCATCGTGCCGGCCGGCGTTCAGGTCGGCCTCGGCGTGAAGACCGGCGCCGTCTATCGCATCACCACCCAGGGCGATCTGACCTCGACGGGAAATCCCTTCGATCTCGCCATCCAGAACAAGGGCTATTTCACCGTCCAGCTCCCCGACGGCACCAACGCCTATACGCGCGATGGCTCCTTCACCACCAGCCCGACCGGGCAGATCGTCACCCAGGACGGCTATGTCGTGCAGCCGGCCATCACCATCCCCGAGGATGCCACCGCCGTGAGCATCAATGCGAGCGGCACGGTCCAGGTCACCATCCCGGGCCAGGTCCAGCCCCAGACGGTCGGCCAGCTCACGCTCACGAGCTTTTTCAACGAGGCCGGCCTTCAGCCCACCGGCAACAACCTCTTCGCCGAAACCGCCTCCTCCGGTCCGCCCAATACCGGCGTCCCGGGCACGGCGGGCTATGGCACCATCAACCAGGGATTCCTCGAAACCTCCAACGTCGATCCGGTGCAGGAGATCACCAACCTCATCACCGCCCAGCGCGCCTACGAGATGAATTCCAAGGTGATCACCACCTCCGACGAGATGCTGCAGACGATCAACCAGGTCCAGTAGGAGAGCCCCCATGGCACATCTGCGCACGCCAGGTCTCCTCGCCGCCCTCTTTCTGGCGCTTCTCGTCCTCACGCCTGCGCCCGCGCGGGCGGAGAACGAGGCCGCCGCATCGACCACGTCCACCGCACCGGCCGAGCCGGCGGCCAAGCTGGCGCCGCTCCTCGTGCGCCTGCGCCCGAACATCACGGTCGATGGCAAGACGGTGACGCTCGGCGATCTCTTCCAGGGCGCGAGCCCGGCCGCCGCCGCGCGGCCGTTCGCCGCCGCGCCCGCGCCGGGACAGCAGGCGAGTTTCGGCATCGACCAGGTGGTGGCCGCCGCCCGCGCGGCTGGCCTCGACTGGGAACCCGACCCCAATCTCGGCGCGGTAACAATCTCGCGCACCGCCCGTTTCGTACCGCTGGAGACGGTTCTGGCCCAACTGACGCAGGCGCTCGCCACCGCGACCGGCCAGACCGGCGACATGATCCAGATCGCCGGCCGCAGTCCCCAGCTTGCCATCGCCATCAGCGACCAGGCCAGCGTGCGGGTGGAGAATCTGCAATATGATCCCACCAGCCACCAGTTCAGCGCCATGCTCCTGGCGCCGGCCGACGATCCGGACGCTCCCCGCGTTCCGGTGCAGGGCCGCGTCGTTCAGGCGACCGAGGTGCCGGTGCCGGCGGGCCGGATCGGCCCCGGGCAGATCATCCACAAGTCCGACCTGCGCTGGCTCAACATTCCCGTCGAGCGCATCGACCGCAATGCGGTGACGGACGAGGCGGAGCTGATCGGCAAGGCCGCCCGCCATGCCCTGCGGGAAGGCTGGCCGATCCGCGCCGATGATATCGAGCGCCCGGTCCTGGTGACCAAGGGCGCCATGGTGACGGTATCGCTCGATGCCCCGAACCTGTCGCTCAGCACGGTCGGCCAGGCGCAGCAGGCCGGCGGCCAGGGCGATCTCATCGCGGTGCTGAACGTGCAAAGCCACAAGACCATCATCGGGATCATCGTCGGGCCCAACCGGGTCGCGATCGAAAACGGCCGCGTCGCCTTCGCGGCCGCCAATTGACCGCCCGCCCCAATGACCGCCCGCCAAGGAACAGGATCATGAAGGATCGCCGCACCTATCCCCTGGCCCGCCTGGTTGCCCTGCTCCTCGCCGCCAGCGCGCTCAGCGGCTGCGCCGACATGCTCGGCCGCATCGCCAACCTCGGCGAGCCGCCGAAGATCTCGCCCGTCACCAACCCGGTGAAGCAGCCGGGCTATCATCCCGTCACCATGCCGATGCCCCAGCCCGAGGCGGCACTGCATCAGGCCGACAGCCTGTGGCGGCCGGGCTCGCGGCAATTCTTCAAGGATCAGCGGGCGGCGCGCGTCGGCGATATTGTGACCGTCAATGTCGAGGTCGCCGACAATGCCCAGCTCGCCAATTCGACCACCCGCACCCGCGGCAACAGCGAGGCCGCCGGCCTGCCGAACTTCTTTGGCGCGGAAAGCGGCACCATGGGCAGGATCCTGCAAGGCGTCACCCCGCAGAACCTGGTGGGGATGAATTCCAGCTCGTCCTCGGCTGGCACCGGCCAGATCAACCGCGCGGAGACGGTCAATCTCACCGTCGCCGCCGTGATCACCCAGGTGCTGCCGAACGGCAATCTGGTGATCGAAGGCCATCAGGAAATGCGGGTGAATTTCGAGGAACGCGATC
>CALCYJ010000353.1 GCA_937905845.1 uncultured Rhodospirillales bacterium
GAGTTCAGACGTGTCGTCTTCCGGTCTCGTCATGCCCCATATGCCATTCATCACCGAGTTCCGCCAGAACGTGTCGCCATCATCGAAGCTAATGAAGACTAAAAGCAGCAGCTCCATTGCTTCCGGCGGCGCCGGCACCCCGGTGAAGAAATTATATTGCCACGACGGCCGGCTCGGATCTTCGAGCGCGGTATTGAACCGCGCCAGGCGCAGCGCGCAGCAGACGGCGAAGATCAGCACCACCCCCCAGCCGACGCCGCCGATGGCACGCAGGCTCCAGAGATAGAGGAGAATGGCCGGCGCGACGCCGAAACTCACGAAATCGGAGAGCGAATCAAGCTCGGCGCCGAACTTGGTCGCACCCTTGAGAAAGCGGGCGAGCCGTCCATCGAGGCCGTCGAGCACCGCCGCCACCACGATCGCCGCCGCCGCCTGCTCGAAACGGTCGAGCAGCGCCAGCCGGATCGACGTGAGCCCGGCGCACAGCGCCAGCACGGTCAGGATATTGGGCGCGAGCTGATTGATCTTGAAGGGCCGGATCCGCGGTCGGGCGGGCTCGCTCATTCAGCGTTCCTCGGCCGACCGCGCGGGCTCGGGGTTGCGGATATCGGCCAGCACCGTCTCGCCGCCGACCGCGCGCTGCCCCACCGCGACCAAAGGCGCCACCCCGTCCGGCAGATAGACGTCGCAGCGGCTGCCGAAACGGATCAGGCCGAAACGCTCCCCCGCCATGACCCTCTGCTCCGGTTTCAATTCGCACACGATGCGCCGCGCCACCAGGCCGGCGATCTGCACGAAAGCGATCTCGGGTCCCTCGTCGAGCCGCAGCCGCACCGCCTGGCGCTCGTTGTCGGTCGAAGCCTTGTCGAGCGCGGCGTTGAAGAACTTGCCCGGCCGGTAGGCGAGCTTCACCACCGACCCGTCCGCCGGCACCCGGTTGACGTGCACGTCGAAAATATTGAGAAAGATCGAGATGCGGGTCAGCGCGTCGGAACCCATTTCAAGCTCGGGCGGCGGCACCGCCGGCTCGATCAGCTGCACCATACCGTCCGCCGGGCTCACGATCAGCCCGCGGCGCACCGGCACGACCCGCGGCGGATCGCGGAAGAAATAGATGCACCACAGCGTCGCCACCACGCCAATCCAGCCCAGCCACGCCGCCAGCAGGAAGAGCAGCAGGCTGACCACGGCAAAGCCGGCGATGAACTTCCAGCCGGCGCGATGAATGGGTACCAAGACCGAGCGCAGCATGTCCATGTCGTGCCATTCCTCGTTGTCGCATCGCCGTCCGGACGCGGACCGCCGCGCCGCACTCTATCCAGGCTGACCCGGCCGTGCCAGATCCTTCTCGCCCGACGCCGCGCATCATAGCCGGTCTCGCGCCCGCTTGAAGGGCCCGATCCCGAACGGCCCGGCCAGGATTAGCCCGCCCCGCCCATCACCCCGGCCACATCAAGCCCGTCCGCCACGCGCTTCAGCCGCTCGCTCGCTTCGGCCGCCTCCCTCTGGCGCATCCACATGTCGGCATAGCGCCCCTGGCGGGCAATCAGATCGGGATGGCGGCCGCGCTCGACGATGCGGCCGTGATCCAGCACCAGGATCTCGTCGGCATCCACCACGGTCGAGAGGCGATGGGCGATGACGAGGGTGGTGCGCTCGGCCGAGACTTCGCGCAGCGAGCGCTGGATCTCCTGCTCGGTCTGGCTGTCGAGCGCCGAGGTCGCCTCGTCGAACAGCAGGATGCGCGGCTCCTTGAGGATGGTGCGGGCGATCGCGACCCTTTGCTTCTCGCCGCCCGACAATTTGAGGCCGCGCTCGCCCACCATCGTCTCGTAACCGTCGGGAAGCTGGGCGATGAACGTATCGATCCGGGCGAGCCGCGCGGCTTCCTCCACCTCCTGATCGCTGGCGTCGGTACGGCCATAGCGGACGTTGTAGCGGATCGTGTCGTTGAACAGGACGGTATCCTGCGGCACGATGCCGATGGCGGCGCGCAGGCTTTCCTGGCTCACCTGGCGGATATCCTGGCCGTCGATGCGCACCACGCCGCTCTCGACATCATAGAAGCGGAACAGGATGCGCGAGAGGGTCGATTTGCCCGCACCCGACGCCCCGACGATCGCCACCGTCTTGCCCGGCGGCACGGTGAAGCTCACGTCGTGCAGGATGCGCCGGCGGGAATCGTAGCCGAAATCGACGTGCTCGAATACCAGCTCGCCGCCCGAGACCTTGAGCGCCGGCGCGCCCGGGACATCCACCACCTCGGGCGGCACGTTGAGCAGGGTGAACATGCGCTCCATATCGACCAGGCTCTGCTTGATCTCGCGATAGACCATGCCGAGGAAATTGAGCGGCATATAGAGCTGGATCAGGAAGGTATTCACCAGCACGAAATCGCCAAGCGTCATGCGGTGCGCGACCACGCCGCGCCCGGCCAGCACCATGACGGTGACGAGCCCGGCGGCGATGATCAGGCCCTGGCCGATATTGAGCAGCGAGAGCGACTGCTGGCTGGAGACCGCCGCGCGCTGATAGAACATGAGCGCCCGGTCATAGCGCCTGGCCTCGTGCGCCTCGTTGCCGAAATATTTCACCGTCTCGTAATTGAGCAGACTGTCGATGGCGCGGGTATTGGCTTCGGTGTCGCGCCGGTTCATCTCTCGGCGGTATTTGAGGCGCCATTCGGTGACGAGCAGCGTATAGGCGATATAGATCGTGATGGTGGCCAGCACCACGATGGCAAAGCTCGCGCCGTAGCGGACGAACAGAATGCCGCCTACCAGCCCGATCTCCAGCAGGGTGGGCAGGATGTTGAACAGCATGAAACCCAGGACGAACTGGATGCCCGCCACGCCCCGCTCGATGATACGCGATACGCCGCCGGTCGCCCGTTCGAGATGGAAGCGGAGCGAAAGGGCGTGCAGATGCTCGAAGGTGGTGAGCGCCAGCGTGCGCACCGCGTTCTGCGCCACTTTGGCGAAGACCGCGTCGCGCAATTCTCCCATCGCCTGCGCCGCCACCCTTGTCGCGCCATAGGCGAGGATCACCATGACCGGCACGACCAGGAGCGGCGCGCCATGCACGTCGAGCGCATCCACCGCCGCCTTGTAGAGGAACGGCACATAGACATTGGCGATCTTGGCGCAGGTCAGCAGCACGAGCGCCAGGCCGACGCGCAGGCGCAAATCGAGCCGCCCGTGCGGCCACAGATAGGGCAGCAGCGTCACCAGCGTCCGCAGGTTGCTGCGCTGGGGCTCGCTGCCGCCGGTGGTGATCGTGGCGCCGGAACCGGGCAAGAGACGATTGGAAGCGGAATGAACCATTACGGGGTTCCGAACTGAGGGCCGGGCATTGTATCCGATTGCCCCGCCCGGGCCACGGACTTTAAGGATTGCGAAAGATGGACATGGTGCAATTCCCCCATGTTTTCCAATCCGCCGCCCGCGACCTCCGCCGCCGGCCACGCCCCGCACCGGGAATCGGAGGGAGCCGATGGCGCGAGCGACCTTGCCCGCCTCGCCGCCGCGGCGGAAAGCGGCCTGGCGCGCCTCGCCATCAAGCCCCCGGTCCATTTCCGCTTCCGCTGGCAGCATCGACCCTTCGCGGCCGAAGTGCCGGCCGCGACAGAAGATTTCGCGCCCCTGCCGGAGATGGCGCCCTATGGTTTCGATAAAAATGGACGTAAAAACAATGGGTTGGAAGAATTAAGTCCGTCGGACCCGGGGCAATTCCCGCTCGCGTTGCGGCTGAAGGGCGATCTTGGCCCCTTGCCCTTTACCGCCGAGCGGCGCGAGACGCGCTCCGGCCTCATCGCCCTGGCCGGCTGGCGCGATGCGACGGGCCCCTGCCGCTTCCACCTCGATCGGCGCCAGCATCTGATGCTGCTCTGCGAGGCCGCGCTGGCGCCGCCCTTGACCGGCGCCGGCCTCACCGCCGCCATCGTCCAATGCCTGCTTTCCGCCCGACCCTATATCGACCTGGTCGAAGAGCAGCGGATCATCGCCCGGCCGAGCCGGGCCGGACGCGCGATTCGGCGGGCGCCGGCGCGTAACCCGTCCAATCGCTTCTGATCGGGGAAAACTATCTGCCGGGCGCGGCGGCGGCGGCCGGCGCGTTAGCCGGCGCATTGGCTGGCGCTTTCTCCGGCAGTGCGGCGGCGGGTCTGTCCGGCGTCGCCGCGGGCGGCGGCGCGGCCGCGGGCGGGGATGCCGCGGAGTCCTGAGGCACTGTCCCGGCTGCGGCCGGATGCGGCATGGTGAAAACCTGGCCGGGATAGATCAGGTTGGGGTCGCTGATCATCTCCTTGTTGGCTTGGTAGATGACCGTATATTCCATCCCCTGGCCATAGGTATGCCGCGCGATGCGCCACAGGCTGTTGCCAGGCTGCACCACCATCTGGCCCTCGGCGACATGGATGTCGGAGGGTTTGGCGCGGCTGAACGGCGTCTCGATGCGGGCGATCACCTTGCCGGTCTCCGCCAGCTGATCGACGCGGAGCGTATAGACCCCCGGCGCGACCTTCTTGCCCAGCGCCACCTGCCACTGGCCGGTGGAATCGGCCTTCGCCGTGCCGATCGGCTGGTTGTTGATATAGATCTGCACCGTGCTGCCCGGTTCGGCATGGCCGCTGCGCGTCAGATTTCCGTGGTCGTCGTAATCGACGGTGTCCAGGCCCAGGCCCTTGTCGGCGTTCTTATCGCCGGCGCGGCCCGGCACTTGCAGCAGACGCGAGAAGCCCTTGTTCGGCGTCAGCACGGCAACCGCCACCTGGCCCGAATCGGGCTGGCCCGGGCGGCAGTCGGGAACGACCACCACCACCTTGTCGGGCGATTCCATCGGCGCCTGCCCCGTCGTGGTCGCCACCAGATTGAGCTGCTGCGTGCCGCCTTGCAGCGGCAGATCGGGCACCAGCACCCATTCGCCCCGTTTGTCGGCGGTGACGCGGCCAAGCTCGTGCGTGCCGGCCTTGACCGTCACCAGAGCACCGGCGGCAGCGCGGCCGGCGATCACCGCCGTGCAATTCTGGCTGATGCGCACGACATCGAAGCTCGGCGCCACGGCCCCGGCGGCCGACGATGGCGCCGTGGGCTTGGCCGCCGGCCGGTTGGACGCGATGATCTTGCCCGGGATCGGGGGTACCGCCGGCACCTCGCGCCCGGGTTGCTGCGGACGAAAAAACGTGAACACCAGAATCAGCGTGGCGCCCAGCAACGCGAGAAAGGCAATGATGAAGCTGCCGCGCAAAGGGGCCGTCCCACTTCCAATGATGCAGCGGCAGACTAGTACGCCGCGCCGCGCCGATCAACAACCGCCATGCCGGCCGCCCGCCGCCTCAGTGCCCGACCTTGTGGCGGATCGGCGGCAGCGCGTGGAGATAGGTGGCGATGGCCGCAAGATCGCTATCGTCGAGTTGGCCGAGCCCGCCGCGGATCACTTCCGTCATCGCGCCCTGGACATTGTCGAAATCGGGCTTCATCCCGGTCTTGAGCAGCGTGACGATATCATCCTGGCCCCAGTCGCCAAGGCCGGTGCCGCGGTCGGGGGTGAGGTTGGGGACGATTTCGCCCTCCGGCCCCTTGTTGGTGCCGGCCAGGAAAAGCGCGGGCTTCATCCCGCCGAGGAAGGTGCGCGGCGTATGGCATTCGCCGCAATGGCCAAGGGCGATGACGAGATAGGCGCCGCGATTCCAGGCGGCGGAGCGCGCCGGATCGGGATGAAAATCACCGGGATGGAAATACAGCAGGCGCCAGAAGACCAAGAGCGGCCGCAGCGAAAAGGGAAACCTCAGATCGTGCGGCCGGTTCTCGTGGCGGACCGGCGGCAGGGAGAAGAGATAGGCCTTGATATCGAGCGCGTCGGCGGCGCGGATGCGGGTGAAGCTTGGATAGGGGAAGGCCGGATAGTAATACGACCCGTCCGGCGCGATGCCCTGTTTCAGCGCGCGCAGGAACTGCGCATCGCTCCAGCCGCCGATGCCGGTCGCCCGATCGGGCGTGATATTGGGCGTGTAGAAGGTGCCGAACGGCGTTTTCAGCGCCCGCCCGCCGGCGAAAGGCTGGCCGTGATCCTTCGCATCGGTATGGCAGGCGGCACAGCCGCCGGCCTCAACGAGATAGCGGCCACGGGAAATGGCGATAGCACTCGGCCCGGACGCGGTATCGCCGGCCGCCGGCGCTGCGGCCCATCCCGTTCCCGGCGGCCAGAGCAAGAGCAGCCAGAACAAGAACAGAAAACCCGCCGGCACCGCGCCCCGGGCGCCCCGCCGCCCGCGCGACAGGAGCGCCCCGGCGGGGCCGGCGGCGTCAGCCCGCGGCATGGCCCCCGGCTATTGCTTCTTTTCCGGCTGGCGGAACGTCTCGTGGCAGGCGCCGCAGGCTTTGCCGACCACCTGGAGCTGGGCGCCGATCGCCTTGACATCGCCGGCCTTGGCCACTTCCACGAGCTTGGCGGCCTGGATCTGGAGATTGCTGTCCTTCTGCTTGAACACGTCCCAGTGCGTCCAGATCTCGGGCTTGGCGCGCGACTTGGGCGTGATCGAATCCTTGGGGAAGAGCGAGGGGATTTCCTTGGAGTTGGACAGGACCGTTTCGGCCGCCTTGACCGTGTCGGGGCCATAAGCGGCCTGTCCCTTGACCACTTTGAGAATGGCCTGGAGCGACTTGCCGTTGGTCTTCATCAGGTCCTGGCGCTTGGTCACGACGGCCTGGGCATCGTCGGCCCGCGCCGTCGTGACGGATGCCGCCACCCCTCCGACCAGGATCAGCATACCGGCGCCGGCAACCAGATAGGTCATGCGCATGTGATTTTTCCCTAATGTCACTTTATGAAGCCCGGCAATCTTCCGTTCCGGGCCGCCCCGTTGGCTTGCCTTCCGCCCATCGCGACGCCTAAGCCCTCTCCCCTCTGCACCATGCCCTCAAGCCTTAAGGGGATGATAGGAGACGCAGCCCATGATACTAAGAGTGTACCGCTTGGCGATGATCGACGCGATGCTCCCTCTTCACTTTGCCGTGATCACGCCGGCGCCGTGCAGCGGACGCCGCTTGGGCACCGCCGTCTTTTGCGGCAACGCAGGTTAAGGATTGTTGAGGAACAGATCGAGCAGGTCATGAGCAGGATATCATCTCTTTGCGTCTATTGCGGCTCCAGCGACAGCGTCGATCCGGTGCACCGCGAGGCGGCGGCAGCCTTCGGCCGGCTATGTGCCGCGGCCGGCATCGCCATCGTCTTCGGCGGCGGCCGCATCGGCCTCATGGGCTGCTGCGCCGATGCCGCCATGGCGGCCGGCGGCGAGGTCATCGGCGTCATCCCCCACCATCTCAATGCCGTCGAAATCGGCCATCAGAATATCACGCGCCTGCACCTTGTCGACAGTATGCATCAGCGCAAGCAGCTCATGTTCGAGCTTTCCGACGCTTTCATCGTCCTGCCGGGCGGCATCGGCACCTTGGACGAGGCGTTCGAGATCATCACCTGGCGCCATCTCAATCTTCACGACAAGCCCGTCGTGATCGTGGACAACGACGGCTATTGGCAGCCCTTCGTGGCCCTTGTCGACCATCTGATCGATCAGGGCTTCGCGCAGCCCGCCGTGCGCGAGCTTTTCACCATGGTGGCGCGGGTGGAAGAAGTCCTGCCCGCCCTCCTCGCCCTGCCCGACCCGGCCCGCGCCGATCGGCTCTAGCGCCCGGAACCGTTCACGGCCGATGCGAAATCGCGAAATGCACTTCGCCTTTGCAGGCGCCGGCCCGGGTGCTACCTTGGCCCGCCATTCGGCACCGACCCCCGACTTCCGACCCTCGACCCTGCTTAATTCAAGGATTGTTGCATGACCAAGATCAAGGTGAAGAACCCCGTCGTCGAAATGGACGGCGATGAAATGACGAGAATCATCTGGCAGTTCATCAAGGAAAAGTTGATTCTGCCCTATCTCGACATCTCGCTCGACTATTACGATCTCGGTATCGAGCATCGGGACGCGACGGAGGACAAGGTCACGGTCGCCTCGGCCGAGGCGACGCTGCGCCATGGCGTGGCGGTGAAATGCGCCACCATCACCCCGGACGAGGATCGGGTGAAGGAATTCGGGCTGAAGAAGATGTGGCTTTCGCCCAACGGCACCATCCGCAACATCCTGGGCGGCACGGTGTTCCGCGAGCCGATCATCT
>CALCYJ010000354.1 GCA_937905845.1 uncultured Rhodospirillales bacterium
GTGGTCCAACTCAATGGGCTGCACAAGGCAAACACCAGCCTGAGCGGGAAGGCGTCGGGGCTGGCCTCGGCGCTAAGCCAGCAGCAGCAGGATGCGGCGAGCAAGCTTGCGGCGCAAAGCAAGATCTCGACCGACGCCCTGGCCCAGGTCACACTGTTGAATCAGCAGATCCTCGCCCTGCGCCAGCAGCTCGACAGTATCGCGGCGGCGCTCAAGATATCGGAAGCCAAGGATGTCTCGAGCCAGGCGGTGATCGCCGACCTCGGCCGCCGCCTCAATCTGGCGCTGGCGCGCAAGGTGCAGGAACTGGCGCAATACCGTTCGGAATTCTTCGGCCGCCTGCGCAAGCTGCTCGGCAACCGCTCCGACATATCGATTGTCGGCGATCGTTTCGTCTTCCAGTCCGAAGTGCTGTTCGCGCAAGGATCCGCGACCCTCAGCCCGTCGGCGACCGATACGCTGAATACGCTGGCCGCGACCCTGTTGCAGATCGCCAAGGAGATCCCGACCGACATCCACTGGATCTTAAGGGTCGATGGCAATACCGACGCCACGCCGATCCATACCGCGCAATTCCCCTCCAACTGGGAATTGTCGACGGCGCGTGCCGTGGCCGTGACCAAATACCTGATTTCGCGCGGCGTGCCGCCCGACCGCCTGGCGCCGGCAGGATTCGGCCAGTTCTATCCGATCGACCCGGCCAATACGCCGCAAGCCTATCAGCGCAACCGGCGCATCGAGTTCAAGCTGACAGAGCGCTGAGACATATGGCCGCAGCTCACGCCGCCGAGGTCGGAAGGCTTAGGCGGCTCACGTCGCCGAGGTCGGAAGGCTTAGGCGGCTCACGTCGCCGAGGTTGGACGGTTTAGGCGGCTTACGCCGCCGAGGTTGGACGGTTTAGGCGGCTTACGCCGCCTCGATGGCAGGCAGCAATACCCGCTGCCCGGTGGCCTGATGGAGTTCGTCCGCCAGCAGCGTGGCGAGGTCGTCGCCGCCGCGGGTCGAAAGCCAGGCCCGGCTTGTGCCATCCCAGGCATAGTGGCTGGCACCCGAGAGCGGCGAGGAATACCAGAGCTGGCGCAGCGGCGCGTGCTTGCTCAGGAGGAACGTGCCGGCGCCCGCAGGCGTCAGCGTCAGGGTTCCCGGCGCCTGCTCGCATTCGAGCCCCTCGGGTCCGTCATCCTCCAGATGGTCGCCCCAGCGGAGCAAGGTCGCCTGGGCGAGACGCTCGAAGGCCGCTTCATCCAGCTCCATTCCTATCCTCCCGATTCTCTCGCGTGACGAAACGATTCTCTCGCCTGACCAAAAGCCCATCCCCGTCCCGCCCGCACCCGGGCCGCAAATCCCGCCATCCCGGCCGGCTCCAAGCCTGATTTTCCGGATTAGGCTTGACCCGAAGGCTGCGGACTGGTGTAACAAATCAGGGTGCGATCAAGCCGCGCAATTGAGTAAAGACCATCGCTGCCGAGCATGCTAGCATCCCGTCAAGTCCGGTCGCCTCAAACGAACCAGACCCATAAAGCCGCAGCGTTCTATATGGGGACACTGCCACACGGAGGAACGTTAATGGAAAAACCTGTTATCAATTTCCGAATTGCGTTTTGCGCTACCGCTGCCGCGGCCCTGATGGCCTTCGCTACGGCGGTTCCAGCAGGCGCCGCCACCGCCGCAGGACCGATCAAGATCGGCGTCATCGGCGAGGCTTCGGCGGTCGCCGGTGCCTCGATCATCAAGGCCGCCCTCATGGCCGCCGACGATATCAACGCGCATGGCGGCGTCAACGGCCGCAAGATCCAGATCATCACCTATGACGATCATTCCTCGGCCGCCGATGCCGTCCGTGCCTTCCAGCGCGCGGTGAACCAGGACCACGTCGTGGCGGTGGAAGCGAGCTACATCAGCGAAGTGATGCTGGCGCTCGAGCCCTGGTCGGCTCGACTGCATATGCCTCTCATCTCGCCCGGCGCCGCCAGCACCGATATTTCCAAGCATGTGCACGACGATTACGACCATTACAAATACGCCTTCGACGGCTGGCTGAACTCGGCCTTCATCGCGCAGGCCGCCTGCGACTTCGAGCACGACACCCTGGTCAAAGACTTCCATATGAAGACCACGGTGATCATGAGCGAGGACGCCGCCTGGACCACGCCGCTCGACGCCCGCTTCCTCGAATGCCTGCCCAAGGCCGGGCTCAAGGTGCTCGACCATATCCGCTTCAATCCCGATACCACCGACTTCACGCCGATCTACAACAAGATCGAGGGCGAGCACCCCGACGTAATCACTGCCGGCATCAGCCATGTCGGCGTGCAGCCGACGGTGCAATGGCATGACCAGCAGGTGCCGATCGCGATGGCCGGGCAGAGTTCGCAGGCCACCACCAGCTCGTTCTGGAAGGACACCAACGGTGCCGCCGAAGGCGTGATCACCGAGACGGCGGCCGGGCCCGGCGTGGCGCTGACGCCCAATACCATCGCCTTCGTCAATGACTATACCAAGCGCTTCGGCGTCTCGCCGTCCTATTGCGGCTTCTCGACCTATGACGAAATCCACGTCATCGCCAATGCCATCAAGGCCGCGGGCTCTACCAACCCCGACAAGATGGTCGCCGCGATCGAGAAGACGAATTATGTCGGCGTCCTCGGCCGCATCGAGTTCTATGGCCGCGACAACATCTACACCCACTCGCTCAAATACGGCCCCGGGCTGGTCACTGGCTCCGATATCCAGTGGCAGAACGGCAAGCAGGTCACGGTGTGGCCGCGCGATGCCGCCCAGGGGAAGATCATCTTCCCGGCCTTCGTCAAACTGCCGGCACAAGCGGCTAGCAAATAGCATCGCTTGATCGATCGCCGAACGGGACGCGATCCGGGGTTAACCCCCTGGTCGCGGCCTTTCGGTGCCGGCTGGACGCGAGGCGTGCCCGCTCGAATGACTAGATAAGGGGACCCGATCCGGGTGGGAGCCGCGGATCGGGCGACCGGGCTGAGGCCTATTGCGGAGAGGCCTGTTGCGAAATCGTGGATCACGGTCTCGGGATAGGCGTTAAGACAACAAGCCTGGGGTCTTTTGCGCTACGGTCTGATCGCAAAGGCTCCGGTACCGGCGTGTAAACCAGGGCGAATAATCTGGGAGGGAGGATGATCGGGCTTCAGATACTGATCGATGGCTTTGCCATCAGTTCACTCTATGCCTTGGGCGCTATCGGCTTCACTTTGATCTTCGGCGTCTCGGGCGTGTTGAACCTGGCGCACGGCGGCATCATGCTGATCGCGGCGCTGATCGGCTGGTACGTCGCCTATACGTTCAACGTCAGCCCCTATATCGGCGGCGCCGTCGGCATCGTGGCCGGCCTGATCTCCGCGTATGCCACCTATTACATCGTCGTCCGCCCGATCCAGCGCTCACGCACCATCCCCGCCGAAGAGCACGAGATCTTCATCCTCACCGCGACCCTGCTCTGGGGCATCATGATCCAGGTTGGGATGGATTTCCTGTTCACCGACAATCCGGTCACCATGCGCCCGCTGCTGCCGGGCGTGATCAGTGTCCTTGGCGTGCGTACGCCAAAGAACGAGATGATGATCGGCGTTCTCTGCTGGGTGGTGATCGGGCTGATGTGGCTGCTGATCAACCGCACGCGGGCGGGCAAGACGCTGCTTGCAGCCTCCGACAATCCGCGCGCGCTGGGCCTGCTCGGCTTCGAGATTTCCCGGGTCTATCTTCTCGCCTGGACGATCTACGGCCTTCTGGCCGGCGTGGCCGGCGTGCTGCTCGCCTCCTTCCTCGGCATCAGTTCGGCCGGCGCGGGCGAGCTTACCGCCAGCGCCTTTTCCATCGTCGTCCTGGGCGGCCTTGGCAGCGTGACCGGATCGCTGGTCGGGGCCTATATCGTCGGCTATCTCGAGACCATAACCGCCTATCTCATCGCGCCGACCTTGCGGCCGATCCCGGCACTGCTGCTGCTGGTGGTGGTGGTCTATGTGCGCCCGCAAGGGCTGCTCGGGCGGCGTTAGGGAGGAAGGGGCATGACCAAACTGCTTCATTCCCGCCGGTTGTGGATCGCCGCGGTCGTGGTCCTGGTCGGCCTGTCGGCGCCGTGGTGGCTGTCGGCCTATTTTCTCGGCGTGCTCACCACCGCCTATTACTTCGGCGTCTTCGCCATGTCGTGGGACCTGCTGTTCGGCTTTGCCGGCATGGTGAATTTCGGCCCCACCTTCCTGATCGGGCTCGGCGCCTATGGCGCGGCGATCCTGAACGCCGAGGCCGGCATGCCGATTCCCGTCTGCCTGGTCTTCGGCACCTTCATTTCGCTGATCGGCGGCGTGCTGCTGGCGCTGCCGGCGATGCGGCTGCGCGGCGCCTATTTCGGCCTCATCACGCTGGTCGCCGTCCTGTTGATGCAATATGCGATCGTCATCTTCGCCCATGTCACCGGCGGCGAGATCGGCATGACGGTGCCCTCCGTCCTCTCCATCGACGCGACGACGAACTACCTCTATGCGCTGATCTTCATGGTGATCTGCGGCATCGTTCTCTACGGCCTGTCGCGCTCGGCGATCGGCCTCATCCTGGAAGCGACGGGTCAGGACGATATCGAGGCGGCGGCGCTCGGCTTCAACGTCGCCAAGCACCGGCTGGCCGCCTTCTGCATCAGCGCGGCGCTCTCGGGCCTTGCCGGCGGCATGCTGGTGTTCTACCTCGGCGCCGCCTCGATCGATACGGTGATCGACCTTTCGATCGGGGTGCAGATCATCATCGCCTCGGTGCTGGGCGGCCGGCGCACCATTCTCGGCGCAGTGATCGGCGCGATCGTGCTGCTTCTGGCCGACGAATTGCTGCGCCCGCTGGGCCAGCTCAATACGTTCGTCGTCTCCGCCTTCGCGCTCGCCGTCATCCTGTTCTTCCCGGACGGACTTCTGGGACATCTGCTGCATGCCGGAGAGCGTCAATGACGGAGGGGACGGCACCGCTGCTCGAAGTCGAGCATCTGAGCAAGCGCTTTGGCGGCCTCGTCGCCGTCAAGGACATCGGCTTTAAGATCCGCGCAGGCGAGATTCTCGGCCTGATCGGGCCGAACGGCTCGGGCAAATCGACGGTGATGAAGCTCCTGATGGGGATCGAGCGGCCGAACAGCGGCCGGATCAGCCTCGCCGGCGTCGATATCGCCGGCTGGCCGACCCATCGCATCGCCCGCCAGGGGATCGGCATCGTGTTCCAGCATTCCCGCCCGCTGCGTCGCCAGACGGTGCTGGAGAACATCAAGCTCGCGCTGCTGCCCGATTCGCTCCTGCGCCTGGTCGCTGATCCCTCGGTGAACGACAAGGCGCAGGCGATCGCCACCCGCGTCGGCCTGGGCGCGGTGATGCACCGGCGCCCGACGACGCTGCCCTTCGCCGACCTGCGCCGGCTGGAATTGGCCAAGGCGCTGGCGCGCGATCCCCAGGTGGTGCTGGTGGACGAGCCTTTCGCCGGCCTCACTCAGGCCGAGGTCGCAAACTTCTCGGAACTGATCGACGGCTTCCGCCAGGAGGGCCGCGCGGTGCTGCTGGTCGATCACAATGTCAAGGGCGTGGCCGCCCTGGTCGATCGCGTGCTCGCCATGTACCTGGGTGAGCATATCGCCGAGGGCAGCGCCGAGGACGTGATGCAGGACCCGACGGTGCGCCGCGTCTATATGGGGGGCAAGATCGAATCGCATGCCCGCCCGGAGGTAGAACTGCGCAGCGGCGAGCCGCTGCTCGACGTGCGCGGGGTCGGCGTGCTCTATGGCAAGGCGCAGGCGCTCGACGCGGTCTCCATCCATGTCCACGAGGGCGAATTCGTCTCGGTCGTAGGCCTGAACGGCGCCGGCAAGACGACGCTGTTCAACGCCATCTCGGGCATCGTGCCACATTCGGGCGAAATCAAATGGGGCGGCAGCGACCTGCGCGGGCGCTCGGTGGCGGAGATCGCGCGCGGCGGCATCGTGCACTGCCCGGAAAGCCGCGAGCTGTTCGGCTACATGACTGTGCGCGAGAATCTCGATCTCGGCGGCCATCATCTCCCCGCGGCGACGCGGGCGACGCAGCTTGCCTGGCTGTTCGAACTGTTCCCGATCCTGGAGGCCCGCCAGGGGCAGCATGCGCGCACCCTTTCGGGCGGCGAGCAGCAGATGCTGGCGATCGCGCGCGCGCTGATGTTGCAGCCGCGCCTGCTGATCCTGGACGAGCCGACGCTGGGCCTGGCGCCGGTGATCCTGGAGCAATTGTCCAAGGCGCTGCACCGCTTGCGCGAAACGACGCCCATCACCGTTCTGCTGGGCGAGCAGAACGTGACCTTCGCCCTGCCGCACGCCGACCGGGTCTATGTGCTGGAGAATTCCCGGATCGTCTGGGAAGGCGACCCGGGACGCTTCGCCCGCGAGATGGGAACGGGCTATCTCTAGAGCCCATCCTTAAAGATCACGGTGCGGACGCTGGCTCAGACGGAGAAGTATTTGGCCTGCGGGTGATGCACGACGATCGCCGAGGTCGATTGCTCGGGGTGAAGCTGAAATTCCTCCGCCAGTTGGATGCCGATCCGTTCCCATTGCAGCAGGCGCTGAAGCTGCGCCTGGTCTCCCAGATTCGGGCAGGCGGGATAGCCGAAGGAATAGCGCGAACCGCGATAGTTCTGCTTCAGCATCTGGTCCATGTCGCGCGCGTCTTCGTGACCAAAGCCCAGCTCGGCGCGGATGCGCTTGTGCACGAACTCGGCCATCGCCTCCGCCATCTCGACCGAGAGGCCGTGCAGATAGAGATAGTCCTGATAGCGGTTGTCGGCGAACCATTCGTGCGCCACTTCCGTCGCGCGCGATCCCATCGTCACCACTTGCAGGCCGATGACATCGCGCTCGCCGGCCGAAACGTCGCGGAAGAAATCGGCGATGCATAGGCCGCCCTCGCGCGCCTGTCGCGGCAGGGTGAAGCGCGCCACCTCGCGCCGGCCGTCCTCGTCGAACAGGATGAGATCGTCGCGCTCGGCCGCCGCCTTCCAATAGCCATAGACGGCGCGCGGCTCCAGGATCGCCTGCTGCTCGCAGACATCGATCATGCGGCGCAGGATCGGGCGCACCTCCTGCTCGGCCCAGGCGCGAAATTCCTCGCGGCTCTTGCCCTGTTTGCGGAAGCCCCATTGGAACTGATAGAGCATGGTCTCGTTCAGGAACGGCACCAGCGCGCGGGGATCGACCCGCTCGATAACGCGCGGGCCCCAGAACGGCGGTTCGGGCACCGCCGCGGCGGCGGCAAGCTCGCCCCGGCGCAGCCGCACCTCGTCGTAATCCACCGGGCGCGCCGGCACCTGATCGGAGACCTGGCCGATACGCTTGCGCGAGGATGGCCGGTCCGCCCGCTTGCGCGCCGCCTCCGCCAGATAATTGTCGAAGCCGCCGCGCACCACCTGCTCCATCAGGTGCAGGCCGTCGAACGCGTCCTTCGCATAGGCGACGCGGCCGGAGGCATAGGCCTTGACGCAATCCTCCTCGACATAGCGCCGGGTCAGCGCGGCACCGCCGAGCAGCACCGGGATCTTGAGGCCGGCGCGGGTCATTTCCTCCAAATTCTCCCGCATCACCACGGTGGATTTGACCAGGAGGCCGGACAGGCCCACGGCATCCGCCTTGTTCTCGTTGGCGGCGGCGAGGATATTGGCGATCGGCTGCTTGATGCCGAGATTGACCACGCGATAGCCGTTGTTGGTGAGGATGATATCGACCAGATTCTTGCCGATATCGTGCACGTCGCCCTTGACGGTAGCGAGCACGATCGTCCCCTTCTGCTGGCCCTCGGCCTTCTCCATCAGCGGTTCGAGATAGGCGACCGCGGCCTTCATCGTCTCGGCCGATTGCAGCACGAAGGGAAGCTGCATCTTGCCGGCGCCGAACAGCTCGCCCACCACGCGCATGCCATCGAGCAGATGGGTGTTGATGATGTCGAGCGGCGGATAGGTTACGAGCGCTTCCTCAAGATCGACATCGAGCCCGAGCCGGTCGCCGTCGATGATGCGCTTCTTCAGCCGCTCCTCGACGCTCGCGGGGCGCGGAGCCTCGGCCCGGGCTTCCTGATCGCGGTCGCCGAACAGGGCGATGAAGGCTTGCAGCGGATCGTAGCCCTCGCGCCTGCGGTCGAAGATCAGATCTTCCGCCGCCTGCACCTCTTCGGGAGCGATCTTGTGCAAAGGCAGGATCTTCGAGATATGCACGATGGCGCCGGTCAGGCCGCGCTTCAGCGCCAGGTCGAGATAGACCGAGTTCAGCACATGGCGCGCCGCGGGATTGAGGCCGAAGGAGATGTTGGACAGGCCGAGGATGATCTGGCAGCGCGGCAGTTCCTGCGCGATGCGCTCGATCGCCTCCAGCGTCCACAGGCCGAGCTTGCGGTCGTCCTCGTTGCCGGTGCAGATGGTGAAGGTGAGCGGGTCGAACATCAGATCGTCGGGCGCCAGGCCGTGGCGATTGACCGCGACGTCATAGAGACGCTTCGCCACCACCATCTTGCGCTCGACATCCTTGGCCATGCCCTCCTCGTCGATGGTGAGGGCGATGACGGCGGCGCCGAACTTCTTCGCCAGGGCCAGGCGCTTGTCGGCCGGCGCCTCGCCATCCTCGAAATTGATCGAATTGAGGATCGGCTTGCCGCCATAGAGTTTCATCGCCGCTTCGAGCACGGGATATTCGGTCGAATCGAGCACCAGCGGCGCGGTGACGGCACCGCGCATGCGGCTCACCGCCGCATTCATGTCGGCGATCTCGTCGCGGCCGACGAAGGCGGTGCAGAGATCGAGGGCGTTGCTGCCCTCCTTCACCTGCTCGCGGCCCATGGCGACGCAGCCATCCCAGTCGCCCGCCGCCTGGCGCTCGCGGAATTTCTTCGAGCCATTGGCGTTACAGCGCTCGCCGATGGAAAGATAGGCATTCTCCTGGCGCAGCGGCACCTGGCTATAGAGGGAGGCGAGGGAAGGCACCCAATGATGGCGGCGCTGAACCGGCGCCGGGCGGCCGGCCCCATCGGCGCGGGAGCGCAGCATGGCATCGAGGGCGGCGATATGGGCTTCCGTGGTGCCGCAGCAACCCCCGACCAGATTGATCCCGTCCTCGGTCAGGAAACGCTCGATCCAGCCCGCCATTTCCTTGGGCAGCAGCGGATAGCGGGTGGCGCCATCGACCAGTTCGGGCAGGCCGGCATTGGGCTGTATCGAGATCAGGCCCGGCCAGTTTTCCGACAGGAACTTGACATGCTCGGCCATCTCCTGCGGCCCGGTGGCGCAGTTCAGGCCCATCACCGGCACGTCCAGCGCATGGATCACGGTCGCGGCGGCGGCGATCTCCGCCCCCACCAGCAGCGTGCCCGTCGTCTCCACCGTGACCTGGACGATGAGCGGCACGTCGCGCTTCAGGCCGGCGCGGGCGATCTTGGCGCCGTTCACCGCCGCCTTGATCTGGAGCGGGTCCTGGCAGGTCTCGATCAGGATGGCGTCGGCGCCGCCCTCGATCAGCCCTTGCGCCTGAATATGGAACGCCGCCTCCAGCGTGTCGTAATCGATATGGCCAAGCGTCGGCAGCCGCGTCCCCGGCCCGATCGAGCCCAGCACGAAGCGCGGCCGGCCATCGGAAAACTCCGCCACCGCCTCGCGCGCGATCTCGGCGGCGCGGCGGTTCAGGGCCAGCGCCTCGTCCTGCAAGCCGAACTCGCCAAGCGTGATCGGGCTGCCGCCGAAACTGTTGGTCTCCACCATGTCGGCGCCGGCGCGCAGGTATTTCAGATGGATCTCACGCACGAGGTCGGGTCTGGAGCGGTTCAGGATCTCGGTGCAATTCTCCTGGCCGAGATAGTCGCGCTCGACATCGAGCGACATGGCCTGCACCTGGCTGCCCATGGCGCCATCGCACAGCAGCACGCGCTCGCGCAGAGCATCGAGAAATGCACTCATGCTAGGTCCTCGCTCAGAGTTTCAGCCGGCA
>CALCYJ010000355.1 GCA_937905845.1 uncultured Rhodospirillales bacterium
GGCCGATCTCTGGGGCCGCATCGCGCACTCGGTGAGCGCGGCGGGCGAAGCGGCGCAGGCGAGTGCGGCCGACCTGGCGACCGCGAGCCTGAGCCTGCATGCCGAGCTGATGATCGATTATTTCGACCTGCGCGCCGCCGATTCGCAACAGAAGCTGCTGGATTCGTCAGTGACGGCCTATGAAGAGGCGCTGCGGCTGACCGAGAATCGCGCACGCGGTGGCGCCGCGCCGCAATCCGATGTCGCCCAGGCGCGAACCCAGCTCGATACGACGCGCGTGCAGGCGACCGATATCGCCGTGCGGCGCGCGCAATACGAACATGCGATCGCCGTTCTCATCGGCAAGCCGCCGGCGGCCCTGAACCTGCCGCCGGCGCCGCTGACCCTGCATCCGCCCGCCATCCCGGTCGGGCTTCCCTCCGATCTGCTGCAACGCCGCCCCGATATCGCGGCCGCCGAACGGCGTGTCGCCGCGGCAAATGAGCGGATCGGCATCGCCCGCGCCGCCTATTACCCGTCGCTGATCCTGAACCCCTCCGCCGGCTTCGAAGGGACCAGTTTGGCGAATTGGTTCGGCTGGCCCAGCCTGTTCTGGGCCGTCGGCGGAAGCATGACGGAGACGCTCTTCGACGGCGGACGCCGCCGGGCCGCATCGGACGCGGCCCGCGCGGCCTATGACGCGGCGGTGGCGAACTACCGCCAGACCACGCTTGGCGCCTTCCAGGAGGTCGAGGACAATCTGGCCGCCCTGCGCATCCTGGATCGGGAGGCGCGCCAGCAGGACGAGGCGGTCGCCGCGGCCAGAGACGCGCTGCGCCTTTTCACCAACCGCTATGTCGGCGGCCGCGACACTTATCTTCAGGTTATCGTCGCCCAGACCGCCACGCTTGCGAACGAGCGCAACCAGACCGACATTCTGCGCCGGCGCCTGGAGGCGAGCGTGCTTCTGGTCAAGGCGCTGGGCGGTGGATGGGACGTGTCCGATCTGCCGAAGATCGACGATATGAAAAAGGCCGACAGTGGCGATGGCAGCGGGTCGGGCCGGAAAATCTCCGGCCGATAGGACCATCCGCCGGGGAAAGCCCCGCCAAGAATCGCCCCTGGCATTGCCCGCGATGGCGCTTCATTCCGCCGCCGTCATATATGTGAATTGTTGCGGCGGCGCGATGATCCGCCTGGACAGGCCCGGCCGCGCCGCGCAGGCTGCCTCCGCCGGTGCGATTGCTTAAGTGGCGATGCGACGCCCCGCCGGCATGAGGAGGGAGCGATGGGACTGGCAGCCAAGGCATCGGACGCCAAAGTGTCGGGCGATGTAACGCGGCTTCTGGCGGAACGGGCGGCGAGGCTTCGTTACGAGGATATCCCGCCGGAGGTGCGGGCCCTGGCGCGGCAATGCCTGCTCGATTGGCTGGCGGTTGCGCTGGCTGGTGCCGACGCGCCCCTGTCCGCGATCTTGCGCGCGGAAGCGCTGGAGCAGGGCGGCGCGCCCCGGGCGACGCTGATCGGCGGTGGCGGCAGAACCGCCACGCTGCAAGCGGCGCTGGTGAACGGTGCCGCCTCCCATGCGCTCGATTACGACGATGTCAACCTGGCCATGGCCGGGCATCCGAGTGTCGCGGTTCTGCCGGGGCTGCTGGCGCTGGCGGAAGCGCGTGAGGCTTCCGGCCGCGATCTGCTGACCGCTTTCGTTGCCGGCTACGAGACGGCGTGCCGGATCGGCTTGCTGGTCGCGCCGGGGCATTATGGCCGCGGCTTTCATGCCACCGCCACGGTCGGCAGCTTCGGCGCCGCCGCCGCCTGCGCCCGGCTGCTGCGGCTGGACGGCGAGGGCATGGCGACGGCGCTGGGCATCGCCGGCACCCAGGCCGCCGGGCTGAAGGCGATGTTCGGCACCATGTGCAAGCCGCTGCATGCGGGCAAGGCGGCACAGAACGGCCTGCTCGCGGCAAACCTCGCGGCGCGCGGCTTCACCGCCCGGCCCGATTTGCTGGAATGCGCCCAGGGTTTCGCCGCCACCCAGAGCCGCGGTTGCAACGCCGAAGCCGCGCTGGCCGAGCCTGCCGGCGGCTTCCATCTGCGGGCCAATCTGTTCAAATATCACGCCGCCTGCTACCTGACCCACGCGCCGATCGAATGCGCGCTGGCGCTGCGCCGCCGCATCGCCTTTCTGCCGGAGCAGGTGGCGCGCGTTGAGGTCACGCTGGATGCCGGCGCCGACACGGTCTGCAACATCGCGGCGCCGCGCACCGGGCTGGAGGCGAAATTCTCGCTGCGGTTCACGGTTGCCCTCGCGCTCGCCGGCATCGATACCGCGCGCCTCGATACGTTCGCCGATGCTCTCGTCGCAAGGCCGGATCTGGTGGCGCTGCGCGACAAGGTCGTGGTCGGATTCGAGCCGCACTGGCCGCATACCAAGGCGGCGATGATCCTGACGCTCGCCGATGGAAGCCGGCTGGAGACGAGCCATGACAGCGGCGGGCCGGCGAGCGACATCGTGGCGCAAGGTGCCCGGGTGGAGGCCAAGTACCAGAGCCTGGCCGCGCCGGTTCTGGGCGATGCGGGGGCTGCGCGCCTGCTAGAGGCGGTGCGGCGGCTGGAGGATCTGGAGGGCGTGGCCGCGATGACAGCACTTGCGGCCGCCCCGGCATAGGGTAGGCAAAGGACGCGGCTTGACCGACCAGGGATGAGGAGAGGTGGCTCGCATGGCGCATGATTTCGCTCTCCGCGCAAAGCTGAAGGCGCGGGGCAATCGCTACGAGGATTTCGAGATCGGCCGCACCTTCGATCATCATTGGGGCCGCACCATCACCGCCGGCGACAATATGCTCTTCACCACCCTGACGCTCCATTACAACCCGCTCTATTTCAATCTCGACTATGCCCGCGCCCATGGTCACCCGGACCTCGTGGTCAATCCGATGCTGGTGTTCTCCATCGTGTTCGGCCTGTCGGTGGAAGATTTGAGCGAGGGCGGGGGCGCCTTCCTCGGCGTCGAGGAACTGAGCTTCCATCAGCCGGTCTATCCCAGCGAGACGCTGACCGCCCGCTCGATCGTGCTGAGCAAGCGGCCGTCGGCTTCCGATGCGTCTGTTGGCATCGTCACCTGGCATACGCAGGGTTTCAACGGCAAGAGCGAACAGGTGGTGGATTTCAAGCGGACCAACCTGATCAACAAGCGGAGCGCGTCGCGATGAGCTACATGACGGAAGAGCGGCGGATGATCCAGGACAGCGCCCGCGAATTCGCGATGAAAGAGGTTCTGCCGATCGCCAACAAGCTCGACCCCGTGCAGGGCGAGATCCCGATGTCCTTGCGCGACAAGCTGGCGGAGATGGGCTATTTCGGCATCATCATCCCGCAGGAATATGGCGGCCTCGGCCTCGGCTGCTTCGAATATTGCCTGATCACCGAGGAGCTGAGCCGTGCCTGGATGAGCGTCGCCTCCATCGTCGCCCGTGGCAACGGCCTGATCGGCTCGCGCGGCATGAACGAGGAGCAGAAGAAGAAATACCTGACCAGGATGGCCAGGGGCGAGTATCTCGGCGCCTTCTCCATGTCGGAGCCGAACGCGGGGTCGGATGTCGCCAATATCTCCTGCCGGGCGAAGCGGGATGGCGAGGGTTGGCTTCTCACCGGCAACAAATACTGGTGCACTTTCGCCGACGGCGCGGATTACCTGATGGTGGTGGCCCGGACCTCGGAACCGCCGGATCCTTCGCGCCGCCATCTCGGCCTGTCGCTGTTCGTGATCGAGAAGCCGCGCGGGACGCTCCCCCCGGGCTGCCAGGGCAGCCCCATTCCGAAGATCGGCTATTTCGGCTGGAAGACCTGGGAGTTGGCGTTCGACAATTGCCGGCTGCCGCCCGAATCCCTGGTCGGCGAGGAGGGCAAGGCCTTCTATCTCGTGACCCAGGGGCTGGAGAAGGCGCGCGCCCATACCGCGGCGCGGGCCATCGGCCTGGCGCGCGGCGGGCTGGAAGATGCCATGGCCTATGCAAGGGAGCGGGTGCAGTTCAATCAGCCGATCGGCGATTTCCAGGTCACCCGCTTCAAGCTCGCCCGCATGGCGACCGACATCGAAGCGGCGCGGCAGCTCATGTATTTCGTCTGCGACGAGATCGATTCCAAGCGGCGCTGCGACAAGGAGGCGGCGATGGCCAAGCTGTTCGCCTCCGAGATGGCGGAGCGGGTAACGAGCGAGGCGCTACAGATCTTCGGCGGCGCCGGCTATACCAAGCTGCATGCGGTCGAGCGCTATTGGCGCGACGCCCGGCTGACCAAGATCTTCGAAGGCACTTCCGAGATCCAGCAGCGCATCATCTCCGACCATTTGCTCGGGAAGCTCGCGAAATGACGCTCGCATCGCTGACAAGCCCGGACGGCTATTTCGAGGATTTCGAACCGGGCCAGGTCATCCGCCATGCCCGCGGCAAGACGGTGGAGGCGTTGGAGAACGTGCTGATCACCAATCTGGTGATGAACACCGCCCAGGGCCATTTCAACGAGCACGCCATGCAGGCGAGCCGCTTCGGCCGGCGCATCACCTTTGGCGGCGTGACCGCCTCGCTGGTGATCGGCCTGGCGGCGCAGGACACCGCCGAGCAGGCGCTGGCCGAACTCGGCCTCGACAAGATCCGCTTTGCCGCCCCGGTGTTCCACGGCGATACGCTCTATGCCTATACGGAAGTGCTGGACAAGGCCGAAAGCGAGCGGATCGATGCCGGCATCGTGCGTTTCCGCCACTGGGGCGTGAACCAGGACGACAAGATCGTGTTCGAGGGCGAGCGCGCGACGCTGATCAAGCGGCGCCAGCCCTGGGCGGACCGGTAGGCCGGCGGCGATGGCCGCGCCCGCACCCGCCGGTGCCCTCGAGGGCTTGCGCGTCGTCGATCTGACGCAGATGCTGGCCGGGCCCTATTGCACCATGATGCTGGCCGACCAGGGCGCCGAGGTGATCAAGGTGGAGCCGCCCGAGGGCGACAATACGCGGCAGATGGGGCCGCATCACGCAAGCGATTCCGAGCACCTGTTCGGCGGCTATTTCGCCAGCGTCAACCGCAACAAGCGCTCCATCGTCCTCGATCTGAAACAGGCGGCGGGGCGCGAATTGCTCTTGCGTCTGGTGGCAGGCGCCGATGTCCTGGTGGAGAATTACCGCGCCGGGGTGATGGAACGGCTGGGCCTTGGCTACGAGGTGCTGAGAGAGCGCAATCCGAAGCTCGTCTATGCCTCCATCCGCGGCTTCGGCGATCCGCGTACCGGCCGCAGCCCCTATGTCGATTGGCCAGCCTATGACGTGGTCGCCCAGGCCATGGGCGGCATCATGGGCATCACCGGGCCCGACGCGGCGACGCCGGTCAAGATCGGTCCCGGCGTCGGCGATATCGTGCCGGCGATGGCGGCGGCCTATGGCATCATGGCGGCAGTCTGGCGCGCCGGACGCACCGGCCTTGGGCAATATGTCGATGTCGGCATGGTCGATGTCGTGCTGGCGCTGTGCGAGCGCATCGTCCATCACTATGCTTTCCAGGGCAGCGTGCCGCGGCCCGAAGGCAACCGGCATCCCTTCCTCTCGCCCTTCGGCCTGCTCAAGGCCCGGGACGGCCATATCGCGCTGGCTTGCCACACCGATCCGTTCTGGGCCGATCTGTGCCGGCTGATCGGCCGTCCCGAGCTGATCGACCATCCGGATTTCGTGAGCCGCGAGGCCCGCAACGCCCATAAGGATGCGGTCTATGATGCGGTGGACGCCTTCACCAGCCGCCATACCAGGCGGGAGCTGATGGCGATCTTCGGCGGCAAAGTACCGTTCGGCCCGGTGTTCGATATCGCCGACATCGCCACCGACCCGCATTTCGCGGCCCGCGAGATGATCGTGCCGGTGGAGCATCCGGGCGTGGAAGGCAGGGTGGCGATCGCCGGCACGCCGATCCGCATGACGGAAACCCCGGGCGGCGTGCGCCGCCGGGCGCCGCTGCTGGGCGAGGATACCGACGCCATTCTGCGCGAGCAGGGCTGTACGCCGGGCGAGATCGCCGCCTGGCGCCGGCAGGGCATCTTGCAATGAGGGACCGAGGATGACCGATACCAGACCGCAACGACTTCGCCGCGTGCAACTCGCCGTGCCGGGATCGAGCGAGAAGATGATGGCGAAGGCGGCCGCCTCCGCCGCCGATCACGTGTTCCTCGATCTTGAGGATGCCGTGGCGCCCTTGGCCAAGAAGGCAGCCCGCGGCAAGATCGTCACCGCGCTGAAGACCCTGGACTGGGGCCGCAAGACCCGCTGCGTGCGCATCAACGACCTCGGGACGAAATATGCCTACGAGGACATCATCGAGATCGTGACCGGCGCCGGCGCCGATCTCGATACGATCATGGTGCCGAAAGTCCTTTCGGGCGCCGACGTGCATTTCGTCGCGACCCTGCTGAACCAGATCGAGCTTAATCTCGGGCTCACGCGCCGGATCGGCATCGAGGTGCTGATCGAGGAGGTGCAGGCGCTCCAGCATGTCGAGGAGATCTGCGCCGCCAGCCCGCGGCTCGAATGCGTGATCTTCGGCATGGGCGATTATTCGGCGAGCCAGGGCATCGATATCCGCTCCATCGGCGGCGACAATGCCTATCCCGGCGACATATGGCATTATGCCCGCTTCCGCATGATCATGGCGGCCAAGGCCGCCGGCATCGATCCGGTGGACGGGCCCTACGCCAATTTCAAGAATCCCGAGGCTTTCCTGGAGGAAGCACGGCGGGCCAATATCCTGGGCTGCGTCGGCAAATGGGCGATCCACCCCTCGCAGATCGCGCCGGCCTTGGACGTGTTCACGCCGAAGCCCGAGGCGGTGGAAAAGGCGCGCAAGCTTGCCGCCGCCTATGCCGAGGCGGAAGCCGCGGGGCTCGGCGCCGTCACTATCGATGGCATCATGGTCGATGCCGCCTCGGTGCGCATCCTGGGCAATATTTTGCGCAAGGCGGCGCTGATCGGCTTATAGATCGCGCGGAACTGGACCCAAGGAACGGGAGCGGATCCCGATGGCCAGACGGACGCCGCTTCCCTTCACGCCGCCGCTGCTGGCGGAGGGCTTTCCGCTCGAAGGCTGCACCGTCAAGTCGGCGCGGCGCACGCTGGAAATCTTCGAATATTTTTCCGAGCGCCAGCAGCCGGCCAGCGTCTTGGATATCGCCGGCGACCTCGGCTATCCGCCTTCCAGCACCTCGGTGCTGCTGCGTAGCCTGCTGGCGCTGGGCTATCTGGAATACGACCGGCAGAGCCGGCTCTATGTGCCGAGCATCCGCATCAGCCTGCTCGGCGGCTGGGTGCATGACGACATCTTCCGCGACGGCAATCTTCTGTCCCTGACCCACGAGCTGCGCCGCAAGACCGGCCAGTCGATCATCCTTGGCCTGCAGAACGGCATTTTCGCGCATTATATCCTGCATCTCGATTCCCAGGCGCCGCTCCGCCCGCATGCCCGTACCGGCTCGCTGCGGCCGATCTGCCGCGCCGCCATCGGCCGGGCGCTGCTGACCACCAAGGACGATGCCGAGATCGCCGGCATCCTGCGCCGCAGCAATGCCCGGGAGAGCGAGCCCGCCAACCGGTTGACACCTGCGTCCCTGCTGGCGGAGATCGCGCTCTGCCGCAGGCGCGGCTATGCCTATACCGAGGGGACCGTCACGCCCGGGCGCGGCGTCATCGCCCGGCTGCTACCGACCGCCGACGGGCATATGCCGATGGCGATCGGCGTCGGCGCCCCGATCGCCTATCTCCGCGCCAACAAGACGAAGATCGTCAAGCTGCTGCGCGAGAAGCTCTAGGTTCTGTGGACTCTAGGGGTTCCATTTTTCGCGGCATCGTGATTCAAG
>CALCYJ010000356.1 GCA_937905845.1 uncultured Rhodospirillales bacterium
CTATTCGCCCGGAATAGCAAAATCCACGTTCAAATGGGACGATGCCCGACTCAATCTTTGGCTGACCGATCCCCAGGCCTTCAGCCCCAATGCGAAAATGGCGTTCAAGCTGCCCGACGCGCAGGAGCGGGCCGACGTCATCGCCTATCTGCATCAGGTGACCGAGGCGAAATAGCGCGACGGCCGGCGCTTTGTCCGCCGTCATGCCGGCGGACCGCTGGCCAAGGCCAGGGCAGGCCGGTAAAGGCCGCGACGAACAACAGCAGGACCAGCGCGATGGCGATGTCGATCAGGGTCCAGCCCGCGGCGGCCTGCTGGTCGAAGCGGTAATAGGCGCAGAGCCTGGTCGGCGCAGTGAGATAGATGGCGCCGATGGCCCCCAGCATGGAGGTCAGCATCACCCAGACGAAGCCGCGCCCGAGCGTCGGCAGGCGGGGCCAGCTCAAGCCGAGCGGCAGGCCGGCCAGAAGCGGCAATGTGACGAATTTCGCGAGTTCCACCCAGGGATCGGCGAGGGCGGTATCGAGCGAGCGCGGTAGCATCCAGAAGAGATGGGTAAAAATGGCGAGGAGAATGCCGGGAATGCCCCAGCGGTTCACCTCGGCGAGCCACGCCGGCTCATAATTTCGTAAGGCAGGCGCAATGAGCACGCCGGCCGCGATCAGAAGCGGAATTTGTACCGCCATATGCGTGGCCATCGCCGCTTCGAGCCCGGGCCGGAGCGGTGAAAACCGCAGCGCGCCCCACAGGATCACGCCGCCGAGCGCAAGCATCGCCGGTTCAGGCTCGCGGGTCATGAGGTCGGGGCGGCGTCCGCCTGCTCGACGGCTCGCTCCGCCGCCGCCGGATCAAGGATCCGGACGAGACGCGATTGCCGGTCGAGAACATAGACCGCGGCGTTATGGATGAACCCGCCATAGCCGTCGGGGATGACGACGAGGCCGAAGGCGCGTTTCAAATAGGCCAGCTCCGCCGCGGAGGCCGGAACCGCAATCCGCCAGCCCGGTCCGGACGCGCCATAGCGCTCGCCATAGCTTTTGAGATCGGCCGGCCTGTCGCGGGCGATATCGAAGCTGATGCTCAGGAGGGCGACGTTGCGCCGCCCGTCCGGACGGGGCGTATGCTCGATCCGCTCGAACCCGTCGCCCAGGACGGTGCACAGGGTGGCGCAGTTGGTATAGATGAATTCGACCAGAACGATCTTGCCGCGATAATCATCGAGCGAGAATTTCGCCCCGTCCTGATCGATCAGCGCGACATTGGCGATTTGCCGGGGCGATTGTTCGATCGCCAATCGGCGGGCGCCTTCGCTGGTGACGACCTGGAAACCCTCGGTCGCCGCGGCGAGCGCGCCGACGCCCGCCGCGATCACCAGCCCCAGGGCAACGACAAAGCCGAGCTTCATCCTATTCCGCCGGGCCGGGCTTCCCTCGCCACGCCGCCGGCAGCCGCGCCAGGAACAGCCCGATCAGGATCGCGGTGCCGAGCACGACGCCGATCGCGCCGATCGCGCCGATCTTGTCATAGCCTTGCCATTGCACCAGATGCACCGCATAGCGGCGCGGGACGCTGGCGCTGCCGCCGGCAAGGAAGGCGCACACGAACATGGCGCCGCCGAGAAGGAACAGCCAGAACCCGAAGGTCGCGCCGCCGGAAACCGGCCGCGCCTGCGGCCCTTTGGCCAGATAGGTGATGAAGCCCAGCAGCATCGCCATCATGCCGAGCAGCAGATAGGTGTGGAAATGGCCGGGCACCCATTGCGTGTTGTGCATCACGCTATTGATGGCGATGGTGCCGTCGGCGATCGCCGGAATGACGCCGGCCGCCCATCCTAGCACGCCGACGAACAGCAGCCCGGACGCCGCGTCCCAGCGGATGGTGGAGCGGTGCACGAGCGTCAGCGCGCCGAATGCCGTCACCAGGAGAACCGGCAGACCGCTCAGCCAGGAGACGATCTGGCCCAGGATCAGCGCCCAGGTCGGCATGGCGAAATCCATGAAGAGATGGTGCGGAAACACGATCAGCACCATCACCGTCGACGCGATCCAGGCGAGATAGAAGATCTTGCCCGTCTTATAGGGCCGGCCGGCATAGATCGGCAGGATCTCGTAAACCGCGATCACCGCCATATAGATGGTGGCGTTGATGAAGACGTGGCCGAAGAAGTAGATCATGCTCTTCGCCACCATCGCGTCCATCTGGAACGCGGGGTCGTAGAGATTGATCAGGCTGAGCACGAGAATGACGGCGCCGACCACGACGCCGCAGATATTGACGATCGAGGCCATGGTTGCGGCGGCGATCGCCGGCGGCGGTCCCTCTTCGTTGGGGGCCATGCCGAGAACCTGCTTGGCGCCAAGCGCATTGGCGAGCGTGCCATAGACCGACATGATCGCGCGTGCGACATCAAGGTGCAGCAGCAAAAAGCCGACGCCGATGGCCATCAGGCCGAGGAAATATGCCGCCGCCGCATTGTTCGACCACAGGCCCCCGGAATGGGCCGGCAGCGGATAGAGGAAGGTCCAGGCGCCGGCGAATCCGCCAATAAAGCCGCTGCCCAGGATC
>CALCYJ010000357.1 GCA_937905845.1 uncultured Rhodospirillales bacterium
GGAGACGGCGATCACCGATAGCGACACGCGGTCCCTACACGACGCGCTTCCGAGCTCCTGTTCGGCGATGGGGCCGGCGCCGTCGTGCTGAGGGCGGGCGACGGGCAGGGGAGCAACGCGGATCGCGGCATCCTGACGACGCAGCTTCATTCCGATGGCCGCTATCACGACCTGCTCTATGTCGACGGCGGCCCGTCCTCGACCATGACGACGGGGCATTTGCGCATGCTGGGCCGCGAAGTGTTCCGCCATGCGGTGGTCAATCTCGCCGCCGTGGTGGAGGAGGCGCTCGCTGCCGTCGGCATGAGCCGGGACGAAATCGACTGGCTGGTACCCCACCAGGCCAACCGCCGCATTCTCGACGCGACGGCGCGCAAGCTCGGCCTGCCGACGGAGCGGATGATCGTCACCGTCGACCGCCACGGCAATACCTCGGCCGCCTCGGTGCCGCTGGCGCTGGCGGAAGGATTGCGCGATGGACGCATCAAGCCGGGCCAGGTGGTGCTGATGGAAGCGATGGGCGGCGGCCTGACCTGGGGCTCGTGCCTGGCGCGCTTCTAGCCGGAGCAAGTCCAGAGCAAGTCCGGAGCGCTTCCGGGGGTCACGCCTATCCCTTTGATATTGACGGCATTCCACCGCTGCCTTAAGGTTCGGCTAAAGTCGCGAAGGGATCCGGGGATGGCGGGGAATACGGTCACTCGTGCACAATTGAGCGAGGCGGTCTACCATGAGGTCGGCTTGTCGCGCAACGAATCCGCCGATCTGGTGGAAACGGTTTTGAGCGAAATCGCCGAAAGCCTGATCAAGGGCGATACGGTGAAAGTCTCCTCTTTCGGCTCGTTCCAGGTCCGGGCCAAGGGCGGCCGCGTCGGCCGCAATCCCAAGACCGGACAGGAAGTTCCGATACAGCCGCGGCGGGTGCTGGTATTTCGCGCCTCGCACGTACTGAAGGAACGGATCAACGCCGCCTTGTCCAGACCGTCGGGGCGTTGATGGCGCTGCGCCTTAGGGGGTGAGGCGGGAGATCTTTGGGGAAGCAATGAGCGAGAACAGCCTGTTCCCCGGCGCGGGGCCGAGCGAGGCGGAAGCCTCAGGCGCGGCCGGACCACGCGAGGGCAAGTCGGCGTCCGCCTTCCGCACCATCAGCGAGGTGGCGACGGAACTGGCGGTGCCCCAGCATGTCCTGCGCTTCTGGGAAACCAAGTTCAGCCAGGTCAAACCGCTGAAACGGGCCGGCGGCCGCCGCTATTACCGGCCGGAAGACGTGGCGCTGCTGCGCCGGATCCATCGGCTGCTCTATCGCGAAGGCTATACCATCCGGGGCGTGCAGAAGCTGCTGCGGGAAAGCGGCGATGCGCGGGCGGCGGAAGGCGAGGCGGCAATGCCTGCGGCCTCATCGGCCGAAGTCGGGGCGGCGGCAGCCGCATCCATGGCCGAGGCCGCGGATCCCCCGCCAGAATCCAGCGGGTCTGGGCCCGGCGCCTCGACGCCCGGCGCGGCCCCCTTAAGCCCCGACATCCGGCGGCAGTTGCACCGCGTGCTCGAAGATCTCGTCGCCGCGCGCTCCAAACTCACCTGACCGGCAGACGGCAGATCGGCCGCCTCAGGACGACGGCACGTCCGGCTTGGCGGGCGGCGGCGGCGGGGTTTCGGCTACGGCGGCGGTAGAGGATGCCTGCGGCATCCCGGGCCAGGTGCGGACATGGATGTCCTGCTGCGGGAAGGCCATTTCAATTCCACGGTCGCGGAAGGCCTTGTCGATGGCGAAATTGAGATCGCTTGCGACCTTGGTGCGCAGGCTGACGTTATGCACCATGCAGCGCAGATCGAAGTTGAGCGTGCTGGCGCCGAAGGTCTTGAAGACGACGCTGGGCCGGGGTGCCGAATCGTCGGTGATCACTTCCGGATTGGCCTCCGCCAGTTCCAAAAGCAAGTCGCGGACCATTTCGGTATCGCTGCCATAGGCGATGCCGATCGAGATGGTGAGGCGGCCGACCAGGTCATGCAGCGTCCAGTTGGTGACCTGCTGCGAGATCAGCTCGGAATTGGGCACGATCACGTCGGCGCGGTCGAAGGTTTGCAGCCGGGTGGAGCGCACGCTGATCAGCTTGACGATGCCCTCGGTGCCGCCGACCACGACCCAGTCGCCCTTGCGGATCGGCCGCTCGAACAGGAGGATGATGCCCGAGACGAAGTTGTTGACGATATTCTGCAACCCGAAACCGATGCCGACCGAGAGCGCGCCGGCGACGATGGCGATGCTGGCGAAATCGACACCGGCGACGGAAAGCCCGATCAGCAGGGCGACGATGAAGCCGGCATAGGCGCTGATGGTGACCATGGCATGGCGCGTGCCCTGATCGAGCCGGACCTGCTCCAGCAGGCGGCGCTCGATCAGATTGGCGAGCCAACGCGAGACGGACAGCAGCACGACGAAGGTGAAGAGGCCGACCACCATCCGCGATGGCACGATGGTGAGATGGCCGATGGCGAAGCCTTCGAAGAGATAGTTGAAGATCGCGGTGAAGCGGCTTTCGGGCAGGCTCCAGGCCTTGAGCAGCGCCAATCCCAAAGCCGCCCACAGAACGATGGTGAAGACCGCCCTGAGCCACATCAGGCCGGGGAAGCCTTCGTCATGATCGAGGCCGAGATTGCGCCGGAGCCAGCGCTGCCAGCGGTGCGCGCCCTGATCGAACCCGTCGAGGATTTCGCGGATCAGCGTGCTCAGTCCCCAGAACAGCGCGCCGACCAGGAGCGTGCCCGACATGCCGCGGTAGAGAAGATCGGCCAGGCTGCGATAGCCCGCAAGCTCGGCCGCCAGCGCCACGACCAGCCCGGCGACCACGAGGAAGCGCGCCGGCGCCTTGAACTGCGGCGTGGTGCGCAGCAGCCAGACCAGCCATACGAGATTGATGGTGGTGACGGCCAGGAACACCGACTGCGCCAGCAGGAACACAACCTCGGGCATGGTCTCGTCTAGCCCGGTGCCGAGCAGCAGGTAGCCGATCGGCACGAGGAGGGCCAGCACGATCAGCCGGCGCGCCGTCGCCTGGGCGAGGGTATCGGCGAAGGGCGTGATCTGGCGCGCCGGCGGCGGCGGCCACAGCACCGTGCGGATGCCGACGAGCGCCAGCTCA
This sequence comes from uncultured Rhodospirillales bacterium, assembly GCA_937905845.1. Taxonomy (GTDB): domain Bacteria; phylum Pseudomonadota; class Alphaproteobacteria; order Ferrovibrionales; family Ferrovibrionaceae; genus CALCYJ01. Next base: position 3,138 of record CALCYJ010000357.1, read on the forward strand.
TAGGCCAGCAATCCATAGATCGCGAGGAGGATCAGAACCTGCGATCCGCTGCTGCCGGAAAACGTCGCCATGACCAGGGCGGCGACCGCGGCCGGCAGCAGGCTTGGCGCGTAATGACCAAGAGCCGCGGCGAGCGCGCGCAGCAGCCGTTCGATCAGGTGCTGCTCGGGCAGGATCGCCACCAGCGCGCGCAAGCGCCGCCTGAGCCAGAAGCCCGCGGCAACCGCCGCCCCCACCAGCACGACGAAGGTCGCCAGCAGCGGGCGGGTGAAGAGCGAAAGTCCGCTGTTGGCGACGACGAACGCGCGCCCCGCCGTCCACCATTGCAGCGGCGCGTTGAGATTGGCGATGACGAGGGTGACGATGCCGTCGCCATGGGTCAGAAGCTCGGCCTTGAGGCGGTTCTGCTGGAGATCGGCCAGCGCGGTGAAGAGGTCATTGGCGCGCACGATGAGCAGGCGGCACAGGGCGAGCCGGCCGGTAAAACGCGCGTTGGCTTGTGTCAGGTGCTCGCGCTCGCTGGCGATGTCGGCGGGCTCGCCCGTGGCCGGGGCGCCGATGGCGCCGAGCGCCTCCTTGATCTTGGCGACGACATCGGTGGCGCTGGCGATACATTGCTGCGCCTTCTGGCGGGTATCGACCGTGGTGGCGATGGCGCGGTTTACCGTGCTGGCGAAATAGATCCCCTGCGTCGGACCCTTGATCACGGTCCGATAGATCGTGCCGAGCTGCTTGTCGGCCGTATCGGGGTTGAAGGACCCGACCTCGTCGGCGGCATGCGCCAGCACCGGCAGGAGGGACAGGGACAGCAACGCCAGCATCAGAAGAATTCGCCGCATGAAGGCCTCGATCGTGAACCGGCGTCCGTAAAGACGCCGCCATGGCTCGCGCGTGATCCTATGCCGCCGGCCGCATCGGCGCCTGCCGCCGGCGGCCGGGGCCCGGATCCTCTAAGCGGCGGTGAGCACGGCCGCGCCGGCGGCGGCCACGATGCCGTCCTGCGCCGATTGCACGCCGGAGACGCCGATCCCGCCGATCACCTGGCCGGCATGGAGAAGCGGCAATCCGCCCTCGATGGGTGTCGCGCCGGGAAGCTTCAGCACCGCCGTGCGGCCGCCGGCGATCGCCTCTTCGAGCGCCTTGGTCGGACGCCGGAACAAGGCGGCGGTGCGCGCCTTGGCGATGGCTATGTCGCAGGAGGCGAGCTGCGTGCCGTCGAGGCGCTGGAAAAAGGCCAGATGGCCGCCTTCATCGACAATGGCGATGGCGACCGACCATCCCTGGCGATGGGCTTCTTCCTGCGCTGCGGCGGCAATGCGCCGGGCATCGTCGAGGGCAAGGCAAGGGCGGGTGATCATCGGTTCGTCTCCGGAGCCGGTTGCAAGGAGGATGCCGTGGACGCAGGGGGGATGCCGGCCGCACCGCCCGCCGGAAGGACGCCGCCGCCCATGGCGAGATCGAGTTCGACGATATCATGATCGAGCGCGGCCTTCGCTGTGATCTGATCGAGATCAAGGCTGAGCGAAGCGCGTTCGGCTTCGAGCAGCGGCATGTCGGCCAGGCGGCCGATATCGTGCTCGGTCCGGATCAGCGCGAGATGGTCCGCGGCGGTCTGCTGCTGGCGGTCGAGCCCGCCCAGCATCGCCTCGTCGTACTGGATCGCCTGGAGCATCGTCGCGACCTGCGCGAAGGCTTCGAGCACCGTGCGGCGGTAATCGGCGAGCGCCGCTTGCAGGCCGGCCTCGCTGGCGCGCTTGGCGGCATGCAGGCTCTGCCAGTTGAACAGCGGCTCGGCGATGTCGCCGCCGAGGCTGAGGAGCGTGCTGGCGGAAATGGTCAGGCTCGGATAGAGGCCGGCGGTGGCGACGCCGACGCTGGCGCTGGCGGCATGGGCCAGGGCTTCCGCCGCCTGGATGTCGGGGCGCTGGCGCAGGAGTGCGGAGGGCAGCGTCAGCGGCAGGTGCGCCGGTGCCGCAAGATCGGAAAGCCTGGGCACCGGCAATGTCCAGAGGGCGGGCGGCACGCCGCAAAGCGCGGCAAGAACGTGCTGGCTCGCTTCCTCCTGCTGGCGCAGCGGCAGGATCGCCGCTTCCGAGCGCGCGAGATCCGCCTCATAGCCGGCCAATTGCGCGCGCGGCCACTTGCCCACCTGGACGAAGGCGCGGGCGAGGTCGAGCCGTTGCCGGTCGATGGCGGCGATCCGCGCGGCCGTTGCCGCCTGGGCGGTGAAGCTTGCCGCCGCGAT
>CALCYJ010000358.1 GCA_937905845.1 uncultured Rhodospirillales bacterium
GGCCGGCCTGATCGGAAACCAGGATCTGGCGGCGGTTGCCGACCGTCTCGGGCGGCACGTGCTCGTAGCTCCGAGGGTCCTTCTCCACCGCCGAGACATGCAGGCCGCCCTTGTGGGCGAAGGCGGCGGCGCCGACATAGGGCGCGTGCCGGTCGGGCGCCCGGTTGAGCAGCTCGTCGAGCAGGTGGGAGGTCGCGGCAAGCTGCTTCAGCGCCTCCCCGTCGATCCCGGTCGTGAATTGCTCGGCATAGGAAGGTTTCAGCATCAGCGTCGGGATGATCGAGGCGAGATTGGCATTGCCGCAGCGCTCGCCCAGCCCGTTCAGCGTTCCCTGCACCTGCCGCACGCCGGCCCGGACCGCCGCCAGGCTGTTGGCCACCGCCTGTTCGGTGTCGTTATGCGCATGGATGCCAAGCCTAGTCCCCGGAATGCGCTGCACCACTGCCGAGACGATGCGCTCGACCTCCTCGGGCAGGGTGCCGCCATTGGTATCGCACAGCACGATCCAGCGCGCGCCGGCGGCGACGGCGGCTTCCAGGCAGCTCAGCGCGAAGGCGGGATTGGCCTTGTAGCCATCGAAGAAATGCTCGGCATCCATCATCGCCTCGCGCCCGCGCGCCACCGCGGCCGCAATCGAATCGGAAATGAGGCTTAAATTCTCCTCCCGGCTGATGCCAAGGACACTGTCGACATGGAAGTCCCAGGTCTTGGCGACGAGGCAGATGGCGGCGGCCTTGGCATCCAGCACGGCGGTCAGGCCGGGATCGTTGTCGGCGCTGCGCCCGGGGCGCCGCGTCATGCCGAAGGCGGTAAGCTTGGCCCGCGCAAGGCTCGGCGGCGCGGCGAAGAGGGCGGTGTCGGTCGGATTGGCGCCGGGCCAGCCGCCCTCGACATAATCGATGCCGAGCCGGTCCAGCGCCTCGGCGATGATCCGCTTGTCCTCGACGCTGAAATCGACGCCCTGGGTCTGCGCGCCGTCGCGCAAGGTCGTGTCGAAGAGATAGATGCGTTCGCGGTTCATCAGACACGCCTCCATTCGGTCCGGCCGCCCGGCCGGTCCTCCAGAACGATGCCCTGCGCCTTCAGCTCGGCGCGGATGCGGTCGGCCTTGGCAAAATCCCGGGCCGACTTTGCCGCCAGGCGGTCCTCGACCAATCGCTCGATATCGGCATCGGCAATGCCGACGGTGGCGCTTGCGAAGTTCAAGGCGGCGCCGGCCGTGAAAGTGAAGGCGGCCGAGACAACGCGAGGGACGAGTGTACCAGGGCCTACATTATTGTCTCCGCCACCTTTAAGCCAGGTATCCGGCGCATCGCCCAGCAGCCCGAGCAGCCGGGCCCCGGCCTGAAGCGCCCGGGCCGCCTGCGCTTGTCCCTCGCGATCGCCCGCGCGCTCGGCCAGGAAGACGGCGTCGGCCTGCTGCGCCAGGGCGGCGAAGGCCTGCGGCGTATCGAGGTCGTCCTCGAGCGCCGCCTGGACGCTCTGCGGCACGTCCGTCGGCACCGTGTCGGCAAGCCGGACGCCCTGCGTTTCCGCCAGCTTCAGCGCCCGGTACCAGCGGTCGAGATTGGCCTTGGCCTCGCGCACTCCCTCCTCGGTCCAATCCAGCGGCTGGCGGTAGTGGGTCTTCAGCATCGCCAGGCGGATCGCCTCGCCGCGATGTTTACCCAAAAGGTCGCGGATGGTGAGGAAATTCCCGGCCGACTTCGCCATCTTCTCGCCCGCCACGGTGACGAAGCCGTTATGCACCCAATAGCGCGCAAAGGGCGCGTGATTGGCGCAGACGCTTTGCGCCACCTCGTTCTCGTGATGGGGAAAGATGAGATCGCGCCCACCGCCGTGAATATCGAAGGTCGGGCCCAGAGCGCTAAGCGCCATGACCGAACATTCGATATGCCAGCCGGGACGACCGCGGCCCCAGGGGCTGGCCCAGCCGGGGAGATCGGGCTCGGGCGCGGGCTTCCACAGCACGAAATCGCCGGGATCGCGCTTGTAGGGCGCGACCTCGACCCGGGCGCCCGAGATCAGCTCGTCGCGGTTGCGGCCCGAAAGCCGGCCGTAATCGGGCATCGAGGGGACGTGAAAAAGGACATGCTCCGCCGCCACATAGGCGTGTCCGGCCGCCAGAAGCTCTTCGATCATCGCGATCATGCGCTCGATATGCTCGGTCGCGCGCGGCTCGAAGGTCGGGGCCAGGCAGAGGAGTGCCGCCACGTCGGCCTGGAAGGCTTTAGTCGTTTCGGCCGTGACGGTGGCGATCGGCACGCCGCGCGCGCGGGCCGCCGCATTGATCTTGTCGTCGACATCGGTGATGTTGCGGACATAGGTCACGTCGAGCCCGGCATCGCGGAGCAGGCGATAGAGCACGTCGAACACGATCACCGGCCGGGCGTTGCCGATATGGGGCAGGTCGTAGACCGTCGGGCCGCAGACATAGAGACCCACCCGCCCGGGCACGCGCGGCGTAAATTCCTCCTTGCGGCGATGGGCCGTATTATAGAGGCAGAGCGCCACGGGCCTTGATCCCTCACTTTGCAGCATAAACCCGGCGCAACAGCGGACCCCGCGGTGCCGCCGAACGGACGAGCAGACAGGTAGCAGATTATGGCGGACCGGTCCACGGCCGGCGGCCGGTCCGGGGCTGGCGGCCGGTCCGAGGCTGGCGGCCGGTCCGCAGCCTGCGTCCGGCCGGCATCGACGGCCTCTTGCTCAGCGGCGGTCGCGAAAGCCGTTGGTCATGGGATAGCGCCGGTCGCGGCCGAAGTTCTTGCGCGTGATCTTGACCCCTGGCGCCGCCTGGCGCCGCTTGTACTCGGCGACATAGAGAAGGTGCTCGATCCGCTCGACCAGCGCGCGCTCGAACCCTTCGGCCACGATCTCGTCCACCCCTCTCTCGCCTTCGATCAGCCGCTCCAGGATGGCGTCGAGCACGCCGTAGGGGGGGAGCGAATCCTCGTCCTTCTGATCGGCGCGAAGCTCCGCCGTGGGCGGCTTGGTGATCACCCGCTCCGCCATCACCGGACCGGCGGGGCCGAGCGCGTCCGGCGGGCGGTGGTGGTTGCGCCAGCGCGCCAGATCGAACACCGTCGTCTTATAGACGTCCTTCAGCACGTTGAAGCCGCCGCACATATCGCCGTAGAGCG
>CALCYJ010000359.1 GCA_937905845.1 uncultured Rhodospirillales bacterium
ATCATGTTCATGATGCCGAACACGAGCGTGAGTCCGGCCGCCATCAGGAACAGCATCACACCGAACTGGGCGCCATTGAGCGCCTGCCCCAGCACCAGAACGAGATTCATCGCTCCCGCGCTCTGCCGCTTGAACGGGTCATTCTTACGCCGAAAAGGGGCGCGCTCCCTCGCGCCCCTTTCCCTCGCATCGACGGCGGAACCGTCATTTCATCGAGCATTCGTGGTAATAGGCATCCTTGTGATGCGTGAAGATCGTGGCCTCGACCTTGCGGTAGTACTGGCCCTCGGCGTTCTTGGCGATTCGGAACAGGTAGAAGTTCTCGATCGGGATGTGGTTGGTGTTGTAGCGAAAGTAAGGCCGGGTCCAGGTGAAGTCGGCCTTGTCCATGGCGGCGATCAGGCCTTCCTTGTCGTCAAGGTTTCCCTTGACCGCCTTGACCGCGCTGTTGATCAGCATGATCGCGTCATAGCTCTGCTCGCCATAATAGGAGGGCAGATAGCCGTACTTCTTCTCGAATGCCGCGACAAAGGCCTTGCTCGCCGGGACGTCGACGTCGGGACTCCACGAACCGGCCTCGTAATTGCCAAGCGCAGTATCGCGCTGCGCCGGCAGCGTGGTCGCGTCCGAGGTGAACACCGAATAGAGCGGGATCTCGCCGCGCAGACCGGCCTCGGCATATTGCTTGACGAACTGGATGCCCATGCCGCCCGGATAGAAGACGAATACCGCCTTGGGATGGGCGGCACGGATCTGGCTGATCTCGGCTTGGTAGTCGGACTGGCCGAGCTTGGTATAGACCTCGCCGACGATCTTGCCTTTGAAATACCGCTTGAAGCCGGTGATCATATCGCGGCCCGCGGCGTAGTTGGGGGCCATGGCATAGACGTCCGTGATGTGCTTCTCGGTCATGTACTTGCCGAGCGCCTCCGGCGTCTCGTCGTTCTGCCATGAGGTCGAGAAGAAATAGGGCGAACATTCCTTGCCGGCGACCGGATGTGCCCCGGCATTGGTGCCGACCAGGATGGTATGGGTCGCGGTCACCGGATGAAGGACGGCCAGCAGCACGTTGGACCATATGATTCCGGCGACGAAATTGACCTTGTCCCTCTCCATCATCTCGTGCGCGATCTGGAGGCCGATCTCAGGCTTCTGCTGATCATCGCCATAGATGATCTCGGCCGGCAGGCCGCCGATCTTGCCACCGAGATCGGCGAGCGCCAGGTCGGCAGAGTCCTTCATGTGCTTGCCAATCACGCCGGCCGGGCCCGAGAGCGTGGTGATGAAGCCGATCTTGACCGTCTTGGTCGGGCCGGCGGCGAGCGCCGGAATGGCCAGGAGCGCGAGCACTGAAGCCGCCGTAATCAGTCGCTTGATCATCGCCGTTTTCCCCCTTGTCTATTTTTGGTGCGCGGCGGCGGGCGCCACCTGGAATCGCAGTCTATAGCAGGCGGGTGCCACGGAAAATCGACTTGTCGATGTCTTCTTCCCAAGGCCACCATCCAGCCGCGCGTCGATGCAGTCCACATCCGAAGCTTGAAGCACGTCCAGAAAACCCATCCAACCCATTCTCAAACAGCCTCTCAAAACAGATCGAAATATTCGCGCTGCTCCCATTCCGAAACCTCGAGCCGGAAGCGCGCCAGCTCGGCCTCCTTGATATGCAGGAAGCAGTCGATGAAAGCCTGGCCCAGCCCCTCGCGCAGGCAGGAATCCTGACGCAACGCCACCAGCGCCTCATCCAGCGAGCGGGGCAGCGCTGGCGCCGCCGTCTCGTAAGGCGTGTCGGCGGATGGGCCAGGATCGAGGCGCCGCGCCATGCCGTCGAGACCGGAAAGGATCTGTGACGCCATATAGAGATAGGGATTGGCTGCCGGCTCGCCGACACGGTTCTCAATGCGCGAAGCATCGTCGCCGGGCCGGCTCAGGACGCGCAGCATGACGCCGCGGTTGTCACGGCCCCAGACGGCGCGATCGGGGGCGAGAGAATAGGGGCGATAGCGCTTGTAGCCGTTGATCGTCGGCGTCGAGAAGGCCGCCGCCGCACCGGCATGGGCGAGCAGGCCGCCGAGATAATGCTGCGCTAGCGGCGGCAATACTTCGCCATCTGTGGGGACGAAGGCATTGGCACCGCTTTTGCGGTCGCGGAGCGATTGGTGCAGATGCCAGCCGCTCGACATGACGTTGGGCAGGCGCGGGCGGCACATGAAGCTCGCGTGATAGCCGTGGCGGCGGCAGATCTGCTTGGTGGCGCTGCGGAACAAGATCATCATGTCGGCCGGCGCCAGGCCGACGCCCGGGCGGAAGGTGAATTCGACCTGGCTCGGGCCATATTCGACTTCGAGCGAGCGCAGCGGCAGGCCGAGCTTGACGAGATCGCGGCGCAGGATTTCAAGGATCGGATCGAGCTGGTCGTAGCGCAGCTCGGTCAGATATTGATAGCCCTGGGTGAGCAGGCTAACCCTCGACGGCGTGCCGGGCTGGCCGGCATCCTCGGGTCTGAGCCGTGGATCCTCGATGCGGGTCAGATGGAATTCGACCTCGAGGCCGGCGACGAAATCGAAGCCCTGCTCGCCCAGCCGTTCAAGCACGCGGGCCTGGATCTGGCGGGTGGAAAAGGGCACCGGCGCGCCGGAGGCGAAATAGAGATCGCACAGCAGCCAGCCGGTATGCGGGGCCCAGGGCAGGATGCGGAAGCTCGCGGGATCGGCGACCATCAGGACGTCGGCCGCGCCTTGCATCTCCGCCATGCCGAAGCCACCGCCAGCGGTGAAGACGGGGAAGGCGGTGCGGTGCGACGTGTCCTTGGCGAGCAGGGTCGAGGTGACCGCGACGCCCTCGCGCAGGGCGCCTGCGACCTCGCCCGCGACCAGCGTTTTGCCGCGCAGGATGCCGTGCTGGTCGGCGAAGGAGAAGCGGACGATCTCGACCCCCTCGGCGGCGATACGGGCCTCGACCTCGGCGGCGGCCAGCGTCTGTTCCGCGCTCCACAGACCGTGGCGCTCGACGAAGCTCATGCCTTCCTCCCGCGCCGGACGTCCGTGGACGGAAGACCGGCTGCCCAATCGGAGGCGGCCCGGCGGCGTGCGTCGGCTTCCTGCCAGTAGCTTTCCCAATTCTCCGCCGGGCCGATGCCGTCGAGCGTGACGGGACCGCGCATGCCGGCCGCCGCGGCTTCGTCGGCCGGCACCATCGGTGCCCGCCCGCCGGCAGCGGCCTGGTCGATGGCGTCGAGCAACAGGCGGCGATAGGCCGAGATCGCCTTGTCGGTCTGGCCGAGATGCTCGCGCGTACGGTCCTGGACGCGGCCTTGCGATTCGATCGCCCAGGCATCGTGCACATTGATGTCGTAGCCCATGCCGGTATAGGTGGCGCTGCGTTGCTGGCCGGCGTCGAAACCGTAATGGTTGGCGCGGTTGAGGCGCGGCTTGTAATCAGGCAGCGTGTAAAGCTCGAGGCGCTGGCGGCGCATCTCCTCGCGGTCCACGGCGGCGGCGAAGCTGGTGAAGATGGCATACCAGTAGCAGCTTCCGTCATCCTGCGGCACATGCCACTGCGTGATCGTCATCTCGGCGCTCAGGGGAATGACGAAGGCCTGGGGAAAGAGCAGGTTGGTGATGCGCACATGCAAGCGGGCCTCGTCGATTGCGCGCAGCGCGACGAGGCGGAGGCCGCAGTCGCTGAGCTCGACGCTGATCCGGGGTCGCGGGAATTCGCGCAATACGCGCGTCATCGGCATGTCGGAATTGGCCGAGGCGCCGCGGAATTGGCGGCCGTAATTGGCGCTTGGATCCTCGTCCTCGAAGAAGCGATGCAGGAAGGAGGCATGCGCCGGATCGATGCCGACCTCGAGCGCCTGCAGCCAGTTGCAGTCGATATAGCCCTTGAAGGCGAAGGTATAGGCGGGCGGCGCGACGAAGCAATCGAGATGGGGAAAGGCCGGCGGCGCGTCCGGGCCGAGATAGGCGAACAGAATGCCGTTGCGCTCCTCCACCGGATAGGCGCCCTGGCGGATGCGCGCACAAAGACCGCTGCCCTCGGGCTCGGCCGGCGTTTCCAGGCAGCGGCCGGCGGCATCGAACAGCCAGCCGTGGAAGGCGCAGCGCAAGCCGCCGTTCTC
>CALCYJ010000360.1 GCA_937905845.1 uncultured Rhodospirillales bacterium
AGGTAGAACGCCACGCGGTGTGGCTCATGCGCCTCGGCCGCCGTTTCCACCACGCGCGGCCAGTTGGCCATGAGCTTCATCAAAGCAAGCTCCGCTGGATGCGTCAAGCGCGCGAGGTCGGCCCCGGCCAGCGCCGCCGGCCCGACATCGGCACCGCCAAGCTCGAGGTTCGCATGGCGCAGCACCGAACGGACGCGCGCATGGGCATATTGCACATAGAATACCGGATTGTCCTTCGATTGCTCGGTGACGCGGGCGAAATCGAAATCGAGCGGCGCGTCGTTCTTGCGCGTCAGCATGATGAAGCGCACCACGTCGCGTCCGACCTGGTCCACGACATCGCGCAAGGTGACGAAACTGCCCGCCCGCTTCGACATTTTCACCGGCAGGCCGCCGTCGAGCAGGTTGACGAGCTGGCAGATCTTGACATCGACCTGGGCTTGGCCGCCCGAAAGCGCGCTCACCGCCGCCTGGATGCGCTTGACATAGCCGCCGTGGTCGGCGCCCCAGACATCGATCATCGCCGGAAAGCCGCGCTCGATCTTGTCGAGATGATAGGCGACGTCGGCGGCGAAATAGGTCCAGGCGCCGTCCGACTTCTGCAACGGCCGGTCGGTGTCGTCGCCAAAGCGCGTGGCGCGGAACAGAAGCTGCTCGCGCGGCTCCCAATCTTCCGGCCGGCGGCCCTTGGGCGGTTCCAGGATCCCTTTATAGAGCAGATCGCGGGCGCCGAGCGTCACCACCGCATGCTCGACCTTGCCCTCGTCATGCAATGTCCGCTCGGAGGTGAAGACCGCTGGGCGGATGCCGAGCGCGGCCAGGTCCGCCTCGATCAGCGCCATCATGGCGGCGATGGCGCTCTCGCGGCAGGGCTTGAGCCAGACGCTCTCCGGCTGCCCGAGCCACGCCCGGCCGATGCGGGAAGCAAGATCCGCGCCCACCGGCTTCAGATAATCTCCGGGATAGAGCCCTTCGGGGACGGCATCGACCCTCTCGCCCAGCGCCTCGCGATAGCGCAGATAGGCCGAGCGCGCCAGTTGATCGACCTGGGCGCCGGCATCGTTGATGTAATATTCACGGCAGACGCGATAGCCCGCCTTCTCCAGCAGCGCCGCCAGCGCATCGCCGAAGACCGCGCCGCGGCAATGGCCGACATGCAGCGGGCCGGTCGGATTGGCCGAGACATATTCGACATTCACCGGCCGGCCGGCGCCGCGATCCCCATCGCCATAGGCGGTGCCGGCCAAAAGCGCCTCGCGCAGGCGCTCGTGCCAGAAAGCATCCGACAGGCGCAGATTGATGAAGCCCGGCCCCGCGATCTCGACGGCACTCACCGCCGGATCCGTCGCCAGCAGCGGCGCCAGCAGGGCGGCGATCGCCTGCGGCTTGCGCCCCGCCGGCCGCGCCAGGACCAGCGCGACATTGGTCGCGACATCGCCATGCGCCGGGTCGCGCGGCGGCTCCAGCGCGACGGCGCCAAGCTCGAGCCCGTCCGGCAGCAGCCCGTCCGCCACCGCTTTCGCCACCGCCGCCACCACCCGTTCGCGGAACAAGGTGAAAAGATTGGACATGCCGAACCCTCGATTCTGGCGGGCGACACTAGAGCATTTTACGTCCGGATTGAATGGCAAAATGCTCTTAACTTTTTGTTTTTACGTCTGTTCTTGCCGGGTTAGGCTGAAAGCGCTATCGCGGCGGACGAAAGCGCGTGCCCAAGCGCCCGCCTTCCACCCCGAACCCGGGCCCGGGTTTGACTTGACCGAGCAATTGCCTACATTAAGACCAGGATCGGATCTTTTTTTGCCAGGATCTGGTCTTTTTTGAATGCGGCCCGCCGCTTGCAACGAGGACGAGCATCATGAGCCTTGCACCCGATGCCCCCGCCGGCAACGGTTCCGCTAGCGCGGCCCCCGCGCCGCTGGCCGCGGCCGGCGGCGTGATGGTGACGTCGAGCGCCTTGCGCCGGGTCGCGGAAATTCTTCAGGAGGAAGGCAACCCGGCCCTGATGCTGCGCATCAGCGTCACCGGCGGCGGCTGTTCGGGCTTTCAATATAATTTCACCTTCGATGAAGCGATCGCCGACGACGACACGATCATCGAGCGCGACGGCGTCAAGGTGCTGGTCGATAGTATCTCGCTGCCCTACATGGCCGGGGCGGAAGTGGATTTCGTCGAGGAAATGATCGGCGCCTCCTTCCAGATCCGCAATCCCAACGCGACGTCGAAATGCGGCTGCGGCTCATCCTTCGCGGTCTGAGGGGCCAGTCCCGCCCCGGGATCGGGATCCCGATGGCGCAGGGCCGCGCATGAAGATCGCCACCTGGAACGTCAATTCCGTCAAGATGCGCCTGCCGGCGCTGCTCGACTGGCTCGACCAGGCCCGCCCGGACGTGCTGGCCCTTCAGGAGATCAAATGCCGTACCGAGGATTTCCCCTGGATGGAAATCGAGGCGCGGGGCTACGCCGTCGCCGTGCAGGGCCAGAAAGCCTATAACGGCGTGGCGCTGCTGGCCCGTGCGCCGCTTGAAGCGGTGCGCCATGGCCTGCCGGGCGATGATGGGGACGAGCAGGCGCGCTATATCGAGGCCACAATCTTGGGCGTGCGTGTCGCCTCGATTTACCTGCCGAACGGCAATCCGACCGATTCGGACAAATTCCCCTACAAGCTCGCCTGGATGGAACGTTTGCGCCGGCATGCGGCAGCGCTTCTGCGCCAGGACCAGCCGCTGGCGCTCTGCGGCGATTATAACGTCTGCCCGAGCGATACCGATGTCTATGATCCGGTCGCTTTCGCCGGCGATGCGCTCTGCCGCGCCGAAAGCCGCGGCGCCTTCCGCGCCCTGCTCCATCTCGGCCTGACCGACGCCTTTCGGGCGCGGCACCCCGAGGCGGTCGGGCGCTATTCCTTCTGGGACTATCAAAACCGCGCCTGGCCGCAGGATCACGGGCTGCGCATCGACCACCTGCTGCTCGGGCCGGAAGCCACCGACCGTCTGGCCGAGGTCGGAATCGACCGGGGCCCGCGCGGCCGCGACAAGGCGTCGGATCATACGCCCGTCTGGTGCGAGCTGCTCTGATGATGGCCGGGCGGGACGCGCCGACAGGCCGGCCGGACCCGGCCTAGAATCGGCGCCGGCGGAGCGAGGCAATCATGCGATGGCGCCGCCTCAAACAGGTCCTGCTCGGCGCGCCGCGCAATCCGCTCGCGGCCGAAACCCGCCGCCATATGGCGCTGGTCGCCTTCCTGGCCTGGATCGGGCTCGGGGCCGATGGGCTTTCCTCGGCCAATTACGGCCCGGAAGAAGCCTTTATCGCGCTCGGCAACAATACGCACCTGGCGCTCTATCTGGCGGTGATGACGGCGCTGACGGTCTTCATCATCGGCTTCGCCTACAACCAGGTCATCGAACTGTTTCCCTCGGGCGGCGGCGGCTACAAGGTGGCGACGGTGCTGATCGGCCGCCGCGCCGGCCTGGTCTCGGGCGCGGCGCTGATCGTCGATTATGTCCTGACCATCGCCATCTCGATCGCCAGCGGCATCGACGCGCTGTTCAGCCTTCTGCCGGTCGGATGGCAGGCCTTCAAGCTGCCGGGCGACATGGTGGTGACGCTGTTCCTGCTGCTCTTGAACCTGCGCGGCATGAAGGAGCCGCTCAAGTTGCTGCTGCCGCTGTTCCTGGGCTTTCTTCTCGGCAATGGCGCGATGATCGTGATCGGCATCGCCCTGCATGCCGGTCGGCTGCCGGGCCTCGTCCCCGCCACCTTCGCCGACAGCGCCAGGCTCGTGCACCAGATCGGCTGGGTGGCGGCGGCATCCCTCCTGCTGCGCGCCTTCGCCATGGGCGGCGGCACCTATACCGGCATCGAGGCGGTCTCCAACAACGTCAATATGCTGAAGGAGCCACGGGTCGCCACCGGTCGCTGGACCATGCTCTATATGGCGAGTTCGCTCGCCTTCACCGCCGCCGGGCTGATCGTGCTCTATCTGCTCTGGCGGGTGGTGCCGCAAGCCGGGCGGACCCTCAATGCCGTGACCTATGCCGCCATCCTGCACCAGATCCTGGGGCCGCCCGGACCGGTCTCCGCTGCCATCATGCTGGTGTTGCTGACGCTCGCCGCCTGCCTCCTGTTCGTCGGCGCCAATACCGGCTTCCTCGGCGGCCCGGCGGTGCTGGCCAATATGGCGGCCGACCGCTGGGTCCCCTATCAGTTCAGCCAGCTTTCCAACCGGCTGGTGACGCAGAACGGCGTGCTATTGATGGGGCTGGCGGCGGTGCTGATCCTGCTGATGACGGGCGGCCGGGTCGGGCTCCTCGTCGTGCTCTACAGCATCAATGTCTTCATCACCTTCTCGCTCTGCCTGTGCGGCCTCTGCCGCTACTGGTGGCAGAGGCGGTCGAGCCACCAGCGTGCCGGGCGGAAGCTGGCGCTGGCAGCACTCGGCGCCCTGGTGAGTATCGGGGTTCTGCTCTCGACCCTGATCGAGAAATTCGCCGAGGGCGCCTGGATGACGCTGGTGATCACCGGCCTCGTCATCGGCCTCTGCCTGCTGGTCAACCGCCATTACCGCCGGACGCAGAAGCAGCTCGCCAAGGCCGACGCGCTGTTCGCCACCGCGACGCCGCCGGCGCCGATCGACCATCCGCCGGCGCTCGATCCCGAAGCGCCGACGGCGGTCTTCATCGTCGGCCGAAACCTCGGCACCGGCATGCATTCGCTGCTCGCCGCGCGCCGGCTGTTCGGGAACCAATATCGCAACTACATCTTCCTCACCGTCGGCGAGGTCGATGCCGAAAGCTACCGCGGCGAGGAGATGCTGGCCGAACTGACCCGGACGGTCGAGCAGGACCTGGCGCTCTATCTGAACTATTGCCACCATCGCGGCATCGCCGCCACGTCCTACCACGCTTTCGGCGCCGACCCCATCGAGCAGATCGACCTGCTGGCCGAACAGGTGATCAGGCGTTTTCCCAAATGCGTCTTTTTCGCCACCACGCTGCTGTTCAACCCGGACAATCTCCTGACCCGGCTGCTGCATAACCAGACGGCGCTTGACGTGCAGCGCCGGCTGCATCTGCGTGGCGTCACCCTGGTGGTGCTGCCGATGCAGGTCTGAAGGAAGAGGTCGCTCCGCTCAGGTGGCGCGGACGTATTTGCTCGGCAGAAGCTCGGCGATGGAAACGCGGGCGAGCGTCCCGTTCGCCGGCACGATGACCCGGCAGTCGGGCGCGAAATCGGCCAATAGCTCGCGGCAGATGCCGCAGGGCGAGACGACCTGGATCTCGCGGTTGCTCTCGCGCGGGCGAGGATGGCGCACCGAGACGATGGCGACGATTTCCCGGTCGTCCTCGGCCATCGCCTGGCCCACCGCCACCGCCTCGGCGCAGACGGAGGCGCGGCCGACATAGGTATCGAGATGCAGCGCCAGGTGGATGCGGCCCGAGCGCGTGCGCAGTGCGGCCGCGATATGGTGGCGGTTCTCTCGGTACAGGCGGCGGATCAGATCGCGCGCCGCGGCGATCAGCGCCTCGTCCTCGGGCGCGAGCGGTTCGAGCATCATGGCGCCGCCGTCCCGCCCAGCCGGTTGAGCGCCGCGGTCAGGCGCGCCGCCTGCGCCTGCATGTCCTGCAGCCGCTCGCGCTGCTCCTCGATCACCTCCGCCGGGGCCTTGGCGACGAAGCCGGCATTGCCGAGCCTGGCCGCGATCTTGCCCGCTTCCGCCGCCGCCCGCTCCGCCTCCCGCGCCAGCCGCTCGCGCTCCCGCGCAAGATCGACGACGCCCAAGAGCGGCAGCACCAGCGTCGCCTCGTCGAGCACAAGCTGCGCCGAGCCCGCCGGCACCTCGCCGCCGAGGGTTATGGCGCCAAGGCGGGCCAGCCGGAGAATGGCCGGCTCGTGACGCTCCAGCCGGCGCCGGGTTTCGGCCGTGGCATCGAGCACCTGCAGCGCGATCTTCGCCGCCGCCGGCACGTTCATCTCGACGCGGACGGTGCGCAGGCCCGAGATCAGCTGCACCACCCAGTCGAGTTCCGCCAGCGCTTCCTCGTCCTCGGGCAGCGCCGCCTCATCGGGCCAGGGCCGGTGCATGAGGAAACCCTCGACGGGCGCATCGCATTCCCGCCACAGATTCTCGGTCACGAAGGGCATGAAAGGTTGCAGCAGATGCAGGATGGCATCGCGCACGAAGGCGGCCGTGGCCCGCGTCTCCGCCGCCGCCTGCGCATCCGCGCCGGTCAGGACCGGCTTGGAGAATTCGAGATACCAGTCGCAGAACGTATTCCAGGTGAAGTGATAGATTGCGGCCGCCGCTTCGTTGAACTTATAGGCATCGAGCGCCCGGGTGACGCGGCGGATGGTGCGGGCAAGTTCGCCGACGATCCAGCGGTTGACGACCAGGGTGAGCCCGCGCGGCGTGAAGCCGGCCACGCGCCGGCACTCGTTCATCTCGCAGAAGCGGGCGGCGTTCCACAATTTGGTGGAGAAGTTGCGATAGCCTTCGACGCGCGCGGCCGCGAGCTTGATGTCGCGGCCCTGCGCCGCCATGGCCGTGAGGGTGAAGCGCAGCGCATCGGCGCCGTATTCGTCGATCAGCGCCAGGGGATCCATGACGTTCCCCTTGCTCTTCGACATTTTCTGGCCCTTCTCGTCGCGCACCAGGGCATGGATATAGACGGTGCGGAACGGTACCTCGCCCTGGAAATGCAGCCCCATCATCATCATCCGCGCGACCCAGAAGAAGATGATGTCGAAGCCGGTGACCAGCACGCTCGTCGGATAGCAGCGGGCGAGCGCCGCCGTCTCGTCGGGCCAGCCCAGCGTGGTAAAGGGCCAGAGCGCCGAGGAGAACCAGGTATCGAGCACGTCCTCGTCGCGCTTGAGGGCAACCTCGCGGCCGTATTGCGCTTGTGCCGCCGCCTGCGCCTCTTCCGCCGTCATGGCGACGAAGATCTGACCGTCCGGGCCATACCAGGCCGGCACCTGATGGCCCCACCAGATCTGCCGCGAGATGCACCAGGGCTGGATATTGCGCATCCAGTCGAAATAGGTCTTCTCCCACTGCGCCGGCACGAAGCGCGTGTCGCCGCGCTCGACGGCGGCAACGGCGGGGCCGGCGAGCCGCGCGGCATCGACGTACCATTGCAGGGTGAGCCGGGGCTCGATCGCGACGCCCGAACGGTCGCCGTGCGGCACCTGATGGACATGCGGCTCGATCTTTTCCAGCAGGCCGGCCGCGTCGAGGTCGGCGATCACGCGCTCGCGCGCCGCATAGCGGTCGAGGCCGCGGTAGGGCTCCGGCACCTCGCTGTTGAGGCGGGCGTTGTCGTCCATGACGTCGATCTGTGCCAGATCGTGGCGGCGGCCGACCTCGAAATCGGCAAAATCGTGGGCCGGCGTGATCTTCACCGCGCCCGAGCCCTGCGTCGGATCGGCATAGGCGTCGGCCAGGATGGGGATGCGGCGGCCGGTGAGCGGCAGCAGAACCTCGCGGCCGACCAGGGCGCGGTAGCGCTCGTCCTCCGGGTGCACGGCCACGGCGCTGTCGCCCAGCATCGTCTCGGGCCGCGTGGTGGCAACGACGATATGGCCCGACCCGTCGGCCAGCGGATAGCGCAGGTGCCACAGGCTGCCCTTCACCTCACGCATCTCGACTTCGAGATCGGAGATCGCGGTATGAAGCTTCGGGTCCCAATTGACCAGGCGCTTGTCGCGATAGATCAGGCCGGCCTGGTGCAGCTCGACGAAGACCTTGCGCACGGCGAGCGAGAGCCCCTCGTCCATGGTGAAGCGCTCGCGGCTCCAGTCGCAGGAGGCGCCGAGGCGCCGGAGCTGCGCCGTGATCGTGCCGCCCGATTCCTGCTTCCAGCGCCAGACCCGCTCGATGAAACCGTCGCGGCCGAGATCGTGCCGGCTTTTGCCCTCGGCGCCGAGCTGGCGCTCCACCACCATCTGCGTCGCGATGCCGGCATGGTCGGTGCCGGGCTGCCACAGCACGTCGTAGCCCCGCATGCGGGCAAGCCGCGTCAGCACGTCCTGAAGCGTGTTGTTGAGGGCATGGCCGATATGAAGGCTGCCGGTGACGTTGGGCGGCGGAATGACGATGCTGAAAGACCGGGCTTCGGGCTTCCCTCCGAAGGCGAAAGCCCCCGCCTGCTCCCACTCGGCGTAAAGGCTTCGCTCGACCTCTTCAGGTCGATAGGTCTTGTTCAACATGCTGGAACTTCCTCAAGGCTGTGCCGCCGGACGATGCTGCCGGCCGGAAGGGCTGGCCGCGGGGGATTCATGATCCCCCGGCCGGGGGATCGAGGCCAAGGCCGCGCGAAAGCGCGAGACCGCCCCCGGCAGGCCTGCTCACGAGCCGCGCGTCTCCTCCGCCCGCCCGGCGAGCTTCGCCACTTCGCGCTCCACCACCCGCTGCACCAGGGCCGGCAGATTGGCGTCGAGCCATTCCTTGAGCATGGGGCGGAGCAGTTCCTTGACCAGTTCCTCCACCGTGCGCTGACCGTTGCCGAGCGGCCAGCCGCGCGTGGTGCTGAGCGCCCCCGTCAGATCGGAAAAAGCGGTTGCCGCGGCAAAGGCCGTGGGCGGCGATACCAGCCCCGGCCCTTCGGCCGGACCCTGCGGCGTCGCGGGTGGGGCCGGCGGCATCGCGGGCGGGGCCGGCGGTGGAACGGGGGGAGGTGGTGGGGCCATCCGCGGCTCCTCGATTACAGGCGGTTCCGGCTCAGGCGATGCGACGCGGGCTTCCGCCAGATCGACCACCGAACCGTCGTCCGCGACCACCTTGGTCAATTCCAGGACTTCCTCGGTGGCCGCCGCGGCCGGCACGGATGGCGCCGATGGCGCCGGACCCGGCGGCAGCGCTGCCCGGACCGTGGTGTTCCCCTGTTCCTCGCCATCATCGGAGATGATACGGCGGATGGAGGCGAGGATCTCCTCCATCGTCGGTTCCTGTTGCGCTTTCGGGTCGCTCATGCCTCAGCCCCAGCCCCTAGAGCATATCCTTGGAAAAGTGGCGGCACTTTCTCGATCAGGATATGTGTCAAAACAACATGTTAAGAGAATATTCCTCAGAAACACGGCCCCGCTTTTCCTGAAGAATATGCGCAAAGCACCCCATCACGAGCGTTTCGGCGATAAGAGCCGACCGCAAAACGCCTCGGCGCCGGATCCCCGAACAGGCGATGTCGCTTTTCCGGCAGGACCCGGCTCGAACACCCGAATCAGACCCGAACCTCCCGAGAAGACGGCTCCAGCGATTCCGCCAACCCTACGGCAGCGCAAGGAAAAAAGCCATAGGCCAATGGCGGTCCGGGCGGCGGCACGGGCCGCCCTCTCCCTATCCGGCAGCCGGCGCCGCCGGTCCGGCATTACTTATCGTTATCGCTGCTATCGCCGTTCGACGTACCGAACCATTTGTTGCGCACATGGGCATAATGCACATTCGGGTCGTAGTACGTCACCGGCAGATGCAGGCCCTGGGCGGTCAGGGCCCCGATCGCCTGCTGCACCGTATAGGCGGCGACATATTCGTCGCGCTGCGAACTGACGAGAGAAGCCTTGGCCTGCAACGCCTCCTGCTCGGCGTTCAACACGTCGAGGACGGTGCGCGAGCCGACCTTCTGTTCCTGCCGCACTCCTTCGAGGGCGATGGCGGTCGAGGAGATCTGCTTCTTGTTGGAGACGATCGCGGCGCGCGCCGTTTCCAGCGCTTCCCACGCCTGGGCCACCGCCAGCTGCACCTGGCGTTCGGTGTCGTTGATCAGCAGCTCGCGCTGGCTCTCCGTCTCCTTGCGCTGACGGATCTGGCTATAGACGCTCCCCGACTGATAGAGCGGGATGATGACCCGCGCCAGGATCGATTCGCCGCTGATTTCGAGGCCGACATCGGTCTGATCGCGGTTGCGGTTGATATCGCCGATCAGGGCGACCGAGGGATAGAGCGCGGCCATCGACGACGAAACGTCGTATTGCGACGATTTCTCCAGATCGCGCGCCGCCGCCAGGTCGGGGTTGTTCACCTCGGCGATATCCTGCGCATCCGCCTCGCTGCCCGGCAGCTTCGGCATCGGCGGGCGCAGATCGAGCGTTCCGGGCGCGGTGCCGACGACGCGCTGATAGCTCGCGCGGCTCGAGGTCAGGTTGCCCTGCGCCTCGATGAGGTCGGCCGTCGCCCCGGCCAGGCGCGATTCCGCCTGCGACACGTCGGTCTGCGTCACTTCGCCGACGTGGAACTGGTCCTCCGTCGCTTCGAGTTCGCGCCGCAGCACTTCCTGGTTGTTCTGGTTCAGCCGCACCAGCGCCTCGTTTTGCACCACATCCATATAGGCCGTCACCGTTTGCAGCATGATCTGCTGCTCGGCGGATGCGAGCTGGGACCGTCCGGCCTCGACGACCAGTTCGGCCGAGCGCACTTGCGGCCCGGTCTGCGGGCTGTAGATCGGCTGGGTGATGGAAAGATCGAGGTTGGTGGGGGTGAGCGTCTGGTTGGGCAGAAGATTGCGGGTCTGGGGATTCTTTCCCGCCTCGCCGGTGAAGGCCACCGAGGGACGCCAGCCGGCCAGCGCCTGCGGCACGTTCTCGTCCAACGCCCGCAAGGCGGCCCGCTGCGCCGCCAGAGACGGATTGGTCTGATAGGCGGAGACCAGAGCATCCTGCAGCGTCTCGGCCCCGGCGGACCCCGCCAGCATCGTACCGGCAAGAAGTGCTGCAGCCACCACAGCAAGCGAACGCATGCCCATTATCCCCTCGCAAACCTGGACCAGACCGAACACGACTCCGATAGCCGATACACGGCACCCGCCACCGGATCATGCACAAACACTGTTAAAATACTACTCAGAAGCGTTTCGCCCGCCCGATCGTCTCCGCAAAAGCGCCCCGGGACGCCATCATCCTAGAGCAGGATCGCGCTTTGTGGAAATACCGGTTCCGGCGGGAGGGCGCCGATCGGCGCACGTCTGTCCCGGCAAAAGCGAATGGGTATGGACCTCGCCGCCGCCACCGCCAGCGCCGGCCGATCAGTAGCGCGGCAGGCTTGGATCGATCGTGCGGGCCCAGAGGTCGATCCCGCCGGCCAGGCTCACCGCCCGGGCGACGCCCTGCGCGCGCAGCCATCGCGCCACCTGAAGCGAGCGGCCGCCATGATGGCAGACCACCACCAGCGGCGCGCCCGGCGGCAGGCTGTCGAGGTGGGCCGGTACCTCGCCCATGGGGATCGGATGGCTGTCGGCGAGCGCGCAGATGGCAAATTCCCACGGCTCGCGGACATCGAGAACGGCAAGATCGGGCTGCCGCAGACGAAGGGCCGCGAGTTCCTCCGGGGTGATTTCGAGCGGATCTTCCGCCGCCATCGCTGCAAGCCCTCAGAAAACGAAACCGGCCGCAAGGCTGAAGCCCGGGATGCGGGCGGGAAGCCTTGGCGTCGCCGCGTCGAACAGGATGCGCCGGGAGAAAGTCTCGCCGGCCCGCTCCATGAGCATCGCCTTGCCGATCCCGGCTCCCGGGCGCAGCACCGTCACCAGGCGGCCATCGCCCGCAAGCTGCGCCAGAAGCGCGTCCGGCACCTGCTCCACCGCCGCCGCCAGCAGGATGACGTCGAAGGGCGCGGCCTGAGCCCTTCCCTCGGCCAGCGCGCCCGCCACCACCTCGACACGGCCATCCCCCAGCGGCGCCAGATTGGCCCTGGCCGCAGCCACGAGGTCGGGATCGCATTCCAGCGCGACGACGCTCAAGCCAAGTCGGGCCAGAATCGCCGCGCCATAGCCGGTGCCGCAGCCGACGACGAGCGCCCGGTCCCCGGGTCTTGGCGCCGCTTCCTGAATCAGGCGGCCCAGGACCATCGGTTCCAGGAGATAGCGGTCGGCGCTGAGCGCCAGATCCTCGTCGAGATAGGCGACGGCGCGCAGGCTCTCGCCCACGAAGGCTTCGCGCGGCACCGCGGCCATGGCGGCGATCACCGCGGGATCGTGCACCTGGTTGGGCGTGAGCTGGCTTTCCACCATATGGCGCCTGGCGGCGGCGCTATCGAGCAACGGCATGCACTGATACATCCAGCGGTTGGACCGGCGGCGAGCCCGGAATGCTGCGTTTATAGACGATGCCGCGGCCGCGGACAACGCCGCTCGTACCCGGAGAGCGACCGCGGGCCAAGCCCCGCGGCGGCAGGCGCCCGGGGCCGGCGCCAGGAGGCTTGACCGCCCGCCCGCCCCGCCCTATACGTCGCCCTGGCGGCCAGGTGGCGGAGTGGTGACGCAGCGGACTGCAAATCCGCGTATACGAGTTCGATTCTCGTCCTGGCCTCCATCCCCCCGGCCCGCGGAGGGCGGCCCTTCACCCAGGCTCGGATTCCTACAGCCAGCGCTTGCGCCGGCGGAAGGATTTGAGGTTCTTGAAGGAGCGGCGCTCCTCGCTGCCGCCGAGGTAGAATTCCTTCACGTCCTCGTTGCCGATCAGCTCGCTGGCGGTGCCGTCGAGCACGATCTTGCCCTGCTCCATGATATAGCCGTGGGATGCGGCCTGCAGCGCCATGCGGGCGTTCTGCTCGACCAGCAGGATGGTGATCCCGAGGTCGCGGTTGAGCTTGCGGATGATGCCGAAGACCTCCTTCACCAGCAGCGGCGAGAGGCCCATCGACGGCTCGTCCATCAAGATGAGCTTGGGCCGCGCCATGAGCGCGCGCCCGATCGCCAGCATCTGCTGCTCGCCGCCCGAGAGATAGCCGGCGAGGCCGGTCCGTTCCTTGAGCCGGGGAAAATAATCGTAGACCATCTCGATATCGCGGCGCACGCCGCGGTCGCGCCGGGTAAAGGCACCGAGCTTGAGATTTTCCAGGCAGGTCATGTCGGCGATGATCCGCCGTCCCTCCATCACCTGGAAAATGCCGCGGCGCACGATCTTGTCCCCCGCCAGACCGTTGATCCGTTCGCCCTCGAACAGGATCTCGCCGCGGGTCACCGCGCCATCCTCGCCCCAGAGAAGGCCGGAGATGGCTTTCAATGTCGTCGATTTGCCGGCGCCGTTCGCGCCGAGAAGGGCCACGATCTCGCCCTTGGGCACGCTCAGGCTCAAGCCGCGGAGCACCAGGATGATGTCGTTATAGACCACCTCGATATTGTTCACCTGGAGCAGCGGCGGCGCTGGCTGCGGGGCCGGCGGGCCGGCATCCGTTGCTCTCTGCTCCATCGGTTTCACCCTCGAAAAGGGCCCGCCCGAGAGATCCCCGGGCGGGCCGCCTCGTCAGTTCCGGCTCAGACCTACCAGCCCAGCCACTCGGGCTTGCGCGGGATGTTGATCGCCGCCACCTTGTCCAGGGTGATGACGTGGTTGGCCATCAACTGGTAGATCGGCTCCCCGCTGGTCGATCCGGTGATATTCGCGCGATAGAGGGTCACGAGCGTGGTGCCGCGGTGATCGCTCGTGGTCCAGGTCGAGGGAATGCACACGCCCTCGAGCCCCTTGGGCACCCAGTTCGTCTTCTGGTACATGCCGAGGCGGATGTTGTTCCCGGTGATGCCGCCATGCGTCGCGGCCCAGTCGATCGCCTCCTTCATGTAATAGGCCGAGCAGACGCCGGCCATGTAATCGACGACGCGGTAGGCGGTGCCGTTCGGATCGGACATTTTCGAGATCGCATGCATCAGCGTCATGCCGGACGCATTCATGTCCGCCCAGGTCACGGTGGTGCGCAGCGGGAAGACGACGCCGCTACCCGACACGCCCACCGCCTTCATCACGTTCTCGTCCATGCCCCAGACATTGGTGAGGAACTGCACCTTCACGCCGGCATTGGCGCAGGCTTTCAGCATCGAGATGTTGGAACCGCCGGTATTGCCAAGATAGGCGTAATTGGCGCCGCTCTCCTTGAGCGTCAGGCATTGCGCGGTGAAGTCGCCCGGAGCCAGGGAATACTGGATTTCCGGCAGGACTGCGAAGCCGAGGTCCTTGGCCAGCGTCTCGGCCGCGGCCTTCGGCGCGTTGGGGAAGGGATTATTGGCGCCCATATGGACGTATTTGCCCTGCCCCTTGTTGCCATGCGCCTTCCAATCGCCGGCCGCCCATTCGACCAACGCCCGCGCGGCGTCGGAATAGGACGGGCCGTAGAAGAAATTATAGGGCGCCGCCCGGCTTCCATGCGTTCCCTTGCCCAGTGGGTCGGTCAGCGCCGCGGCATAGGAGGCGGAGAAGTAGGGCATCTGGTCGCGCGGCAGAAAGGCGGTCAAAGTCTCGGTATCGGCGGTGCCCCAACCCTGGATCGCCACCACCCGGTCCGAGCCCGAGGTCCAGCGTTTGTAGGCGGCGATGGCGCGCGGCACCTGATAGGAATAATCGACCGTATCGACGCTCATCTGCTTGCCGTCGACGCCGCCGTTCTTGTTGATATAGGCAAGCGCATCGCTCACGCCCTGCCCGAACGGCAGGCCGACAGCCGAGGTTGGCCCGGTGTAATCGACCAGATGGCCGATCGCAATCGTCCCGCCCTTGGCCGTCGCGTTGCCCGGCGTCAGCAGGAGCCCGGGCGCCAGCAACGTTGCCGCCAAGGCCATATACGCACTGACTCGCATGACTGCTCCTCCTTGTTGGACGGCCGGAACGCTACCGGCCATAGGCACGACACCAGGATCGGTGTCTATCGGTTAAGCGACAAAGGGTCCCTCAATAGGAAAACGGATAGAGCTTCCAATAGGCTTTGATCTGGCGCCAACGATGCGCCAATCCATCGGGTTCGAAGATCAGGAAGCCGATGATCACCGCCCCGATCGCCATGTCGCGCAGAAACACGACATTGTCCTTAAGGCCGAGCGCCGTATCGATCCAGGTTCCACTCAGCGCCCGGGTTCCGGCATCCATCGCCTCGGGCAGCAGCACCATGAAGACGGTGCCGAGCAGCGAGCCCAGAATGGAGCCGAGCCCGCCGATGATCACCATCGCCAGGAACTGGACCGACAGCAGGAGATTGAATCCCTCCGAAGAGACGACGCTCAGGTAATGGGCATAGAGCGCACCGCCGATGCCGGCCAGAAACGCCGCGATGGCGAACGACAGGGTGCGGTACTTGGTGAGGTTGATGCCCATCATCTCGGCCGAGAGATAATGATCGCGCACCGCGACCAGCGCGCGCCCATCGCGGCTGCGCATCAGGTTGGTCGCCAAAAGATAGGCCACGATCGTATAGGCCAGCACGACGTAGAAATAGCTGCGGTCGCTGTCGAAGGAAAAACCGAACAGGGTGAAGGGCTGGGCGATGGAGCCCGAGGGGCCGCCGGTGAACCAGTAGGAGCGCGCGAAGAAATCCTCGAGAATATACTGCGCCGCCAGCGTCGCGATGGCGAGATAGAGCCCCTTGATCCGCGCCGCCGGCAGGCCGAAGGCGAAGCCCACCACCGCCGTCGCCAGGCCGGCCAGCGGGATGCAGAAGAAGACCGGTATGGCGAAATGATTGTTGAGATAGGCGGAGGTGAAGGCGCCGAAGCCGAAGAAGGCGGCATGGCCGATCGAGATCTGCCCGGTGAAGCCGACGAGGATGTTCAAGCCCAGGGCGGCGATCCCGAGATAGCCGATCTGGATCATCAGCGACAGAACATAGCGATCGGCGACCAGCGGCATCAGGCAGGCGAGAACGATCCCGGCAATGACGAAATTGCGCGCGGTCGTGGTCTCGAAAATAGTCTGGTCGCGGCCGTAGTCGGTCTTGTAGTCGCCGCAAGGACGCATACCGACGCTGCTCATGCCGACTTAAGCCTCCCCCTCGCCCGACCGCACCGGCCGGGCCTGCCGACGCTAGACCCGCTCGATATCTTCGGTGCCGAACAGGCCGTAAGGTTTCACCATGAGAATGACGATCATCACGTAATAGGGCACCACGTCGTAGAGATTGCCCCAATGCAGGTACTGGCTGTCGAAGAAATTGGCCAGATTCTCCATCAGGCCGACCAGGATTCCGCCGACCAGGCCGCCGATAATCGAATCGAGCCCGCCCAGGATCGAGGCCGGAAAGACCTTGAGCCCATATCCCGACAGGCCGGAGGAAACGCCGTTGACGACGCCGACCACGACGCCCGCCACCGTCGAGACCATGGCCGAGATGCCCCAGGCCAGCGCGAATACCTGCTTGACCGAGATGCCGAGCGAGGCCGCCACCGTCTGGTTGTAGGCGGTGGCGCGCATGGCGAGGCCCATGCGGGTGAATTTGAAGAAATAGCCGAATCCCAGCATGATCAGCAGCGAGACGCCGAGGCTCATGACATAGACGCTCTGCACCGGCAGGCCGAGGATGTTCACGCTGGTCACGGCGAAGATCTTGGGAAAGGGCTGGGCGAAGACGCCGAACATCCACTTCATCAGCGCCTGGAAGAAGATCGACAGGCCGACCGTCACCATGATCACCGAGATCACCGGCTCGCCGATCAAGGGCCGCAAGACCACGATCTGGATCAGCACGCCGAACAGGGTCATGAAGGCGAGCGAGATGAGAAAGCCCCAGATGAAGGGCAGATGCTGCTTGGTGAGCAGCCACCAGCACACCCAGGCGCCGATGAGCAGGAATTCCCCTTGCGCGAAATTCACCACCTGGCTCGCCTTGTAGATCAGCACGAAACACATGGCGACCACGCCGTAGAGCGCGCCGACGATCAGCCCGTTGATCATAAGCTGGATGAACAGGTTCATGCGCTCAAGCCCTCACGCCGCCGCGGCCGCCGCCGGCGATGGTGCCGCCAGGGTCTCCACCGCGAGCAATGTGCGGATGCGCTGCCGGGAGCCATCCTGGAAGGTGATGATCGTATCGACCGGGATACTGTCGCGCCCGCCATAGAGCGCATCGACGATATCGCGGTATTTCTCGTTGATGACGCCGCGGCGCACCTTGCGCGTCCGCGTCAGCTCGCCATCGTCGGCATCCAGCTCCTTGTAGAGCAGCAGGAATTTCGCGATCCGGCTGGCGGGGGGAAGCGTCTCGTTCACCTTCTCCACTTCGCGGCGGATCAAGGCATAGACCTCCGGGCGGCTCGCCAGATCGGTATAGGTGGTGAAGGCGATGCGCTTCTTCTCCGCCCATTTGGCCAGGATGGTGAAGCGGATGCAGATGATGGCGGCCAGCGCCTCGCGCTGGTGGCCCAGGATCACCGCCTCGGCGATATAGGGCGAGAACTTCAGCTTGTTCTCGATATATTGCGGCGAAAAGCGCGCGCCTTGCGCGGTGGTGGCGATGTCGCGCTGGCGGTCGATCACGACGAGGCGCCCCTCCCGGTCGAAATAGCCAGCATCGCCCGTATACATCCAGCCGTCGCGGATCAGCGCCTCCGTCTCGGCCTGGTTGCGGTAATAGCCCTGCGACATATTGTCGTGGCGCACGACGACCTCGCCGACGCCGTTCTGGTCGGGATTGTCGATGCGGACCTCGATGGCATCGCCGAACGGCTTGCCGACCGAATCGAAATCGACCTTGCCCGCCTCGTGCAGCGTATAGGCGCCCATCGCCTCCGTCTGGCCGTAGAGCTGGCGCAGCGGCACGCCCAGCGCCAGGAAGAAGCGGAACGTGTCCGGCCCGAGCGCCGCGCCCCCGGTCGCGGCCGAGCGCACCCGCGAGAGGCCGAGCCGGTCGCGCAGCGCCCGGAACAGCAGAACCTCCGCCAGGAGCGAGCGGCGGCCGCGGCTTTGCGCCGCCATGCCAAGCCGCATGCCGAGATCATAGAGCCGGCGCTTCAGGGCCGAGGCTTCCATGATGCGCGCGCGCATGTCCGCCGCCATGCTCTCCCACACCCGCGGCGCCAGCAGCACGAAGGTCGGCCCGATCTCGCGCATGTCGGCGGTCTGCGTCTCCGGCTCCTCGACGAAATTGACCTTCATGCGGCAGAGCAGCGCTTTGCCGAAGACATAAAGCTGCTCCATGATCCAGGGCAGCGGCAGAACCGAGACGTAATCATCCGCCGGCCCCAAAGGATCGACATCGAGATAGCACCGCATATGGCGCAGGACGCGGGCCGGCGCCAGGGTGGCGAGCTTGGGATTGGACGTCGTGCCGGAGGTCGAGCAGAGAACCGCCACCTGCTCGCCATCGCCCGCCGCCACCAGCTGGTCGTAGAGATCGGGCTGCTCGCGGTGCAGCGCCTGCCCCCGCTCCTCCAGCGTGCGGAGCGGCAGGAGGCGCGGGTCGTGAT
Organism: uncultured Rhodospirillales bacterium; assembly: GCA_937905845.1. GTDB lineage: Bacteria > Pseudomonadota > Alphaproteobacteria > Ferrovibrionales > Ferrovibrionaceae > CALCYJ01. The sequence continues at coordinate 18,156 of CALCYJ010000360.1, forward strand.
ATTTCCGCATGCCGCGCGGATCGTCATAGATGATCCAGCGCAGCGATGCCGTGCGGTCGGCCAGCGCCAGCAGCTTGTCCACCTGCTCCTCGTCCTCGGCGAAGATGGCCGCCGCCTCCGCATGGTTGAGAAGATAGGCCGCCTCCTCGTCGAGCGCGTCGCGGTAGATGCCCATGCTGAGCGCGCCGACGGCATGGGCCGCGATCTCGCCCATCGCCCATTGTGGCCGGTTGTCGCCGATCAGCGCCACCACCTCGCCGCGGCCGATGCCGAGCGCGTGAAGGCCGAGCGCGATGGCGCGCGTCCGCTGGTGATACTCGGCCCAGCTCAGCTCGGCCCAGACGCCGTAATCCTTCTCCCGCAGGGCGATCTCCCCCCCGTGCTCGGCCGCGTGCAGCGCCAGGAGCTTGGGAAACGTGTCGTAGTGCGCAACATCGGGGTAGCGCCCTTGCGTCATTGCGCCACCTGGCCCGAGGGCGCGTCCGCATCGCCCTCGACATCGCCGAGATAGGCCATGCGGACCTGCGGGTCGTTCAGCACCGCCTCCGGCGTGCCCTCGGCGATCTTCTGGCCGAAATCGAGCACGATGACGCGATGGGAAATATCCATCACCACGCCCATGTCATGCTCGATCATCACCACCGTCATGCCCCATTCCTCGTTGAGATCGATGATGAAGCGCGCCATATCCTCCTTCTCTTCGAGGTTCATGCCCGCCATCGGCTCGTCCAGCAGGATCAGCTTCGGCCGTAGGGCGATGGCGCGCGCCAGCTCGACGCGCTTGCGCAAGCCATAGGAGAGCGTGCCGGCGATCGCCTTGCGCACCGCCTGGATCTCGAGAAAGTCGATGATCTCCTCGACCGCGCGGCGGTGGGCAAGCTCTTCCTTCCGCGCGCCGCCGATCCAGTAGAGCGATCCGGTCAGGATATTGTTCTTCAGCAGGTGGTGGCGCCCGACCAGGATATTGTCGAGCACGCTCATATGGCCGAACAGCGCCAGATTCTGGAAGGTCCGCCCGATGCCGAGCCGGGCGCGGTGGTTGGGGGTGAGGCCGGTGATGTCGCGCCCCTCGAACAGTACCCGCCCCCCCGTCGGCCGATAGCGCCCGGAGATGCAGTTCAGCATCGAGGTCTTGCCGGCGCCGTTCGGCCCGATGATGGAAAACAGCTCGCCCTGCGCCACCTCGAAACTCACGCCCGACAGGGCGCGGACGCCGCCGAACGCCATGCTGATGTCTGCGAGTTGCAGCAGCAAAGTTCCTCCCGCTGTTTCTGCTTGTCGGCAGCTTATGGCTCGAGCGCTGCCTCTCGACCTCAACCCAAGGTCGATTGCAGTCTTCCCGTAGCGGCGAAAAAAATCAAGAAAAACGTATCGATAGGAGAAATGATCCCGATCCTGTCATCAATAGGACAGAAAGCATCTTCCCGCACTATTCTGTAGATATATAGCTCAGGCATGGCGCGGCACATGAACTATCGATCCAATGTCGTTCCAAGTGTACTTCACGGGCAAGAACGACGGCGCGGCGGATGGCGGCGGAGGCCGGCGGCGCGGGTGGGCGACAATCTGCGGCGGGCGCCGTCCGAGGGGCTGGCGCGAGCCGGGCGGGTCTGCTATATACCGCCTCCTTTGGAGGCGGGAGCCAAGATCCGACGGCGTCAAATCGGATTGGGCTCCGGTTGATGTTCGGGCATGATCTCTCCGGAAAAGCGGTCCTTGAGCTTTGACGAAGATCTGTTCCGGTGGCGCCCTGATCCCGGGTAGCTCAGTGGTAGAGCAGGCGGCTGTTAACCGCCTTGTCGGGGGTTCGAATCCCTCCCCGGGAGCCAATTTTGGACCGGCGCCCACGCCGATCCCGCGCCGCATCGTCAGGATTTCCCGGGATTGCGGGCTTCAATCGAATTTTAGGGCCTAGCCGGCCTTTCGTGCCGGCGCGGCCCCGTCCGTCGGAGGTTCGGCGAGGGCGGCCCGCGCGCGGGCTTCCAGCTCCTTCTCGTGGCGGCGGAAGAACAGAATGCCGGCGACGATCAGACCGGCGGCGGCGGCCAACAGAAGGACGCTGACCGGTCCGGCGACCTGGTCGATCCGCTTGCCGAACAGATAGGCGCCGCCGCCGAAAGCCACGGCCCACCCGATGCCGCCCAACGCATTCATCAGCAGGAAATGCCGCCAGCGCATCCGGTTGGCGCCAGCCAGAATGGCGGCGAAGGTGCGAAAGAAGGCAATGAAGCGTCCGAAGAAGACGATCTTGCCGCCGTGCCGCAGGAACAGATACTGCCCCACCATGAGGCGGTCTTCATTCAAGCGGATGGTACGGCCATATTTCGAAATCAACCGCAGCCCGGCCGAGCGGCCGATCAGATAGCCGATCGTGCCGCCGACAATGGCGCCGACGGCGGCGACGATCATGACCGGCATGATGTCGATCCGGTGCGTCGTTCCGGCATAGAGCGCCGCCGTCACCAGGGCGGTTTCGCCCGGCAGAGGAACGCCAAGGCTCTCGAGCGCCACCACGGCGAAGAGAACCCATAGACCATAGGCGTGGATCAGGCCCTGGACCCAGGCCGGCGACAGAAGATCGACCAAGCGTTCCTACAAATTTCCGGTGATGAGATCCCGCAGCCATTACGGCCCGCCGACCGGCCCGGGCTCATGCCAAGCCGGCCCGACAGGCAGGTATAGCAAACCCCGGCCCGCCGCGACAGCCCGGTGGCCAGGTGGCGGATGCTGCCCGCCTCATGCCTCCAGCTGTTCGGGCACGACAAGCCGGAAGGCCTCGCCGTCACGCCGGACCAGGCCGGCGGAGGGGCCGGCGAAATGGGTGCCGATCATCAGGGTCGGCGTTTCCGCCAGCGCCGTGAAAAGATCCCGCCGGGTGGAGATGGCCTGGACCGGATCGAAATCGACCTTCGACGACCAGTCGGGACGCGCCATCTGCACCGGGTGATGCAGGCAGTCGCCGGTGATGAGCGCCGTCTCGCCCAGCGAGGAGATGCGCACGCTCACATGCCCGGGCGTATGGCCAAGCGTCGGGACGAGGCTCACCTCGGGGCAGATCCGGTGCTCCGTCTCGATCAGATCGACGAGGCCCGCGTCCAGAACCGGCTGTACCGAATCGGCGAATACCAGCCGCTGTTCCGCCCGTTCCTGCTGGTGCTGCCAATGGGTGAACTCGATCCGTCCCATGAGATAGCGCGCGCGGCGAAAGGTCGGGACCCAGCGGCCCTCGACCAACCGGGTGTTCCAGCCGACATGATCGACATGCAGATGCGTGCAGAGCACGGTGTCGATCGATTCCGGATGAAAGCCCGCCGCCTCCAGGTCGCGGAGAAACGGGCCTTGCAGGCCGTTCCAGCTCGGCACGGCGCGGCCCTGCTTGTCGTTGCCAAGACAGGTATCGACGATGATGCGCCGCGACGGCGTCTCGACCACCAGGGCATGGATGCTGGCCTTGAGACGGCCCGATTCATCCATGAAATGCGGCGCCATCCAGCGGTAGGGAAGCACCGCCTCGCGGGTTGCCTGCGGCAGGATGAAGCCCATCCCGCCGGTCATCTCGTGCTCGACGATCTTCGTCACCCGCACCTCGCCGATCCGCCAGTGCCGCATGATCCCTCCCCTTCGCCTTACGCGATACGGCCGGTATGGCCGGCCCAATAGCGGTCGCGCAGCAGCCGCTTGTAGAGCTTGCCGGTCGGATGACGCGGCAGCTCGGCCGCGAAATCGACCGAGCGCGGGCACTTGATCGGCGATAGGCGTTCGCGGCAATAGGCGATCAGCTCGGCTTCCAGCGCCGGGCCGCCGGCGGTGGGATCGAGCGGCTGCACCACCGCCTTGACCTCCTCGCCGAACCGCTCGCTCGGCACGCCGAAGACGGCGGCATCGGCCACCAGGGGATGGCCGAGCAACACATCCTCCGTCTCCTGCGGATAGACGTTCACGCCGCCCGAGATGATCATGTAGGCCTTGCGGTCGGTCAGATAGAGATAGCCTTCCGCATCGAGATAGCCGACATCGCCGAGCGTCGACCAGCCGCGCGCGTCATAGGCCTGCCGGGTCTTCTCCGGGTCGTTGTGATAGACGAAATCGCGGCCGTTGGCGAAATAGACCGCGCCGGGCGAGCCCGGCGGCAGCACCGCGCCGTCTTCGCCCAGGATCCTGACCTCGCCCAGCACGGCGCGACCGACCGAGCCCTTATGCGCCAGCCATTCCTCGGAATTGATCGCGACCAGGCCGTTGCCCTCGGTGCCACCGTAATATTCGCGCAGGATCGGCCCCCACCAGGCGATCATCTCCTCCTTGATCTGCACCGGGCAGGGCGCGGCGGCATGGATGGCGCAGCGCAGGCTGGATGTATCGTGGCGCCGGCGCGCGGAGGGCGGCAGTTTCAGCATGCGCACGAACATCGTCGGCACGAGTTGGCTGTGGCTGATCTGGTAATGCTCGACCAGCCGCAGATAATCCTCGGCATCGAAATGCTCCATGATCACCGACGTGCCGCCCATTCGCATCACCACCATATTGAAGCGCAAGGGTGCTGCGTGATAGAGCGGCGCCGGCGACAGGTAGCGCGTCTCAAAATCGATGCCGTAGAGCGCCTGGCTGAGCTGGACCAGCGCCGTTACCGCCGCGACCGGCTCGCCCGCGAAGGGGACCTTGATGCCCTTGGGCCGGCCGGTGGTGCCGGAGGAATAGAGCATGTCGTAGCCCGCCACCTCGTCTGCGACCGGGCTTGCCGGCTGAGCGGCAACGGCTGTCTCCCAGGACGCATAACCGGGCTCGATGCCGCCGACCATGAAGCACGGGCCGACCCCGGGCAGAAGCGGCGGCAAAAGGTTTGCCACCGGCGCCAGCGCGCGGTCGGCGATGAACAGGCGGGCGCCGCAATCGTTCGCGATATAGGCAGCCTCCGCCGCCGTCAGGCGCGAGCTGATCGCGGTGTAATAAAGGCCCGCGCGCTGCGCCGCCCAGCAGATCTCGAAGAAGCGGGCATTGTTCTCCAGGAACAGCGCGATGTGATCGCCGGGCTTCAGCCCATGGGCGCGAAATAGCTGTGCGCCCTGGTTGGAGCGGGCATCGAGCTGGCCATAGGTTACCGTCTCGCCGGAACCCGCCATGATATAGGCCGGTTTGTCGGGATGGGTGCGGGCATGGATGGCGGGATGGGTCACGGCGCGCTCCGCAAGCAGAAGATGTGGCGGCGGGATTCCGACGAGGTCCAGCTTTCAGTGCCCTCCCCTCACCGTCAAGCAGCAATTGGCCGGCCGTGGTCGGCCATCGGTCTTTTGCATGGAAACATGCCAAATCTCGCCTTATAGAATGTCCAGGCAGGACCAAGGATCGGATCATGGAAGCGCCGAGCCCCTATTACACCGACAGCCACGAGGCATTTCGCGCCAGCATGCGCCGCTTCGTTGCGCGCGAGATCGCGCCCCATGTGGATGCCTGGGACGAGGCCGGGGGATTCCCGCGCGATCTCTACCGTAAGGCCGCCGAAGTCGGGCTGCTCGGCCTGGGCTTTCCGCCGGAATATGGCGGCGTCGAGGGCGATCTCTTCCACGCCATTATCGCCGCCCAGGAACTGGCGCGGGCCGGGTCGGGCGGCGTTTCCGCCAGCCTGATGAGCCATTCCATCGGCGCGCCGCCGATCGCGCGCCTGGGCTCGGCGGCGCTGAAGGCCCGCGTGCTGCCCGCCATTCTTTCCGGCGAGAAGATCAGCGCCCTTGCCATCACCGAGCCGGACGCGGGTTCCGATGTCGCCCGCCTGCGCACCAGTGCGGTACGCGAGGGCGGCCATTACCGCGTCAACGGCGCCAAGATGTTCATCACCTCGGGGGTCCGCGCCGATTTCTATACGGTCGCGGTACGCACGGGTGGCGCCGGCATGGGCGGCATTTCGCTGCTGCTGCTGGAGCGGGGAATGCCGGGCTTCACGCAGCAGCCGTTGAAGAAGATGGGCTGGTGGGCCTCCGATACCGCCGCGCTCTCCTTTAGCGACGTTAGGGTGCCGGTCGAGAATCTGGTCGGCGAGGAGAACCAGGGCTTTCGCGGCATCATGGCGAATTTCAACGGCGAGCGCATCGGCATGGCGGCGGCCTGCAACGGCTTTTCGCAGGTCTGCCTGGACGAAGCGGTGAGCTGGGCCCGGGCGCGGCAAACCTTCGGCAAGCCCTTGATCGCCAGCCAGGTGATCCGCCACAAGCTGGTCGATATGGCGATGCGGATCAATGCGACCGAGGCCTATCTCGAAAGCCTCGCCTGGCGCGTGCAGCAGGGTCACTCGCCGGTCGCCGATATCGCCATGCTGAAGAATCAGGCGACGGCGACCATGGCCTTCTGCGCCGCCGAAGCGGTGCAGATCCATGGCGGCATGGGCTTCATGCGCGGCACCAAGGTCGAGCGCATCTATCGCGAAGTCAAGGTCAATGCCATCGGCGGTGGCGCCGAGGAGATCATGAAGGATCTCGCCGCCCGCCAGATGGGGTTCTGAGCGGCGGAAGGCCGCGCTGTCAGGCGGCAGGGCCAAGCTCGTTGCCCCAGCTCTCGGGCACCGCCACCGGCATGGCGAGCAGAAGCTGGGCATAGGTCTTGGCCTGGGTATCGAGGCGGATCGACGACGTGCCGCCGCCGCCCAGCGCCTCGCGCAGGACGAAATTGAGCGCGTGAAGTCCCGGCAATTCGTAGCGCTCGACCTCGCCCTCGACGTAATGGGCGAAATAGCGCCGCACCGCCGCCGGGGTCAGCGTGGCGCGGATCGCCGGCAGATAATCCGCCCGCCGCGCCATGACGCCGATATTGGCGTCGTTGCCCTTGTCGCCGCTGCGGGCGACGGCCAGACGCAGCAACGGCACGTCGATGCGCG
>CALCYJ010000361.1 GCA_937905845.1 uncultured Rhodospirillales bacterium
TCCCTTACCGACGCTCTTCCGATCTGGATGGCGTGCACGGAAGCGACGCGAGCGGCAAGCCGACCTATCGGCCGCGCTCGCCCGACGAGCTGAAGCAGCTCACCGCCCTGGCGCGTTCGGCGATCGGCTATGACGCCAAGCGCGGCGACACGGTCGATGTCATCAACATGCCCTTCGTCAGCGGCCCGGAACTCCCGCCAGCGCCGGCCGATCACACGCTGTTCGGGCTGGGCAAGGTCGATCTCTTCCGCATCGCCGAGCTGCTGGTTCTGGGGGTGGTGGCGCTGCTGGTGCTGCTGCTCGTGGTGCGGCCGCTGCTCCAGCGCGCGCTGGCGCCGCGCCCCTTGCAGCCGGAGCTGCCGGGCGGCGGATTGCCGCAGCTTGGCGCCGGCATGCCGGCGGCGGCGCTGGCGGCACCCGATGGCAGCCCCGAGGGGCGGGCATCGGGCGGCCTCATGGGCAACAACGTCGAAGCCATGCTCGACATCGCGCGCGTCGAGGGCCAGGTCAAGCAATCGAGCCTGCGGCGGATCGGCGAGATCATCGAGAAACATCCCGATGAGGCGGTCGCGATCATGCGCAGCTGGCTCTATCAGGATACTTGAGGCGATGCCGCAGCACAGGGAGGGCGCGGAGTGAGCAGCGTATCGAGCAAGGACGAGTTGCGCTCCCTGACGGGAGCCCAGCGCGCCGCCATCATCATGCTCAGCCTGGGCGAAGAGCATAGCGCGAAACTATGGGCGCTGCTCGACGACGACGAGATCAAGGAAATCTCGCAGACCATGGCCAATCTCGGCGCCATCTCCTCCGACATGATCGAGCGCCTGTTCGTCGAATTCACCAACCAGCTTTCGGCCACGGGCTCGGTCGTCGGCAGTTTCGAGAGCACCGAGCGCCTGCTGTCGCGCGCGCTGTCGCCCGACCGCGTCGAGCAGATCATGGACGAGATCCGCGGCCCCGCCGGCCGCACCATGTGGGACAAGCTCGGCAATGTGAACGAGAGCGTGCTCGCGAGCTATTTGAAGAACGAATATCCGCAGACGGTGGCGGTGGTGATGTCGAAGATCAAGGCGGAGCACGCCGCCCGCGTGCTCGGCGCCCTGCCCGAAGATTTCGCCATGGAAGTCGTGCTGCGCATGCTGCGCATGGAGGTGGTGCAGAAGGAGGTTCTCGACAAGGTGGAGCAGACGCTTCGCGTCGAGTTCATGAGCAACCTCGCCCGCACCAACCGCCGCGACAGCCACGAGATGATGGCCGAGATCTTCAACAATCTCGATCGTTCGACCGAAACCCGCTTCATCGCCGCGCTGGAAGAGCGCAACCGCGACGCCGCCGAGCGCATCAAGGCGCTGATGTTCACCTTCGAGGATCTTTCCAAGCTCGATCCCTCCGGCGTTCAGACCCTCATCCGCAATGTCGAGAAGGACCGCATGGCGCTCGCGCTCAAGGGAGCATCGGACGCGCTGCGCGATCTCTTCTTCTCCAACATGTCCGAGCGCGCCGGCAAGATCCTGCGCGAGGACATGGAGGCGATGGGGCCGGTGCGGCTGCGCGATGTCGATGAATCGCAGATGCAGATGGTGATCGTCGCCAAGGATCTGGCGGCCAAGGGAGAAATCATGCTCGCCGACAACAAGGGCGACGACGAGCTTATCTATTAGCGGCAGCGGGTGATGGCAAAGTTCCTTTTCGATCATTCCTTCGATACCCAGACCGGCAAGCGTCCGCCGCGCACGCCGGCGCGCCCGACCTTCAGCGAGGAGGATCTGGCGGCGGCCGAGGCGCAAGCCTACGCCCGCGGCCAGGCGGCCGGCCAGGCCGCGGCGCAGGCCAGCATCGAGGCCATGGCGGCGCAGGCGATGCGGGTTCTGGCGGAGCGCTTCTCCGCTTGCGCCAAGGCGCAGGCCGCAGCCTTCGACCAGCGGCGCCTGGAGGCGGCCGATCTCGCCTTCCGCATCGCCGGCAAGCTCGCGCCCGCCCTGATGGAGCGCGAGCCGCGGGCGGAGATCGAGGCCCTGGTGAGCCAGTGCCTGGCCGAGCACGAGGGCGAGCCGCGCATCGTGATCCGCGCCGCCGCCCCCGCGGTCGAGGATCTGAGCCCGCGCATCGATCAGATCGCGGCGCAAAGCGGCTACGCCGGCCGCATCGTGCTGCTGCCCGACGAGCGCATTACCAATGCCGATTGCCGCATCGAATGGGCGGATGGCGGCGCCGAGCGCAATACATCCGCCCTCAATGCCCTGATCGAGGCCGCCGTGGCCCGCTACATCGATGCCGGCAGACCGGCATCCGGAGGTAAGACCGATGGCTGAAAGCGACGACCTCGAACTACAGAACTTGGAGCGCCCGGGCGCCATGCCGCCGGGTGACGATAGCCCGCCGCCGGAATCCGACGATGTGCCGCGCACGGCCGCCGATCTCGAAGCCGTATTCGAGATCCCGGTCAATGTCTCGGCCGTCCTTGGCAAATCGACCATGCAGGTGAGCCAGCTTCTCAAGCTCGGCCGCGGCGCCGTCGTCGAACTCGACCGCAAGGTCGGCGAGGCGATCGATATCTATGTCAACAACCGCCTGGTGGCCCGCGGCGAAGTGGTGGTGGTCGAGGAGCGTCTCGGCATCACCATGACCGAGATCATCAAGGGCGATCGGAACTAGGACTTGAGCAGCGCCGGCTGCGGTACAAGCGTTTAGGAGAGAGATATGCGACTGCTCATCATCGGCTCGCTCAACGGCCAGATCGGCGCCGCCAGCAAGATCGCCATGGCGCGCGGCGCCAAGGTCGCTCACGCCGGCGACATCGACATGGCGCTCACCGGCCTGCGCAACGGCCAGGGTGCCGATCTTGCCATGATCGACGTCGGGCTCGATATCAAGCGCCTGGTGGACAGTCTGGCGGCCGAGCGCATCGCGCTCCCGGTCGTGGCCTGCGGCATCGGTACCGACGCCCAGGCGGCGGTCGCAGCGATCCGCGCCGGCGCCAAGGAATATCTGCCCCTTCCCCCTCAGCCCGAACTCATCGCCGCCGTGCTCGAAGCGGTGGCGGAAGAGAACAAGGCCCTCCTCTACCGCGACCCCGCCATGGCCGACGTGGTCCGCCTGGCCGAGCAGGTGGCGCCCTCCAACGCCAGCATCCTCATCACCGGCGAAAGCGGCACCGGCAAGGAGGTTCTGGCCCGCCATGTCCATGCCCGAAGCCTGCGCGCCGAAAAGCCCTTCGTCTCGGTCAATTGCGCGGCGATCCCCGACAATCTCCTGGAAAGCGAGCTGTTCGGCCACGAGAAGGGTTCGTTCACCGGCGCCATCGCGCGCCGCGTCGGCAAGTTCGAGGAAGCCGACGGCGGCACGCTGCTGCTCGATGAAATCAGCGAGATGGATGTCCGCCTTCAGGCCAAGCTGCTGCGTGCCATCCAGGAGCGCGAGATCGACCGTATCGGCGGCACCAAGCCGGTGCGCATCGATATCCGCGTCATCGCCACCTCCAACCGCGATCTCGCGGCGGAAGTGACGAAGGGCAGCTTCCGCGAGGATCTGCTGTTCCGCCTGAACGTGCTCAACCTGCGCCTGCCGGCGCTGCGCACCCGCCCGGCCGATATCGAGCTTCTGGCCGAGCATTTCGTCAAGAAATACGCCACCGCCAACGGCGTTCCCTTCCGCCCGCTTTCGCCGGCGGCCCTCGACGAGCTCCGGGCGTCGCCCTGGCGGGGCAATGTCCGCGAGCTGGAAAATACCATGCACCGGGCGGTGCTGCTGGCGGAAGGGCCCGAGATCGGGTCGGAGGCGATCCGGCTGCCCGACGGCACCCGTCCGGGCCAGAGCGTGGCGCAGGCGGCGGCCGCGGGCGATACGCTCGCCGCCCAGACGGTTCTGGCGCGCGGCCGCGTCGGCCGCACGGTCGCCGATGTCGAGCGCGATCTCATCATCGATACGTTGCAGCATTGCCTCGGCAACCGTACCCATGCGGCGAACGTTCTCGGCATCTCGATCCGGACGCTGCGCAACAAGCTGAAGCAGTACAACGACGAGGGCACCATGGTCCCGCTTTCGGGCGAGGGCTCGCGCGTGGCGGTCTGAGGAGCGGCGGCGGAGGGCCGTTGGCATGAGCGTCGCGACAGGCACCGACAACATCGGCACCACGATCCTGCAGCACCTGCGCGAGGCGCTGCGGCATGGCGACATATTGCTGGCACTGGGCGTCGTCACCATCCTGGTGGTGCTCATCCTGCCGATGCCGCGCATGCTGCTCGATTTTTCGCTCGCCATCTCGATCACCTTCTCGGTCCTGATCCTGATGGTGTCGCTGTTCATCTCCAAGCCGCTGGAATTCAGCTCGTTTCCGACGGTGCTGCTGATTTCCACCATGCTGCGCCTGTCGCTCAACCTCGCCTCGACCCGGCTGATTCTGAGCCACGGCCACGAGGGGCCGGATGCCGCCGGGCGGGTGATCGAAGCCTTTGGCGGCTTCGTGATGCAGGGCAATTTCGTCATCGGCATCATCGTCTTCGCCATTCTGGTGATCGTGAATTTCGTCGTCATCACCAAGGGCTCGGGACGCATCGCGGAAGTGGCCGCCCGCTTCAGCCTCGATGCCATGCCCGGCAAGCAGATGGCGATCGACGCCGATCTCTCGGCCGGCCTCATCGACGAGAAGGAAGCCCGCCGCCGCCGCAAGAACCTGGAAGACGAGAGCAGCTTCTTCGGCGCCATGGACGGCGCCGCCAAGTTCGTGCGCGGCGATGCCGTAGCCGGTCTGCTCATCGTCTTCATCAATATCATCGCCGGCATGATCATCGGCGTCGGCGAGATGCATCTCTCCTTCGCGGTTGCGGCCAGCGACTATACCAACCTCACGGTCGGCGACGGCCTGGTGTCGCAGATCCCGGCGCTCATCGTCTCGACGGCCGCCGGCCTGATGGTGTCCAAGGGCAATGCCGAGGGCTCCACCGACAAGGCGCTGTTCTCCCAGCTCGGCGGCTATCCGAAGGCGCTGGCGCTGTCCGCCGTGCTGATGGTCTCGCTGTCGCTTCTGCCGGGCATTCCGATGCTTCCCTTCCTCTCGCTCGGCGCCCTGACCGGCGTCAGCGCCTATGCCCTGATCCGGCGGAAGGAGGACGCCCAGGCCGCGGTGACGCGGCTTGAATCCGAACAGGCCAAGGCGCCGCCGGCGGAAGAGCCGATCTCCACCGCGCTCGCCATCGACGATCTGCGCCTGGAGCTGGGCTACGCGCTGCTGCCGCTGATCAACGACGCGCGCGGCTACCGGCTCACCGACCAGATCAAGGCGCTGCGCCGCCAGCTTGCCTCCGATATGGGCTTCGTCATGCCAAGCGTGCGCATCCTCGACAATATGCAGCTCGGCGCCAATGCCTATGTCATCCGGGTGAAAGAGGTGGAAGCCGGCCGCGGCGACCTCAGGCCCGGCCAGTTCCTGGTCATGGATCCGCGCGGCGACCGCATCACGCTGCCGGGCGAGGAAACGGTGGAGCCGACCTTCGGCCTGCCGGCCATGTGGGTGGAGGAGCAATATCGCGAGGAAGCCTCCTTCCGCGGCTATACCGTGGTCGATCCGGCGACGGTGGTGACCACCCACCTGACCGAAGTGCTGAAGGACAATATGTCGGACCTGCTCTCCTATTCGGAGGCGCAGAAGCTTCTCGACGAACTGCCGAAACAGAACCAGAAGCTCGTGGCCGATCTCATCCCGGCGCATATTTCGCTCAACAGCCTTCAGCGCGTGCTTCAGGGCCTCCTGTCCGAGCGCGTGTCGATCCGCGATCTGCCCGTCATCCTCGAAGGCGTTTCGGAGGCTTCCGGCTATACCAAGAACATCACCATGATCACCGAGCATGTGCGCTCGCGCCTGGGCCGCCATATCTGCAACGCCAACATGGGGCCCGACGGCTATATCCCGCTGGTCGCCCTCTCCCCGCAATGGGAGCAGGCTTTCGCCGAAAGCCTGGTCGGCCAGGGCGACGACCGCCAGCTCGCCATGGCGCCGAGCCGGTTGCAGGATTTCATCGGCGCCGTGCGCCAGACCTACGACCGCCTGGCGATGGAGGGTCAGGCGCCGGTCCTGCTCACCAGCCCGAACGTCAGGCCATACGTCCGCTCGATCATCGAGCGTTTCCGCCCGGCCACGGTGGTGATTTCGCAAAGCGAGATCCATCCCAAGGCCAAGCTGCGCACCCAGGCGCAGATCTGATGGAAAACCGCGCCCGGCAAGGACGGGGGCGCGGCGCCTGGAGGCATCGTTTAACACCATTTTACGGCGGGAAAGTGAACCCACTTTTCCGGACTTGGTCTAGGAAGCCCGCGCCATGCGCTTGAAGACGTTCTATGCCGCCAGCATGACGGAGGCGATGCAGCAGATCCGCGCGGCGCTGGGCGCGGACGCCGTCATCATCGCCAGCCGGCGAAGGCGCGATGGCAGCGTCGAAGTCTCCGCGGCAATCGAGCCCGACCGGCCGGCCGCCGCGACGCCGGCCGCCGCAACGCCGGCCGCCGGTCTCCAAGCCGCAGCCTCGACGCCGGCCCCCCGCAGCAATGCCGCGCTCGAACTGGCCCAGGTCCTGGCCTATCACGCCATGCCGCCGCGCCTGACCGAGCGCTTGAGCCTGGCGGCTGCGACGCTCGGGCCGGCGACGCCCGAGGCGGCCTTGCGCGCCGTGCTGGACGATGCCTTCGGCTTCCGGCCGCTGCCGGTCACCCCCGGCCGGCCGCTGATCCTGCTCGGCCTGCCCGGAGCCGGCAAGACGGTCGCCGTGGCCAAGCTCGCGGCGCGCGCCGTGCTGGCGGGCGGCGCCGTCACCCTCATCACCTGCGACACGGTCAAGGCCGGCGGCATCAGCCAGCTCGCCGCTTTCACCGAACTGATGCGCCAGCCGCTACTGGCGGTCGATCAGCCGGCGGAACTGGCGCGCCAGGTGACGCAGGCCGCGGCCCGGGGCCCGGTTCTGATCGACACGCCCGGCACCAATCCCTTCGATGAAAGCGAGCTTTCCGCCCTGAAACGCCTGGTGGCCGCCGCCGGTGCCGAGCCGGTGCTGGTGATGGCGGCGGGCGGCGAGGCGGCGGAGGCGGCGGAAGCGGCCAGCGCCTTCGCCGGCGCCGGCGCGAGCCGGCTGCTCGCGACCAGGCTCGACACGGCGCGGCGCTATGGCGGGCTGCTCAATGCCGCCGCCGTTTCCGGCCTGCGCTTCTGCGACGTCAGCATCACGCCGTCGGTAGCCAAGGGCGTGCACCCGCTTGACGCCGCGATCCTTGCCCGCCTGCTGCTGCGCGATCCCCATCGCGCCCCGATCAGTTCCGAGTTCGAGGAGGCCGCCGAATGACCAGCCCGACCCAGCTCTCCGTGAGCCTGCCGCCGACGCTTCATCCCGCCGCCGGCCGCCATCCGGCGATGCGGCATGCCAACAACATCATCTGCATCGCCTCGGGCAAGGGCGGCGTGGGCAAGACCTGGCTCGCCGTCACCCTGAGCCACGCGCTGGCGAGGCTCGGCCGCCGCACCTTGCTGTTCGACGGCGATCTCGGGCTCGCCAATGTCGATGTGCAGCTCGGCCTGATGCCGCAGCGCGATCTCGGCGGCGTGGTCGCGGGCCATATCACGCTGGCCGAGGCGGTAAGCCGCTTCGAGGCCGGCGGCTTCGATATTGTCGCCGGCAGTTCGGGCACCGGCACCCTGGCCGCGCTGCCCGGGCCGCGGCTGCTCGCGCTGCGCGATGATCTGCTGGTTCTTTCGGGACGCTACGACCGGGTGGTGCTCGATCTCGGCGCCGGGATCGACGATGCGGTGCGGCTCATGGCGGATGCCGCCGGCACGCTGCTGCTCGTCACCACCGACGAGCCGACGGCGCTCACCGACGCCTATGCTTTCATCAAGCTGACGGCGGCCAGCCGCCAGGGTACCGATTTCCGCATCGTGGTCAACCTGGCGGCGACGCCCCGCGAGGGCGAACGCACCTATGCCAAGCTGCTCAAGGCCTGCGAGGGCTTCCTGCAACTCTCGCCGCAACTGGCCGGAATCGTGCGCCGCGACGCCAGGGTGCGCGACGCCATCCGCAGCCAGACCTCGCTTCTCATCCGCCATCCCACCACCGAGGCCGCGGCCGACGTCGAGGCCATCGTCGCCCGCCTGGACCACGGGCCATGAGCGAGGTCAAGGCCGCCGGA
The DNA here is from genome assembly GCA_937905845.1 of uncultured Rhodospirillales bacterium. Taxonomy (GTDB): domain Bacteria; phylum Pseudomonadota; class Alphaproteobacteria; order Ferrovibrionales; family Ferrovibrionaceae; genus CALCYJ01. Next base: position 8,170 of record CALCYJ010000361.1, read on the forward strand.
TCGGCGCCTACCGTCATCCTCGCCGGCGGCGGCACGCCGGCGCTGCCCGCGGCGCCGCCGGCCACCGCCGCCGTGCCGCCGCTGCCCCATGGCGCCGCGGCCGTAAACCTTGCCGGCGCTCTCGCCCAATTGCCCGACGGCAGCCGCCTCAGCGGCGTCATCGTCGGACAGAATGCCGCGGGCCAGCCGCTGCTCGCCACCGATCAGGGCACGTTCGCCCTCGACACCACCTTGGCCCTGGCGCCGAATACGCGCCTCCTGCTACAGATTTTCACTGGCCAGAACGGGCTTTCCGCCCTGGTCCTGCTGATCGACGGCAAAGCCCAGCAACCGCCGCCCACGATCGGCCTCACCCCCGTCGATGCCGCAGGCCCCGCCGCCATCCCCTCGGCCGAGACCGGCGCGGCGCTGCCCGCCGTCCTGATCGATCACGCCCGCCTTACCGCCGTCGTGCTGAGCAATTCCCCGGCAGCGGGCGACGGCACCGCCACCGCGCGGCTGATCCCGGGCAGCACGCTGGTTCTGCGGCTGATCGCGGCCAGCGCCGGAAATTCCGCAACCACCGCCGCTACCATCACTGCCGATGCGGCCGCGGCACCGGCCTCAAGTCCCGCGCCGCCCGCGGGCGCGATGGCGCCGCCGATCCCCGCCGGCCTCGCGGCCGAATTGACGGCGGGACTGGCAGGACCGGCGGGATCGGCCGGGTTGCGGCCGGCCGCCGCCGTGGGCGGCGAGATTCTCGGTATCGTCCTGGGTGAGGCCTCCGGCCGGTTGCAGGTGCAGACCCCGAGCGGCCTGCTCGGCATCGACATGCCGGCCGACCTGCCGCCCGGCAGCCTGCTCTCCTTCGAGATCCTGGGACTGGCCCCGCCACCGGCGGCAGCGCTGCCCCCGGCACGCAGCGGCGGCGATCCGGTGCTCGATTTCGCCCGGGGCTGGCCGGCGCTGCGCCAGACCGTCGATGCGCTGCGCCAGATCGACCCGGCATTGGCCGCGGCCTTCGTCGAGCAGGCGCTGCCGCGCCCCGACGCGCAGCTCGCCAGCAGCCTGCTGTTCTTCCTCGCCGCCGTCCGCCGCGGCGACGGGCGGAGCTGGCTTGGCGACGACAGCGCCGGCCCGCTCGATGCCGCCGATCGGGGCGATCTTCTCGACCGGCTCGATGCCGATCTCGCCCATATCGACCAGATGGCGCAGAACCCGAGCAGCAGCGGCTGGCGGGCGCTGCCGGTGCCGCTTTACGACGGCCAGGCCATCACCCAGATCATGCTCTTCACCCGCCACCAGCAGCGGCCGCCGGCCGAGGGCGAGAACGGGACGAGGCGCGATCCGGCCAGCCGCTTCGTGGTGGAGCTGGAATTGACCGCCACGGGGCCGGTGCAGATCGACGGGCTGGTGCAGGGCGAGAGCCTCGATCTCATTGTGCGCACGCAGCGTGCGCTGCCCGAGAGAATGCAGAGCGACATCCGCACCCTGTTCCACGACGGGCTCGCCGCCACACGCGGGCGCGGCAGCCTGCATTACCAGGTGACGCCGCACTTTCCCCTGGCGCCGCTGGAGGAAATCGCCGCCCGGCGCGGCGGCGCGGCGCTGGTGGTCTAGAATTCTTTTTCCGGCAAGCCGTGGCGCCGCATCACTCCAGCCGGTCGGTACGGCGGCGGCGATAGCCTTGCAGGCCGATCTCGTCCTGCTCCAGGGTCTGGCGCCGGGCCAGCTCGCCACGGCTGCGCCGGTCGCGGTTCTCTTGCAGGATCTCGTATTTCTTCAGTTCCTGGAAGGCGTCCGCCACCTGCTCGCGCATGAGGGTGATGCGGCCTTCGACCTCGGCCAGCGACCGGGCGATAATGGTGCGGCGCCGGATGGCGTTCCGGGCGAAGGCGCTGTAGGCAAAGGCGGCCTCGCCCGACGCTGCCTGCTGCTCGGCGGCGATTTCCGTTTCCAGACGCTCCGATTGCTGTAGAAGGTCTTCGCGCAGGCGCTCGATCTCGGCCATCGTCCGCCGCTTCTCGTCGAGCTGCCAGCGATGCAGGCGGATCAGCCCTTCCACCCCCCTCATGACGCAGCCCCCGCGGCGGCCGGACCATCGAGGATGGCCTTGAGGTCGCGATAGCCCCGGGCGAGGTCGGCCTGTTCGCGCTTGCCCTGGGACAGGAAGCGTTCGAGCGCGGGCTGATAGGCGATCGCCTCGTCCACCAGCGGGTCGGAACCGCGGCGATAGGCGCCGAGCCGGATCATTTCCGCCATGTCCTCATAGGTCGAGAGCAGCTTCCTCGCCCGCAGGATCAGGGCGTTCTCCGCCTCGCCGTTGCATCCGGGCATCGTCCGCGAGAGCGAGCGCAGCACATTGACCGCCGGATAGCGGCCGCGCTCGCCGATCTGGCGTTCCAGCACGATATGGCCGTCGAGAATGCCGCGCACCGCGTCGGCGATGGGCTCGTTGTGATCATCCGCCTCGACCAGGACGGTGAAGAGGCCGGTGATGGTGCCGGCGCCGACCCCGGGGCCGGCGCGCTCCAACAGCTTCGGCAGTTCGGCGAAGACGGTCGGCGTATAGCCCTTGGTCGCCGGCGGCTCCCCGCCCGAAAGGCCGATCTCGCGCTGCGCCATGGCGAAGCGGGTGACGCTGTCCATCAGGCACATGACGTCGCGGTCGAGGTCGCGGAAATATTCCGCCAGCGTCAAGGTGAGATAGGCGGCCTGGCGGCGCATCAGCGCCGGCTCGTCGGAGGTCGCTACCACGACCACCGAGCGGGCGAGCCCCTCCGGCCCGAGATCGTCGGACAGAAACTCCTGCACCTCGCGGCCGCGCTCGCCGATCAGGCCGATGACGTTCACCGCCGCCTGGGTATAGCGGGCGATCATCGACAGCAGCACCGACTTGCCGACGCCGGAGGCGGCGAAGATGCCCATGCGCTGGCCATGACAGCAGCTCACGAAGGTATTGAGCGCGCGGACGCCGAGATCGATCTTGCCACCAACCCGCCTGCGGGCATGGGCCGGCGGGGGTGCGGCGCGGATACTATAGCCGCGCGGGCCCGGAGTGAGCGGCGGGCCGCCGTCGATCGGCTCGCCGCGCGCATTGACCACCCGGCCGAGCCAGGAAAGATCGGGATAGATCTGCGGATCGGGATCGGCCAGAAGCGCCTTGCAGCCCATGCCGACGCCATCCAGCGGGCCAAAGGGCATCGCCAGCGCGCGGCCCTGGCGAAAGCCCACCACTTCGGCCTCGACCAGGTTGGCGCCGCGGGCCTGTAGGCGCACGCGGGCGCCGATGCTCAAGCGGCGCTCGATGCCGGAAATCTCCACCAGGAGGCCCTGCACGCCAACCACGCGGCCATAATATTGAACCGCGGAGAGATGATCGATTTCCAGCACAGCGCTCTGCACGATACCACCTTGAGGATGCCGGATCCGCCGGAGCGCCGCAGCCCTTCGGCGCCGGCATCCCCGCCGGGCCATATTCCGGGCTAGTGCTTAATCTTGGGTAAAGGCGCCGCACCGGAAGCCGTCAAACCGCACAAATCCCCCGGGCCCGGGGCCGGCTCGCATCCGCCGCCGGCCGCCCTGTCCCGGACAGATGCCGGAGCGGTTAATGCGGCATTTGCCGGTTAACCACTTTTTAATGTAAATTGTTAATGATCGGGGGAAGGCGGAGGGCTTGGACCATGCGGGTACTGCTGATCGAAGATGACACGCTCATGGCGAAAAGCATCGAACTGATGCTCGGCGCCGAGGGGTTGAACGTATATTCCACGGATCTTGGGGAAGAGGGGTTGGACCTCGGGAAACTGTACGATTACGACATTATCGTACTCGACCTCAATCTTCCGGACATGAGCGGCTACGAGGTGCTGAAGAAGCTGCGTACCGCCAAGGTGGAGACGCCGATCCTCATTCTTTCCGGCATGGCGGAGCCGGATAAGAAGGTCAAGGGTCTGGGATTCGGCGCCGACGACTATCTGACCAAGCCGTTCGACCGCGACGAGTTTCTGGCCCGCATCCACGCCGTGGTGCGCCGGTCCAAGGGCCATTCCCAGTCGGTGATCAAGACCGGCCGGCTCAGCGTCAATCTCGATACGAAGTCGGTCGAGGTCGATACCCAGCGGCTGCACCTGACCGGCAAGGAATACGGCATGCTGGAGCTTCTCTCGCTGCGCAAGGGCACGACCCTGACCAAGGAGATGTTCCTCAACCATCTCTATGGCGGCATGGACGAGCCGGAGCTGAAAATCATCGACGTCTTCATCTGCAAGCTGCGCAAGAAGCTCGCGGCCGCGACCGGCGGCGAGAATTATATCGAGACCGTATGGGGCCGCGGCTATGTGCTGCGGGAGCCGGCGACGCGCGAGGCGGCCTCGGCCAAACGCGCCTCGGGCGCCGGCAAATAGGCCTGGACCGCGAGCCGGCCACGCCGGTTCGCGGATTCCAGATCCTGCCCTGCCACGAGTAAGGTAAGCAGCTTGAGGCGCGCGTCCGGCCTATTGTCCCTACCGCCTGTTCCTATCGAGTAGGAACGGGCTCTAGGCGGCCATGCCATAGACGCCGCGCTGTCCGGGCAGCGGCTTGAAATTGTCGCAGATGCCCAGAACCGTCTCCGCCCCGCCGAGATAGAGGACGCCGTCGGGCGGCATCAGGCGGCCGATGCGCTCGAGCACCGCCCGCTTGGTGTCCTGGTCGAAATAGATCAGGACATTGCGGCAGAAGACGACGTCGAACTGGCCGAGCGTGCTCAGATCGTCGAGCAGGTTCGCCTCGCGGAAACTGACCATCGCCCGCACCCCGGCATCGATCTGCCAGAGATCGTTCACCTGGGCGAAATATTTCAGCATGAGCTGGATCGGCAGGCCGCGCTGCACCTCGAACTGGGAATAGAGGCCGACCTTGGCCTTTTCCAGAACCTCGGCGGAAAGATCGGTGGCGACGATCTCGACCCGCCAGCCGGCGAGCTTCGCCGCTTCCTCCTTCAGCATCATGGCGAGCGAATAGGGCTCCTGGCCGGTCGAGCAGGCGGCCGACCAGATGCGGATCTGCCGCCGGTGCGCCCGCGCCTCCAGGAGGTTGGGCAGCGTCTCCCGGCGGAAGACCTCGAAGGGCTTGATGTCGCGGAAGAAGAAGGATTCGTTGGTGGTCATCGCCTCCGTCATGTCGCGCAGCAGCGATTCATCGCCGCCCAGCCGCACCTTGGCGACGAATTCGTCCAGCCCGGCGAGGCCGCGGCGCCGGGCCAGCGGCACCAGCCGGCTTTCCAGCAGATAGACCTTGTCCCGGCTCAAGACCAGGCCGGAGCGCTGTCTCAGGATGCTCGCGAGCAGATCGAAATCAGCAGCATTCATGGGTTCGCTCCGCGCGCCATGCGCTCGATCGTCACGCCGATCTCGTCGAGCGGCAGGACGGCACTGCACAGGCCGGCCTGGGCCACGGCGCCGGGCATGCCCCAGACCACGCTCGAAGCCTCGTCCTGCGCCAGCACCGTGCCGCCGGCGGCGACGATGGTCTCGGCCCCGCGCCGCCCGTCCTGGCCCATGCCGGTCAGCACCAAAGCCAGAACCTCCGGCCCATAGCTCCGCGCCAGGCTGCGCAGCATCGGATCGGCGGCCGGCCGGCAATAATTTTCCTGCGCTTCCTGATTCAGGCCCAGAACCCGGTGCCCGCCCTCGGCATCGACGGTGAGGTGCCAGTCGCCGGGCGCGATATAGATCTGGCCGGGTCGCACCGGCTCGCCGGCCACCGCTTCGCGGCAGGGCGCGCCCGAAATGCGCCCGATATGCTCGGCCAGGATGGTGGTGAAGGTCCGCGGCATATGCTGGGTGATGACGACCGGCAGGCGCAGCCGGTCCTTCCACTGCCCGAACAGGCCGAAGAGCGCCTGCGGGCCGCCGGTCGAGGAGGCGATGGCGATGATCTTCGGCGCCTGGGTTGCGGCCGGACGCAGAACGATCTCGGGGCGCGCCGCGGCGACAATGGCCGGGTCGGCCGCCCGGGCCTTGCGGCGGCGGCGGATGGCGGCGCCCTGCGCCTTCAGCTTCTCCACCAGCTCGCGCTGAAAATTCTGCGCCCCCTGCATCTCGCGCACCGACGACGGCTTGGGAATATAATCGGCCGCCCCCGCGGCCAGCGCCTTGATGCTGATATCGGCGTTGCGCAAGGTCAGGGTCGAGGACATCACCACCTTGAGGTCGGGCAGGAGCGCCAGAAGCTTCGGCAGGGCGGTGAGCCCGTCCATCTGCGGCATCTCGATATCGAGCACCACGATCTCGGGCTTCAGGCGCAGCACCTGCTGCAACGCCATGGCGCCGTTGCCGGCCGATCCCACCACCTTCAGGGCTTCGTCGCTCTCGATCCAGCGCGATACCAGGCCGCGGATCACCGCGGAATCGTCGACCACCATCACCCGGTAGGGTGCGTCCGCCATCGGCGGACCCTGGACAACGCTGGCACTGGATATCGCCACTAAAGCAACCCCACCTGCGAGAATTTGGCTTCGATAATGTCGCGGTCGAATGGTTTCATGATGTATTCGTTGGCGCCCGCCTCGATCGCCTCGCGAATATGGGCGATATCGTTCTCGGTGGTGCAGAAGACCACGATCGGCAGGCCGCCGCCGTCGCTCTGGCGCAGGGCCTTGAGGAAATCGATGCCGTTCATCACCGGCATGTTCCAGTCGAGAAGAATGGCGTCGGGCATGCGATGGCGGCAGGCGTTGAGCGCCTCCTGGCCGTCGATCGCCTCGACGATCTCGAAGGAGAGCTGTTCGAGGATTCGCCGAGCCACCATGCGGATGACCTTGGAATCGTCAACGACCAGACAGGACTTCATGCCAGTGACTCCACTCATCGCCCCTTCGTGCCGGAAGGTTCCGGCATAACAACCCGCTATGCCGCCTGCACGGCGCCGGAGAAGTCGAGAAGTCTTTCCACCTCGAGAACGACGAGAAGCTTGCCCTCAAGTCGATAGACACCGCCCGAAACCTCGCGCCAACGGCTGTTCAAGGTCGCCGGGTTGCGCTCGAAGGCGCCAAGCGGCACCGCGAGCACTTCGCCGACGCTGTCGATCAGCAGGCTGTAGGCCTCGCCCTTGTGCTCGACGACGACGCTCATCCCCTCCTCGCCGGCCGCGCGCGGCGGCAGGTTGAGGCGCCGGCGCACATCGACGGCGGTCACGATGCGGCCGCGCAGATTGAGGGCGCCGGCGATCTCGGGCGGCGCCAGCGGAACGCGGGTGATCTTCTGCGGCCCGAGCACGTCCTGGACGGCGAGAACGGGAATGCCGAAGAGCTGGCCGCCGATGGTGACGGTGACGAATTCCTGGCTGTCGGAGCTGCTCATGCCGCGTCTTCCTCGCTGGACAGGGTCTGGGTCAAGGATTGCAGCAGGGCTTCGCGATCGAATTTGGCGACATAATCGCGAAAGCCCACCGCGCGGCCGCGATCGAAATCGCTCTGCGTCGTATGCGACGAGAGCGCGACCAGCGGCGTATCCTGCCAGCGCTGATCCTGGCGCACCGCTTCGGCGAACTCGAAGCCGCTCATGCCCGGCATCTCGATATCGCTGATGATGACATCGAAACCCTGGCCTTCCTCACGCAGCTTGAGGGCCTGCGCCGCGTCCTCGGCCGTCGTCACCTCGTAGCCGGCGACGGTCAAGAGCGGCGTCAGCATATTGCGGAAGAACGGGCTGTCGTCGACCAGCAGAACGCGCTTGGCCTGCTCGGCGCTGCCATAGGCCGCCGTCGAGCCGACGAACCAATGGTCGGCGGCATGCGAGAGGTAATGGGCGACATTGACGATCTCCGTCGCCTGGCCCGCGATCACCGCCGAGCCGATGATCGCCTCGGTCTGGCCCGCCAGCTCGATATTCATCCGGTCCTCGACGATATCGACGATCTCGTCGACCACCAGGCCCATCGTGTGCTCGCCGTCGGCAAAGACGATGATCGGCTGCCGGCCTTCGGTCTTCAGGCTGTAGGTATCGTCGACCTTTACCAGCGGCATCAGGCGGCCGCGGTATTGCACGAGATGCTGGCCGTTGGAGAATTCGATCTGAGCGGCGTCGATCTCCTCCAGCCGCGCCACCAGGGCGAGCGCCACCGCCTTCGGCTGCGTGCCGCCGGCGCGGAACACCAGGAGCGCGGTCAGATCCTCGCCCCGCACCTCGTGGTGATGGTCGCTCTCGGCATTATGATCGTGCGCCAGCGCCTTCTCGCCGGTGTCGGCGGCGATGCCGTTGGGGTCGAGAATCATGATGACGCTGCCATCGCCCAGGATGGTATTGCCCGAGAACATCGGAATGTCGCGCAGGATCGGCGCCACCGGCTTGACCACGATCTCCTCGGTGTCGAAGACGCGATCGACGACAATGCCGAAACTGTAATTGCCGACCTGGGTAACGACCACGAAGGCTTCTTCGGCGCTCTCCTCGGCACCCTCGGTCGCAAGCTTGAGCGTATCGGCAAGACGGACCAGCGGCAGCAGCCGGTTGCGCAGGCGCAGCACCGGCGTCGCGTTGATGCGTTCGATGCGATGCTCCGAATCGGCGGCCGCGCGCACCAGCTCGACGACGCTGATCTGGGGAATGGCGAAACGCTCGCCGGCGCATTCCACGATCAGCGCCGAGACGATGGCAAGCGTGAGCGGGATCTTGATGGTGAAGGTGGTGCCGCGACCGGGCAGCGAACTCAGTTCGACATTGCCGCCGATCTTCTCGATGTTGGTGCGCACCACATCCATGCCGACGCCACGACCCGAAACCGCGGTCACCGCCGCCGCGGTGGAGAAACCCGGCTTGAAGATGAACTGAAGCACCTGCTGATCGGCCAGGCTTTCCGCCTCGGCCTCGGTGATCATGCCCTTCTCGATCGCCTTCGCCTTGATGCGGGCGGTGTCGAGACCGCGGCCATCGTCCTTGATCTCGATGATGATATGGCCGCCCTGGTGATAGGCGTTGAGCACGATCCGCCCGGTTTCGGGCTTGCCGGCGGCAAGGCGCTCGGCCGGGCGCTCGAGCCCGTGATCGGCCGAGTTGCGCACCATATGGGTGAGCGGGTCCTTGATCAGCTCCAGCACCTGGCGGTCGAGTTCGGTCTCGGCGCCGTGCATCAGCAGATCCATCCGCTTGCCCAGTTCGAGCGAAAGGTCGCGAATGACGCGCGGCAGCTTGGCCCAGGCATTGCCGATCGGCTGCATGCGGGTCTTCATCACCCCTTCCTGCAGCTCGGTGGTGACATGGCTCAAACGCTGCAACGGCACGGTGAACTCGGAATCGTCCATCCCGCGCACCATCTGGAGCAGCTGGTTGCGCGACAGAACCAACTCGCTCACCATCGTCATCAGGTTTTCGAGCAGATCGACATTGACGCGGATGGTCTGGTTGGCAATCGATCCCTCGCCGTTGCGCGCTTCCTCGGGCCGCTCGGCCTCGTGGCGCACCGGCTTGACGACCGGCCCGGCCGGGGTGGGTTCGACGACGGCGACCGGCTCGACGGCAACCGGCTCCATGGCGTCGGGCTCATCGAAAACCGCGAAGACCGCCGCCTCGTCATGAACGCTCGCCGGCACTTCGCCGTCCGCCAGCGCATGCAGGGTGGCGATGAGCGCCGAATCATCGCCCTCGGGTTCCTTCTCGGTTGCTTCGAGGGCGGCGAGAATGCCCTTGATGCAATCGAGGGAGGCCAAGATGGGCGTCACCGCCGCCGGCGTGACCACCAGGGTACCGTCGCGGAACTTGCCCAGGATGTTCTCGGCGGCATGGGCGACCGTTTCCAGGCGCGGCAGGCCGAGAAAGCCGCAGGTGCCCTTGATCGTATGGACCAGGCGGAAAATATTGTCGATGAGGCCGGGATTGTCGGGCGATTGTTCGAGATTGACCAGCTCCACGTCGAGAACGGCGAGGTTCTCCGCGGTCTCGGTCAGAAATTCGTTCAGCAGGTCGTCCATGACAGCCTCTCCGATCATCCGGGCCGCCGGGTCGGCCGGACAGCCCCATCCCTCGCGCCGGGGCTCTTTTCCAAGAGACTTCCCGTGCATCTCCGAAGATGGCGGACACAGGTTAAGAAGCTGTAAAAGGCGGCGGGGTCAGGCCGTCGCGAAAGCCAGGACGAGGGCCGTCTCCTGCGGGCGCTCAAGCCCGATGCGCCCGTTCAGATCGCGCGCCTGCGCCGCGGCATAGCAGGCGATCACATTATGGGTATCGAGCAGCGCCTCGTCGAGACCGCCGACGAGGGCTGTCGCCAGTTCGGCCTCGAAGCGGATGGCGGCGCCTTCGGCCCTGACCTCGAAGCGCCGCGTGCCGGTGCCAAGCCCGACGGCGATCGTACCGCCGCGCGGCAGGGCGGCGGCGGCCAGCAGGATCAGGTTGAGCAGCAGCTTGGCCTCGCGCTTGTCCAGGCTGCGGCCGGCATCGCCGCCGGAGGGTCGCGGCCAGGCCAGGCGCACCTTGCCGGCGGCAAAATATTCTTCCGCCGCCGACCGCAACTCGCCCGCGTCGATCGCCTGGCCGAGCGAGCCCGCGACCCCGAAAGCGATGCGGAAGAACCGCAGCCGCCGCGCCGCTTCCAGCGCGCTGGCGCCGAGCAGTTCGCTCGCCTCGGCGCGCTGGGCGGGATCCTCCTCGTCGGCCAGGATCTCGATGCCGTTGTTCAGCGCCCCGATCGGGCCGACCAGGTCGTGGCACAATTTGGCGCAGAGCATCGCCGCCAGGGTCAGTGAATTCATGGTGTCTCCCGTGATGCCGCGTCCCTCAGCAGCCGCTCCGCCGCGATCAGGTCCTCGGGCCCGTTGGCATTGAAGAAAGGATCGTAGGGCAGGGTCGGCCATTCGACCAGCGTGCGCGCGTAGCGGCCGGTGAAGACCTCGATCTTGTGCAGATCCTCCTGCACCAGCGCCCGTTCCAGCGCATCGGCCAGCGCCACCGGCCAGAGCGCGATCGCGGGATGCCGCCGCCCGCCGGATGCGCAGGTGGCGATCGTCGCGCCGGCCTCGACCGTCGCCAGAAGGCGCGTGGCGAGATCGGGCGGGGGAAACGGCGTGTCGGTCGGCAGGCTCAAGAGCCAGCGGCAGCCTGGCGCTGCCGCCGCGGCCCAGCGCATGCCGGCGAGGATGCCGGCGAGCGGTCCGGGAAATCCCGCCACCGGATCGGCCACCACCGGCAGATCATAGGCGGCGAAGCGCGCGGCATCGCCGTTGGCATTCAGCGCCAGCGCCGCCACCTGCGGCCGGATGGTAGCGATGATACGGGCGAGCAGCGTCCGGCCGCCAAGCTCGCGCAGGCACTTGTCGCCGCCGCCCATGCGCCGCGACAGGCCGCCCGCCAGCAGGACGGCGGCAATCTCCGGCGCCGCGGCCGGCCGTTCAGCCAGCGGCTCAGCCAGCGATTCAGCCAGTGATTCAGGCGGCGTCATCGGCGAGGCTGCTCTTGCGCTGATGGCGGCGACCCTCCTCGGGCATGGCGGCAGGATCGGCATCGAACAGGATGCGCTCGGCACCCGAAAGGCAGAGGAAGCGCCGGCCCTTGGCGCGGCCGATCAGGGTCAGGCCGGCCTGGCGCGCCAGCTCCACCCCCCAGGCGGTGAAACCCGATCGCGAGATCAGGATCGGGATGCGCATCTGCACGCATTTGATCACCATCTCGGAGGTCAGCCGGCCGGTGGTATAGAACAGCTTGCCCTCGGGCCCGACGCCTTGCAGGTACATCCAGCCGGCGATCTTGTCGATGGCATTGTGGCGGCCGACATCCTCCATATAGACCAGCGGCCGGTCGCCCTCGCACAGGACGCAGCCGTGGATCGCGCCGGCGGTCAGATAGAGCGAGGGCTGGGTATTGATCTTGCGCGCGAGCGTATAGAGCCAGGAAGTGCGCAGCCGCGCCTGCGGATCGAGCACGATGCTGGCGAAACTTTCCAGCACGTCGCCGAATACCGTCCCCTGTGCGCAGCCCGAGGTGCGGATCTTCTTCTTCAGCTTGGCTTCGAAATTGGTCGGCCGGGAGGTGCGCACGACGATCGTGTCGATATCGTCGGCGAGATCGACGGCGGTGATGCGATCGTCGGCCCGCAGCATGTTCTGATTGAGCAGATAGCCGATGGCGAGCGCCTCGCAATGATCGCCGACCGTCATCATCGTGACGATCTCCTGCGCATTGAGGAAGAGCGTCAGCGGCCGCTCCACCGGCACGCGGGTCTGAAGCGCCCGGCCGGATTCGTCGATCCCCGGCACGGTCCGGGTCAGGCGCGGATCCTCGGGATCGGGCTTGACGATGAAATCTTCGCTCATCGCCCCACTCTGCCAGAGCCCCACCCCGCCGCCAAGGGCCTGCCGCCCGTGCCACCCGGAGCGCCGGCACCGTCCCGACCTGGCCCGGCGGTATTTGGCAAAATCCAAGCAAGATCTTCCGAATACAGATTCCACGAAATAGATGTTGAGCAGCCCGTTTTCACAAAATACGATTGGAAAATCTATGGGATGATGGGGGATCTATTCACGCGCTGTCAAATTTATAGTCTTCTTGACTTGGTCCTGCTGTCGGGTTGCGTGGCGCCGGCAGCACCACCGCCGCCAAGCCTGACATCGCTAGTCCGCCCCGCGTCGGACGAAACAGCCCCCGGCTACTAATCCCGGCCGCGCCAGCGTGATTGCGGAATCCGAAGTAGCGGCCTGGAAACAATGGATCAAGGCGAACACGTCCACCCTATCCGACATGCGGAAGATCAGGCGTGAGATCAAAGCTGGCAAGCGCGCACCGGGTTGTATCGGCGACGATCGCAAGGTCAAGGAAGTGCCGGTAATGATGCTGGAAAACCTTTTTACCGCCGAGACCCAGGCCGACTACGACCGGACGGGCATCTACCAGCTGATCGGGCCGATGGCCCGCGGCCGATGCCCCGGCCTGACCCCGGGCGATCTGGCGCGCTTCATCGAAAGCCACGTGAAGCCGATCGCAAAGGCCAGAGCGAAATATCGCCAATCACGAAAGGGCGCCGTTTCCCAGTTTTACGAAGGGGCGGAGAACCAGAAATTCTGCGGCCTTAAAATTTCCGTCCTTTATGTTCGATCTGACGAGGATTATCCCAACCGGAGCCGGGAGACGCGCGGCGCTGCTATCAGCATCCAATCGAGCCTTGATGGTTGGATTGAATGGTGAAAGGTTCTTGACGCTTGGTTCTTACGCATGTCCCGAAAAAGGGCGCATAGTTTTCGAGATATGGGCTCGTTCGGGATAGGCGCGAGCGTGCCCGAACCGGCCGGGCGATGGGTAACCTTATCTTCCGCCAACCCGGCTTGAGCGGCACCCGATGCACGTGGAGTGACAGTGATGACCGGAACGACGGGGATTGCGGCGGAGTTGAGCGCCTTCGCGGTCCAGGAGCAGGCGGAACTTGCGGCCGCCGTCGCCGCCATCACCGAAGCGGCGGGGGCGGAGATCCTGCGCATCTACGGGCAGGATTTCGACTACCGCCACAAGGAGGACCGCTCCCCGGTCACCGCCGCCGACGAGATCGCCGAAGCCCTGATCCTGGAGCATCTGGCCTGCCTCACCCCCGATATCCCGGTGGTGGCCGAGGAAAGCGTGGCCGGCGGCCGCGTGCCCGTGGTCGGAGAGGGCCCGTTCTGGCTGGTCGATCCCCTGGACGGCACGCGCGAGTTCATCTCGCGCAACGGCGAATTCACCGTCAATGTCGCGCTGATCGAGCATCATCGGCCGTTGCTCGGCGCCGTGCATGTGCCGGCCAAGGACATCACCTACCGCGCCGCCGGCCCGGGCATGGCGCTGCGCCGCGCCGGGAACGAGACGCAGGCGATCGCCGTGCGCCGGCCCGGCCCCGACGGACTGGTCGTGGTGGCGAGCCGGTCGCACCGCGACGCCGAGACCGATGCCTATCTCGCCCGGCTCCGGGTCAAATCCTTCACCGCGGCCGGCAGTTCGCTCAAATTCTGCCTGCTCGCCGAAGGCAGCGCCGATTTCTATCCGCGCTTCGGCCGCACCATGGAATGGGACACCGCCGCAGGCCATGCGGTTCTTGCCGCTGCCGGCGGCAGCGTCCGCACGCTGGAAGAGACGGAGTTGCGCTATGGCAAGCAAGGCTTCGCCAATCCGTCCTTCCTGGCCTATGGCGGCGGCGTAGAAGGCCGTTGATAGCACTTCTCAGCTAAAGACGATGACGTCCTCCAAGGGCGGCGCGCCATAGAGAAGCCGCACCAGATCCGCCCGCCGTTCCAGCGTCGCCCGCTGGTTGATATAGCCCTTGTCGGTGATCTCGTTGCCATCGATCGAGGGCGGCTCCGCCATCAGATGCACCCGGGCGATGCGGGTGGAGGAGCCGGGCTGGCCGGCATTATAGGCCGCGATCCCCTCGCGCACCCGCGCCACGACATGCGGACAGCGCACCAGCGCCGCGGCATCGGCATGATGTTCGGCATGCGGGCAGATCTCTCGGCAGGCGGCGAGGTTGGGCCAGGCCAGGACGCCGATCTTCTCCTCGTCCTGGCCGCAGATCACCGCATCCTGGATCGCCGGCGAGGCGGCGTCGAGCACCGCCAGGCGCAGGCTCCCGACCGGCACCCAGGTACCGGTCGAAAGCTTGAAATCCTCGGCGATGCGGCCATCGAAGACGATGCCCTGCTCGGGCCGTTCGGGGTCGGCAAGCCGGCCGGCGTCGCCGATCTTGTAGAAGCCTTCCTCATCGAAGGCCTGTGCCGTGAGATCGGGGCGGCGCCAATAGCCCGGCATGACGTTCGGGCCCTTCACGCGCAATTCGAGCTTGCTGCCCGCCGGCACCATCTTGATGGCTACGCCCGGTGCCGGCAGGCCGATGACGCCGGCCCGTTCCAGCGGCAGATGGGCGCAGGTGGCGAGCGGCGCCGTCTCGGTCGAGCCCCAGGCGGAGGTCAGCGTCACCCGGTGGCCAAGCGTCGCCGCCGACACGGCTTCGAGCCGCTCCCAGAGGTCCTGCGGCAGGGCGGCGCCGGCATAGAAGAGCAGCTTGAGCCGGGCGAAGAAGCGCCGCGCCAGCGCCGCATCGCCTTCGAGATAGGGCAGCAGCATGGCATAGCCCGCCGGCACGTTGAAATAGAGGGTGGGCGACACGTCCCGGATATTCGCCACCGTCTGCTCGATCAGCCCCGCCGCCGGCTTGCCGCCGTCGATATGGAGCGTGCCGCCCAGGGTCAGGATCAGGTTGAAATTATGGTTGCCGCCGAACGTGTGGTTCCACGGCAGCCAGTCGAGCAGAACGGGCGGCGCCTCGTCCAGGAACGGCCAGCACTGGGCGATCATCTGCTGGTTCGACGTCAGCATGCCGTGGGTATTGATCACGCCCTTCGGCAGGCCGGTCGAGCCGGAGGTGAAGAGGATCTTCGCCACGCTGTCGGCGCCGATCGCGGCCTTGGCCTGCGCCAGCCGGTTGGTGGGCCGGGTCTGCGCCAGGGTGGAAAGCAGCGTTGCCTTGACGCCTGGCGGCGGCGGCGCGCTGGTGAGGATCTCGGCACCCTGATCCGCGATCGCCGCCAGCGCCGCGGCGAAAGGCGGCAGCGAGCCGACATAGATCAGGCCCGGCCGCGTCAGTTCCACGATATGGCGCAGCTTGGCGAAATCCCCGCTCATCAGCGAATAGGCCGGCGATACCGGGACCACCGGAACCCCGGCCTGAAGCGCGCCCAGCATGAGAGACGCATGGTCGATACTGTTGCCCGAGAGCAGCATCAACGGCCGCTCGGGCCCGAGGCCATTCTCCAGCAGCGCCTCGCCCAGCGCCGCGGCGATCCCCGCCGCCTCGCCATAGGAAAGCCGACGCCACGCGGCCCCGGGCGCCGGCCGCTCCGCCAGGAACAGCCGCGCCGGCGCCCGTTCCGCCCAGCCATCGAGCAGCGGTGCGAGCGAGGGGGCATAGGGCCCCAGCGGCTCGGGAGAGGTCAGGATCAGGCTGCCGTCCGCCCGGCGTTCCAGCACCACCCGCGCCGGCGCGAAGCGCAAGGGGGCGAAGGGCGGCTTGGCCGCCACGCTCGAAGCCGCCGTCATGATCGATCCTCCCTGGAGCCTGTTCCGCAAAAGTGGATACCACTTTCGCGACAAGAACAGGCTCAAGATA
>CALCYJ010000362.1 GCA_937905845.1 uncultured Rhodospirillales bacterium
ACCGGCGCGGTTCAGCGTATAGAAATGAAAGGCGCCGACGCCTTCGCGCTGCAAGCGCCGGCACTGGTCGGCGGCGACCGTGGCGGCGATCAGCTTGCGGGTCTCGCCGTCGCCATCGAGCCCCTGGAAAAGATCGGCGAGCCAACCCGGCACTTTCGCGCCGCACGCCGCGCCGAAACGCTGCACCCGGCGGAAGTCGGTCACCGGCAGGATGCCGGGAATGATCGGAACTTTGATGCCGGCGGCGGCCGCGGCGTCGCGCAGGCGCAGGAAGCTCTCGGTCTCGAAGAAGAACTGGGTGATGGCGCGGCCGGCGCCGGCGTCGATCTTGCGCTTGAGATTGTCGAGGTCGGCCTGGGGCGAGGCGGCGTCGGGATGGACATCGGGATAGGCCGCGACCGAAATGTCGAAATCGCCGATGCGCTTCAGCCCCGCCACCAGGCTCGCGGCATCGGC
Organism: uncultured Rhodospirillales bacterium; assembly: GCA_937905845.1. GTDB lineage: Bacteria > Pseudomonadota > Alphaproteobacteria > Ferrovibrionales > Ferrovibrionaceae > CALCYJ01. The sequence continues at coordinate 457 of CALCYJ010000362.1, forward strand.
ATAGCCTTGCGGATGGGGCACGAAGCGGCCATCGCCGCCCTTGGGCGGGTCGCCGCGCAGCGCTACGATATGACGGACCCCCGCCGCCCAATAATGCCGCGCCACCTCGTCCACCTCGTCGCGCGAGGCGGCAACGCAGGTGAGATGGGCCGCGGGCTTCACCCCGGTCTCGTTCAGGATGCGCGCGACGGTGGCATGGGTGCGCTCCCGCGTCGAGCCGCCGGCGCCATAGGTCACCGACATGAAGGCCGGGCGCAGCGGCGCCAGGCGCAGCACCGCCCGCCACAGGCTTTCCTCCATTTCCGGCGTATTGGGCGGAAAGAACTCGAAGGAAACGTCGATGGCGCCGTCGGAAACGACCGGCGGGTGAGCAGACGGCGTCATGCTTGCGTCCTTTCTCCTTGGCAACCGAGCCAGATGGCGACGGAAAGCGGGCTGCCGACCAGATGGCGGACGGGGCCCTGTTCCAGTCCCGCCGCCTTGAGCCAGCCCGTGGCCTCGGCGTCGCTGAAGCCCAAGCGGCGGTGGGCATGCTGCTCGCGCAGATATTCCAGGTCGTGGGGCAGGAAATCCACCAAGGCCAGACGGCCGCCCGGACGCAACACCCGCGCCGCCTCGGCGATGGCGCCGGCCGGATCGAGCGCGAAATGCAGGACCTGGTGGATCATCACCGCGTCCATGCTGGCGGAGGCAAAAGGCAGATGATACATGTCGCCCTGACGAACCTGGCAATGACGCAGCGCCGCCGCTTCCAGCCCGGCGCGCGCCATCGTGAGCATGTCGCGGTTAAGATCAATACCAACCCCCCGGCGCACGCGTGGCGCGAAAAGCTCCAGCATCCGCCCGGTGCCGGTGCCGATATCGAGAAAATCGCCGATCTCGCCCCCGGCGAGGGTTTCGAGCAGCGCCGCCTCGACATCGGATTCGGGCACGTGAAGCGAGCGGATTTCGCTCCAATGGGCGGCATTGCTGCTGAAATAGGCCGCTGCCGCTTCGGTCCGCGCCTGCCTGACCTGCCCCAGCCGCTCGAAATCGCGCGTCAGGATCGTATCTTCCGCCGGGATCAGGCCGACCAGGGTACGCGCCAGCTCGGCGCAATTTCCCGTATCGGCAAGACGATAGAACACCCAGGTGCCCTCGCGGAAACGATCGAGCAGCCCGGCCTCGCACAGAAGCTTGAGATGGCGTGAGACGCGCGGCTGGCTCTGGCCCAGAAGCTGGGTCAGCTCGCTCACCGTAAGCTCGCTCTCCGAGCACAGCGCCAGCAGCCGTAGCCGCGTCGGCTCGCCGGCCGCCCTGAGGGCCGCCATCAGCGCTTCCATCACCGGATACCTTGGCAAAAGGCCGCGGACTCCGCGTCCGCGAGATACATATAAACATATCTTTATATATTTTGTCTTATAAATTCTTACGCGGCGATGCTGCACCGATGGTCGAGCGGATAATGCGTCAAAGTGGCACCGGAAGCCGACAAAGGAAAGGTGCAAAGCGCCTTTGCCTGTGGGGACCTGTTGGTATCGTGCCGGTATTCGTCACCGCTTTTCCCGTTCAATCGCGCCTTCTTCTGCTTTATTCTCCCTCGGCCCCAGCGTCGTGGCCGGTTGCCGGTTTGCGGCCTGATTACTTAATGGAGTTCGAGGACGATGTATTCCCGCCGTTTGTTTCTCCTCGCCCTGACCGCGCTGCCGGCGCTGGCCGCGAGCCCGGCGCCCGCCCTGGCCGCGGCCACGGATGCCGGCGCCTTCGTCAAATCCCTGGGCGATCAGGTGATCAACACGCTGAAGAACACCTCGCTCTCGCAGACGCAGCGCGAGCAGACCTTCCGCCAGCTCTTCGACCAGGGCTTCGATGTGCCCGAGATCAGCCGCTTTGCGCTGGGGCGCTTCTGGCGTCAGGCGACGCCGCAGCAGCGCACGCAATATCAGTCGCTGTTCGAGGAATTCATCGTGCGCACCTATGCCGCGCGCTTCTCGGGCTATTCCGGCCAGACTTTCTCGGTGACGGGCTCGCAGCCGGGACAGAACGGCGAGGTGACGGTGCGCTCTTCCATCAACCGCCCCGACGGCCCGCCGGTGCGGGTCGACTGGCAGGTGCGTAAAGAGGGCAGCCAGTACAAGATCGTCGATGTCGTCGTCGAGGGCGTCAGCATGGTCATCACCCAGCGCCAGGAATTCGCGTCGGTCATTCAGAACGGCGGCGGCAATGTCGCCACCCTCCTGACCCAGCTTCGCCAGAAGATCGACCAGATGAAAGCCGGCAGCTAAAGCCGGCGGAAATTCTGCAATGGCGGTTTTGGCGTTTCGGCAAGTCGACGTCTTCACGTCCCAGGCCCTCAAGGGCAACCCTCTGGCGGTGGTCGTTGGCGCCGACGGGCTTGCGGACGCGCAGATGGCGGCCTTCGCCAACTGGACCAATCTGAGCGAGACGACCTTCCTTCTCCGGCCAAGCCGGCCCGAGGCCGATTATCGCGTCCGCATTTTCACCCCGTCACGGGAACTGCCGTTCGCGGGGCATCCGACCCTTGGAACCTGTCACGTCTGGCTGGCCTGCGGCGGCGCGGCGAAAGGCGACATAATCGTTCAGGAATGCGAGGCCGGGCTCATCCGCATCCGGCGCGATGGCGAGCGCCTGGCCTTCGCGGCGCCGCCGCTACGGCGCAGCGGTCCGCCGGCGCCGGAACTCGTGGCCAGGATCACCCGGAGCCTCAAGCTAGCGCCCGCGAGCATCAAGGCCTCGCAGTGGGTCGATAACGGTCCGGGCTGGATTGCGGTGATGCTGGGTTCCCGCGCCGAGATCCTGGCCTTGCAGCCGGATTATGCGGCGCTGTCCGACTTGAACCTCGGCGTCGTCGCGCCGTGGGATCCGGCGCTGGATGGTGGGCAGGCGCATTTCGAGGTCCGCGCGTTCGCGCCTGGCGTGGGCGTCGCGGAAGACCCGGTTACCGGAAGCCTCAATGCCGGTCTGGCGCAATGGCTGATCGGAAGCGGCCGGGCGCCACCCGCCTATATCGTCAGCCAGGGAACGGCGCTCGGCCGCGCGGGGCGGGTCCATGTCGCGCAGATCGGGCCGGACATCTGGATCGGCGGCGCCACCACGACCTGCATTGCAGGCACCGTGACGCTGTAGGCTCTGACACCGGTTGCGGCAAAAGGGGTCTGCTTTCGCGCCCGCGCCTTACTCCGCCCGCATCTCCAGTGAATAGCCGGCCGAGCGCACGGTGCGGATGATATCGTGCTCGGCGGTGCCGTTCAGCGCCTTGCGCAAGCGGCGGATATGGACATCGACGGTGCGCTGCTCGACCTCGACATCGCGCCCCCATACGGCATCGAGAAGCTGATCGCGCGACAGCACCCGGCCGGGATGTTCGAGGAAATGGCGCAGCAGGCGGAACTCGGTCGGACCGAGCCGGAGTTCGCGCCCTCCCCGCGTTGCCCGATGGGCGGCAAGATCCATCGCGAGATCGCCCCAGATCAGGGTTTCCCCCGCCAGCGCCGGACGGATGCGGCGCAGCACGGCGCGGATGCGGGCGGCAAGCTCGCCGGGCGAGAAGGGCTTGGCGATATAATCGTCGGCACCCGAATCGAGGCCGCGCACCCGGTCGCTCTCCTCGCCGCGCGCCGTCAGCATGACGATCGGCAGATTGCGGGTCTTGGGATCGCGCCGGATCTGGCGGCAGATTTCGAGGCCGGACAATTCGGGCAGCATCCAATCGAGCAGCACGAGATCGGGCTTGGTCTCGCGGATCAGGGTCAGGCCCTCCTCGCCGTTCTTCGCTTCCAGCACCCGGTAGCCTTCGCTCTCCAGGTTGTAGCGGAGCAGGGCCAGGAGGGCCGGCTCATCCTCCACCACCAGCACGGTCGGCCGGCTGGCGGGGTCGCGATCGGTATCCCGCGCGCTGTGCGGCGTGCGGGTTCGGTCAGCCATCGAGTGCAACATTTGTGGTATCGCCCTTCGGTCTGGTTTCCTCGATCGAGCGGCCGAGCGCCAGGAAATGGACGGTCTCGGCGATATTCGTCGCGTGGTCCCCGATGCGTTCGATATTCTTCGCGATGAATAGAAGATGCGTCGAAGGCCCGATGTTCCTCGGGTCTTCCATCATGTAGGTCAGCAACTCGCGGAACAGCGAGGTGTAGAGGTCGTCGATCTCTTCGTCGCGGCGCCAGGCGGCGAGCGCCAGGCTCGCGTCCTTCTCGACATAGGCGTCGAGCACGTCCTTCACGATCTGCTGCGCCAGGCGTCCCATCCGCGGGATCGAGGAGACCGGCCGCAGCGGCGCCAGCTGGTTCAATTGCAGCGCGCGCTTGGCGATGTTCTTCGAGTAGTCGCCGATCCGCTCGATATCCGACGAGATCTTGATCGCCGCCACGACCTCGCGCAGGTCGGACGCCATCGGCTGCCGGAGGGCCAGGATGCGCAAGGCCAGGGTCGAGACTTCCTGCTCCATGGAGTCGATGCGACGGTCGCTTTCGATCACCGACGCCGCCGCCTCGGAATCCCGGCGCGCCAGGGCGTCGATCGCCTGGGCCAGCTCGGCTTCGGCCAGCCCCCCCATCTGGGCGATTTCCTGCACCAGGTGCTTCAACTCGCTGTCGAAGCTTTTGACGGTGTGGTCGGCGGGCATCGTGGTCATCCGGGTCCCGTTCTACGGCCAAACCCGCCGCGTCAGCCTCAGATTACTACATATTTGTTACAAGTCGATGACAGATCATGCCCGAGATCGCCCGGGCACGTGTCGAGGCGGAAGCTAAGACGCTCCGGTGACCACGTGATTGCCATTAAATGACAGTTCGATGACGCCCGGGAGGAGGGGAGAGGGCCGTCAGCCTTCGGCGGGCAAATAGAGGGTGAAGGCGCTGCCTTGGCCGACCGTGGAGTCGATCTCCAGGCTGCCGCGGTGCCGATTGGCGATGTGCTTGACGATGGCCAACCCCAGACCGGTGCCGCCCATTTCGCGGGAACGCGCGGCATCCACCCGGTAGAAGCGCTCGGTCAGGCGCGGG
>CALCYJ010000363.1 GCA_937905845.1 uncultured Rhodospirillales bacterium
AATTGGCGATCAGGGGGTGGCCGTGTTCGGAGGCGATGCTCTCGGGGTGGAACTGCACGCTGTGGAGCGGCAGGGTGCGATGCGCCAGGCCCATGATCACGCCATCCTCCGCCGTGGCGGTGACGTCGAGACAATCGGGCAGGCTGGAGGGTTCCACCGTCAGCGAATGATAGCGCGTGGCGGTAAAATCATCCGGCAGGCCGGCGAACAGCCCCTGGCCCTTATGGTGGATGGTCGAGGTCTTGCCATGCATCGGCTGGGGCGCCCGCACCACCCGGCCGCCGAAGGCCTGGCCCAGCGCCTGATGGCCGAGGCAGACGCCGAGCACCGGCAGATGTCCGGCCGCCCGGGCGATGAGGTCGAGGCAGATGCCGGCCTGGTCGGGCGCGCAGGGGCCGGGCGAGAGCACGATACCCTCGGGCGCCGCCGCCATCACCTCGTCCACCGAGCGCGCGTCGTTGCGCCACACAATCGTTTCCGCGCCAAGCTCGCCGAGATAATGGACCAGGTTGTAGGTGAAGCTGTCGTAATTGTCGATCAGGACAAACATGGGCAAGCCGCCGGTTCCATCGAAAGGGGCGAAGGCTGAAGCTTGGAATAGGACCGGGTCAGCCTGGAGATAAGGACACTAACAGCAATCCGCCGGCCCTGTCACCGCCGGCGAGGCCCGGGCTTCGCCGTCCTTGATCGCGGCGCCGGCTTGCGGCTTGACATTCCAGTTACTGGAAGGTTTAGGCTGCATGAGATTGGCCTGGAGAGAATCATGGATCTCGCCGCTTCCGCTTCCACCCCGCTGCCCGCCGCGGCCCGCATCCTGCCGCCGGAGGGCGGGCGGATCGTCCTGCCGGTGCGGGGGATGAGCTGCGCCGCCTGCGCCGGCCGGGTGGAAAGGGCATTGACGGCACTGCCCGGCGTCGAGGCCGCGGTCGATCTTGTCCGCGCGCAGGCCGTCGTCACCTTCGATCCGGCGCGGCTGAGCGTGAGCGATCTCACCGCCGCGGTGCGGGCGGGCGGCTATGACGTGGCGCTGGAGCCGCGCGATCTCGCGATCGGCGGCATGCATTGCGCGGGCTGCGTCGGGCGGATCGAGCGGGCGCTTCTCCAGGTCCCGGGCGTGGTCGGGGCGGCGGTCAACCTCGCCTCGGGCCGGGCGCGGGTCGAGGGGGTAGCGGGCGCCGTCCGTGCCGCCGACCTTCTCGCCGCCGTCGATCGCGCCGGCTATGCGGCGGAGATCCTCACCGGCGATAGGGCAGCGGCGCGGGCGCGCGAGCGGACGGCCGCCGCGGCCGCGCGCCGCGAAGGGCTCCTGGTGATGGCGGCGCTTCTCCTCGCGGCGCCGCTCGCAGCCGAGATGGTCCTGCCCTGGTTCGGTCTGTCCCTGGCCCTGCCGCCTTGGCTTCAGGCGGGGCTTGCCACCCCGGTGCAATTCCTGCTTGGCGGCGGGTTCTATGTCGCGGCCTACAAGGGTCTCAAGGCCCGTGCCGGCACCATGGATCTGCTGGTCGTGCTCGGAACCTCGGCCGCCTATTTCTACAGCCTTGGCCAGATGCTGGCGGGGGGTCCGCCCGGCGCCCCGCTTTATTTCTCGGCCTCCGCCATCGTGGTGGCGCTGGTGCTGGCCGGCCGGTGGCTCGAAGCGCGGGCGAGGCGCGCGACCGGCACGGCGCTGGCGGCGCTGACGGCGCTCCGGCCCGAGCGGGCACGGGTGCTGCGCGAGGGCACCGAGTTCGAGGTGCCGGTCGAGCTGGTGGCGGCGGGCGACCGGTTGGTGGTGCGGCCGGGCGAGCGGCTGGCGGCGGATGGTTTCGTCCTCGAAGGCATGAGCGAGGTCGATGAAAGCCTGCTCACCGGCGAGAGCCTGCCGGTGGTCAAGCGGCCGGGCGATGCCGTCACCGGCGGCGCCATCAACGGCAACGGCCGCCTGCTGATCGAGGCGGGCCGGGTCGGCGGCGACAGCCGGCTCGCCCGCATCATCGCCCTGGTCGAAAGCGCGCAAGGTGCCAAGGCGCCGGTGCAGCGCCTGGTCGATCGGGTCGCCGGCATCTTCGTCCCGGTGGTCATCCTCGTTGCCGCCGCGACCTTCCTCGCCTGGTGGCTGCTGCTGGGCGCGGCCTTGAGCAGCGCGCTGGCGGCGGCCGTCGCCGTCCTCGTCATCGCCTGCCCCTGCGCGCTCGGCCTGGCGACGCCGGCGGCGATCGTCGTCGGCATCGGCCGGGCGGCGCGCGCCGGCATCCTCATCCGCGATGCCGAGACGCTCGGCCTGGCGAGGCAGATCGACTGGGTGGTGCTGGACAAGACCGGCACGCTCACCGAAGGGCGGCCGGCCGTGACCGATATCATCCCATCCGCCGGCATGGACGCGGCGGCGCTGCTCGAACTGGCGGTGGCCCTTCAGTCGGGCAGCGAGCATCCGCTGGCCCGGGCCATCATGGCCCATGTCGGCCTGGCGCATTCCGGCAGGATGCCGCCGCTGTCCGCGGTGAGCGGCTTTGCCAGCCGGCCCGGCCGCGGCATCGTCGCGACCATCGCCGGTGCGCGCTATGCCCTCGGCAACCGCCGCCTGCTGGTCGAGGCGGGGGTGGAAAAGGAGATCGCGGCGTTCGACGAAGCAGCGGCCCGTCTCGAGGCGGAGGGCAAAAGCGTGATGCGGCTGGCGCGTCTTGATCCCGCGCCGGCGGCGCTCGGCCTGATCGCCGTGGCCGATCCGGTCAAGCCGACGGCGGCGGCGGCGGTCATGCGGCTCCGGGCGAGGGGGATCGGCGTGATGCTGGCGACCGGCGACAATGCGCGCGTTGCGGCCGCCGTCGGTCTTCAGGCCGGCATCGGCCGCATCGAGGCGGAAATGCTGCCGGAGGACAAGGCGGAACGGATCAAGGTCCTTCAGGCCGCGGGCCATCGCGTCGCCATGGTGGGCGACGGGGTCAATGACGCGCCGGCGCTGGCGCAGGCCGATGTCGGCATGGCGATGGGCACCGGCACCGACGTCGCCATGGCGAGCGCCGGCATCACCCTGATGCGGGGCGATCCGCTGCTGATTGCCGATGCCATCGCCATCGCCCGGGCGACGCACGCCAAGATCGCGCAGAATCTGTTCTGGGCCTTCGCCTATAATGTCGTCTGCATCCCGCTGGCGGCGGCCGGCCTGCTCAACCCGGTGATCGCCGGGGCGGCCATGGCCTTTTCCTCGGTGAGCGTCGTCGCCAATGCGCTGCTGCTCCGGCGCTGGCGGCCGGCCGAACGTTCGGAAGCAGCGATCCCCGAATCCGGGAGCAAGGCATGAATATCGGCGAGGCGGCGGCACGGGCCGGCATGGGGGCCAAGACCATCCGCTATTACGAGAGCGTCGGGCTGATCGCAGCGGCGCCGCGCGGCGGCAACGGCTATCGCGACTACGGCATGGCGGAGGTGCAGACGCTGCGCTTCATCCACCGCGCCCGCAGCCTGGGCTTCAGCGTCGCCGATATTGCCGGCCTGCTCGCCCTCTACCGCGACAAGAAACGGGCGAGCCACGACGTGAAATCCATGGCGGAGCGCCATATCGCCGAGATCGAGCGCAAGATCGCCGAGCTTCGGACGATGCAGGAGACGCTCTTGGACCTGGCCCATCGCTGCCACGGCGATGCCCGCCCGGATTGCCCGATCCTGGCCGATTTCGCCGGCGAGGGATAAAGGTTGCCGCGGCGGTGCTCGATGCCATTGCCCCGACTCCTGCCGCCGGTCTATAGAACATAGAGTTCGAGACCGTCACGAGAGCGTGAGGCCGGGAACCTGTCGGCGGCATCCGCTGCCGGCAGAAACGCCGCCCGCTGCCGCCCGCCGCCGCCATCCCCGACCCTTGCGAGGCCGTCCTGAAGAAGCGCAACCGACCCACCCGGTCCCGGGCGAAGCGCCCCGCGGCCGCCCGTCCGGCTCAGGCGACCTTCGCCTCCCGGATCGCCTGGATCGCGGCCGGGAGCCTGGCATTGCTGGCCGTTTTCGTCCTGGTCGCCCTGGTCTTCCAGAACCCGCCGCCGGCCGCACGCCTCGTCCTGTCCCATCCCCACGCACGGGTTGTGCCCGCCGTACCCGTCGCGCGGGCCGCCCCTGCCGCACGGGTTGCACGGGCTGCTCCCGTCGCACGGGTCGCTCCCGTCGCACGGGCCGCACCCGTCGAACGGGTCGCACCCGTCGAACGGGTCGCACCGGCGGCGCCACGGATGGTGGCCTCGGCGGCACCCGTTCCGCCCGCCCCCGCCGTAGCGCCGCCCGTTGTAGCCGCCCCACCTGCCGTTGCCGCACCGCCTGTATCTCCCGCGCCGCTCGCTGCGGCCGCGCCGTCCGCGCCTCGCGCTGCGGTCGTACCACCCGTGCCGGCGCCGGCGGAGCCCTTGTGGCGGCGTCATGCCGTGGCGGTGGCGCCGGTTCACGGCCATCCGATGATTGCGATCGATATCGACGATGTCGGACCCGATGTCGCGGCGGCGCGTGCGGCCATTGCGCTGCCGGCGCCGGTGACGCTGGCTTTCCTGCCCTATGCCCACGACATCGTCGCCCTGACGCGCGAGGCGCAGGCGGCTGGGCATGAGCTTCTGGTCCATGTGCCGATGGAGCCGATCGATCTCGCCCATAACGATCCCGGCCCCAATGCGCTGCTGACCAACCTGCCGGCGGCCGAGATCCTGCGCCGGCTGACCTGGGACTTGAACCGTTTCCAGGGCTATGTCGGCATCAACAACCACATGGGCAGTCGCTTCACCGCCAATGAAGCGGACATGGATCTGGTGCTGGATGTGCTGAAGCGCCGCGGGTTGCTGTTCTTCGATTCCAGAACCTCGCCGCGCAGCGTCGGCGCCCGGCTGGCGGCGCAGCTCGGCGTTCCCGTGGTCAGCCGCGACGTCTTTCTCGACGACAGTCTCCGCCTCGACCGGATCGAGGCCGCGCTGGCCCAGACGGAGGAAGTGGCGCGGCGCAGCGGCCGGGCCATCGCCATCGGCCATCCGCATCCAACGACGCTCGCGGCGCTGCGGCAATGGCTGCCGGCGGTTCAGGCCAAGGGCTTCGTCCTGGTGCCGATCACGGCGCTGGTGCGGCCGCCGGGCGTGAGCGGGTGAGGGTAGGTGAGGGCGGTAAGGCAGGGCTAAGGCCGGTCTAGCGGTTGCCGCGGCCGGTGCCGGCGGCGAAGCGCACGGCTTCCTGGGCGGCGCGGACCAGGGCGCGGGCCTTGTTCACCGTCTCCTGATATTCCGCCTCCGGATCGCTGTCGGCAACCACGCCGCCGCCGGCCTGGACATACATGGTGCCATCCTTGATCACCGCGGTGCGCAGCGCGATGCAGGTATCCATGCTGCCGTTGGCGGCGAAATAGCCAACGCCCCCGCCGTAGAGGCCGCGGCGCTCGGTTTCCAGCTCCTCGATGATCTCCATCGCCCGCACCTTGGGCGCGCCCGAGACCGTGCCGGCGGGAAAGCCGGCGAAGAGCGCGTCGAGCATGTCGTGGCGCGGGTCGATGCGGCCTTCGACATTGGAGACGAGATGCATGACGTGGCTGTAATGCTCGATCTCCATGTTCTCGGTCACTTTGACGGTGCCGATCTTCGCCACGCGGCCGACGTCGTTGCGGCCGAGATCCAGCAGCATCAGATGCTCGGCCAGCTCCTTCGGGTCGGATTTGAGGTCGGCGGCGAGCTTGCGATCCTCCTCGGCATCGACGCCGCGGCGCCTCGTTCCGGCGATGGGGCGGATGGTGACCGTGCCATCGCGCAGGCGCACCAGGATCTCGGGGCTCGATCCCACCACGGAAAAATCGCCGAAATTGAAGAAGAACAGGAAGGGCGAGGGATTGGTGCGGCGAAGCGCGCGGTAGAGGGCGAAGGGCGGCAGGCGAAAGGGCAGGCGGAAGCGCTGCGAGGGGACGACCTGGAACACGTCGCCCGCGGCGATATACGCCTTCGCCCGAGCAACCATGGCGTGATATTGCTCGCGCGTGGTGTTGGAGGCGGGTTCGGGCAGCGTCTCCAGATCCTCGTCCCGAACCCGGCCATAGGGCAGCGTGCGCTCGAAATCGGCGACGATATCGGCCAGGCGCTCGGCGGCGAGGTTATAGGCGGAGCGGGCGTCGCGCCCGGCCTCCGGGCGGACCGGCGTCACCACGGTGACGATATCGAGGATGGAATCGAAGATCGCCGTCACCGTCGGGCGCAGCAGCAGCGCGTCGGGCAGGCCGAGCGGATCGAGATTATGGTCGGGAATCCGCTCGATCAGACGCACCAGGTCGTAGCCGGCATAGCCGAAGACGCCGGCGGCCATCGGCGGCAGGCCCTCGGGAAGTGCGATGCGGCTTTCCGCGAGCAGGCTTCGCAAGGCGGCCAGCGGCGCCTCGCCGCAGGGCACGAAGGCTTCGGGCTCGAAACGCGCGGTGCGGTTGATTTCGGCCCGGCTGCCGCGGCAGCGCCAGATCACGTCGGGCTTGATGCCGATGACGGAATAGCGGCCGCGCACGGCGCCGCCCTCGACCGATTCGAGCAGGAAGCTGTTCGGCCGCCCGTCGGCGAGCTTGAGCATGGCCGAGACCGGCGTCTCCAGATCGGCGACCAGCGTGGTCCAGGCCACCTGTGGCCGGCCGGCCTCGTAAGCGCGGGCGAAAGTGGCGAAATCGGGCAGCACGGCCATGCTCTAGAGCGCGCTTTGCAGCATCTGGCGGTTGATGGTCACGGGATAGGCCTTTTCCAGATCCGCGCGATATTCGCTGAACAGATCGTTCTCGGCCGCGTTCGTCAGGTCGCTGGTGAGTTGGTCAACCGTCGCCTTGTGATCCTGCGGATCGGCCGGGACGATCTGGAGCAGTCGCGCCACCATTGTGCCGCCGCCGGTTGCGGCCGGCGCGGTGACGATGCCGCCGGGCTTGGCGGCGAAGAGGTCATGCAACAGCGCGGGCGAGACCGTTTCGGCGGCGCCCTCTCCCGTGCGGGTCAGCGGGCCGAGCGTCGTGAGGCTTTCGCCGATGCTGCTGGCGAGGGTTGCGAAGGTGGTTCCCTCCTTCAGCCGGCCCACCATCGTGGCGGCGAGCTTGCGGGCGTTCTCGCGCTGCTGCTGGGCGCGCCAGCCGGCCTCCACCTGCGCCTTGACCTTGTCGAGCGGCTTCAGCGTCGGCGGCGTCACGCCGACGACCTTGAGCGCGAAATAGCTGCTATCGCCGGCGTCCGTCACTTCCGGATCTGAACCGGCCGGGGTTTGGAAGACAGTCGAGAGGAAGTTCGAGAAGGGCGGCAGGTCGGTGACCTTCTTACCGTCGGGATCGAGCCCCTTGGCATCGACCGCCGGCACTTTGTAGAGCGTGAGCTTGAGCTGCACCGCCGCCTCGGCCAGGGTGGCGCCGCCCGCCAGCGCGTCCTCAAGCTGGTTGGACAGTTTGTACATCGCATCGCCCGCCTTGCGCAGCTGGACCGCCTGCTTCACCTTGGCCTTGACCTCATCAAAACTCGCGACGCCGGCCGGATCGATTTCCGTCACCAGAAGCAGGTGCCAGCCGAGCGGGGTCTTGATCGGCGGGCTCACCTGGCCTTTTTTCAGCGAGAAGGCGATCTTGCCCAGCTCCGGCGGCAAGCTGTTCTCGGTCACCAGGCCAAGGTCGATGTCCTTGGCCGACAAGTTGCGCATGGCCTTGGCCACCGCGGCAAAGCTCTGGCCGGCCTTGATCCTGGCCGCCGCCGTCTTGGCGGAAGCCTCGTCGGTAAAGGGAATCTGCTCGATATGCCGCTTCGCCGGCACAGCGAGGCTGCCGCGTTCGGCGGCATATTCGTCCTTCAACTCCTGATCGCTCACGCTCATCGCGGCTGCGCGCTCCGAGGGCGTCAGGGTGAGGAAGACGATGTCGCGGTATTCCGGCGCCGTGAAGGCCGCGGCATGGGCCTTGTGATAGGCCGCAAGCTCCGCCGTGGTCGGCGCCGGCACGGGACCCGCCTTCTCCGGCGGGATGGCCAGGATCTGCGCCACCCGCTGTTCCTGGCGATATTCGTAAAGGGTCCTGGCCTCGATCGCCGGGACGGTGCCGGCGCCGGCGCTGAGCGCGTCGATCACCTGCTCCCGATCCAGATTCTGGCGGGTGATGGCGGCGAACATCGCTTCGCTCATCCCCTGATCCGCCAGGCGCTGCTGGAACAAGGCGCGGTTGAACTGGCCCTTCGCATCGAAGAAGGCCTGGTTGTGCTCGATCGCCGCCGCGACTTGCCGGTCGGAGACCGTGACGCCGAGGGCGGCCGCCTCCTGATCGAGCAGGCTGCGGCCGATCATCTGCTGGAGCGTGGTCTCGGGCAGGCCGAGGCGCTTCGCCTGGTCGGGGGTGATGGCGCGGCCGAGCCGGTCCTGTAACGCGTTCAGCGCGTTGCGGTATTGCGAGCTGAAATCATTGGCCTGGATGACAACGCTGCCGACGCGGGCGACCGAGGTATCGGTATGGCCGCGGATGATATCGCCGATGCCCCAGACGCCGAAGCTTAGAACCAGCAGGAAAAGAAAGGCCCGCACCACCCATGTGCTGGCGCTCTTGCGCAGGGAAGCGAGCATGAAACCCCGAAAGGCTGGAGGAAAAATATCCGGCCGCCGTCAGGCCGGTATGGCCGCGGCATGATAGAGAGGGATACGGGCTCGCTGCAACAGCTTTGGCGCGGCGCGGCGACGCCCTTTCCAAGGGCCGCGGCCTTTGCTACATCTCGCGCTCCGGGCGGGCAAGGTGCGCGAAAGCGCGCCGGTCAAGGAGAGTGAGGCAGAATGGCGCGGATCCGACGCCGGCTGATCGCCGGAAACTGGAAGATGCACGGCCGCCTGAAGCCGGCCGTGGCGGAGATGCGGCGCCTGGCCGCCCTGGTCCGCCGGGCAGGGCGGTCGCGCTGCGACATCGTGATCTGCCCGCCGGCGAGTCTGCTCGTGCCCTTGCGCGCCACGCTGGCCGCGGCCGGCGGCCTGCGGCGCATCGCGCTTGGCGGCCAGGATTGCCATAGCGCCGACGCCGGCGCGCATACCGGCGATATCGCGGCGCCGATGCTGGCCGATGCCGGGGCGCGTTTCGTCATCCTCGGCCATTCCGAGCGGCGGGCCGATCACGCGGAAACCGATGCCCTGGTACGGGCCAAGGTGCAGGCGGCGCACCGGGCGGGGCTTATCGCCATCGTCTGCGTCGGCGAGAATCTGGCCGAGCGCGAGGCGGGAGCGGCTTACCGGGTGGTGGGCCGCGCGCTTTCCCGCAGCCTGCCGGCATCCGGGGTCACGGCCGCCAATATTGTGATCGCCTATGAGCCGGTCTGGGCGATCGGCACCGGCCGAAGTGCCGAGAGCGGCGATATCGCCCGCATGCACGGCCATATCCGCCGCCGTCTCGGCCGCCTTGGGCCAGGGCTCGAAGCCTGCCGCATCCTCTATGGCGGTTCGGTGAAGCCCGCGAACGCGGCCGAGATCCTCAGCCTTGCCGATGTCGATGGGGCGCTGGTCGGCGGCGCCAGCTTGAAGATCGCGGAATTCCGGCCGATCATCGAGGCGGCCTGGGCCATCGAATAAGCGGAAATACCGTCGCGCGCGCGGGCCGGATAGGCCGCCCGCCTCGGCGCCCTCAATCGAGGATCGCGTGCGCCGGCTGGCCCTGGACCTGGCCTTGGCTCCGGCTGGTCTTGGGCGGGCGCAGCAGCAGCACCAGCGGCGTCAGCAGGGCGGTCAGGATCATCAGGAACTTGAAATCGTCGAGATAGGCGATCATCGAGGCCTGCCGCGTCACCTCATTGTTCAGCAGCGCCAGCCCTTTCGCGGTATAGGGGTTCCACACCCGCTCGATGCCGGGGAGATGGAGCAGCGGGTTGAACGCCGTGATGTGAGCGCCGATGTCCTCGTGGCTGAGCTGCGTGTTCTGGAGCAGAAGCGCCGTCATGGCCGAGATGACGGCGCTGGAGCCGATATTGCGGAAGAGATTGTAGATGCCGGCCGCTTCGTTGCGCCGGTCGGGCGCGAGCGTCGAAAAGGCGACGGTGGTCAGCGGCACGAAGACGAAACCTAAGCCGAAGCCCTGGGTGACGCCGCTGGCGACGAATTCCCACGTCGGTTCGGCGAGCGAGAATCCGTCCATCCAATAGAGCGAATAGGCCGAGAGCGCGAAGCCGAAGATCAGCAGGATCCGCACGTCGATGCGGACGATGATGCGGCCGACGATCAGCATCGCGATCATCGTGCCGACCCCGCGTGGCGCCAGCAGCAGGCCGGCGGTGACCACCGGATAGTTCAGCAGGTCCTGCATCAGGGGCGGCAGCAGCGCCATCGTGGCATAGAGGACGACGCCGACCGCGGCGATGAGGACCAGGCTGACGCTGAAATTGCGGTCGAGGAAGAGGCTTGGACTGATGAAGGGATTGGCGGCGGTGAACGTATGGACCAGGAAGATATAGAGGAAGAGGCCGGCCATGACCGCTTCGGTGATGATCTCGGGCGAGCCGAACCAGTCCTTGAGTTCGCCGCGATCGAGGAACATCTGCAACGCGGCGATGGCGAGGCTGATCATGGCGAAGCCGAACGTATCGAAGCGCAAGGTGAGATTGCGCGCCGTCTCGCGCACCGAGCTTGAAATCACCATGAAGGCCAGGATGCCGACCGGCACGTTGATGTAGAACACCCAGCGCCAGCTGTAATTGTCGGTGAGATAGCCGCCGAGCGTCGGCCCCAGGATCGGCCCCACCATGATGCCGACGCCCCAGATCGCCATCGCCGGCCCGTGGCGCTCGCGCGGGTAGCTGTCGAGCAGCGTCGCCTGCGACAGCGGCACCAGGGCGGCGCCGAACATGCCCTGAAGGATTCGGAACAGCACCATGACAGTGACCGAGCTTGCCATGCCGCAGAAGACGGAAGCGATGGTGAAGCCCGTCACCGAGACCAGGTACAGCCGCTTGCGCCCGAAACGGTTGCTGAGCCAGCCGGTCGGCGGCGTCATGATCGCCGCCGCGACGATATAGGAGGTGAGGACCCAGGTGACCTGGTCGTAGCTCACCGAGAACGTGCCCTGCATCTGCGGCAGGGCGACGTTGGCAATCGTCGTATCCAGCGCCTGCATCACCGTCGCCAGCATGGCGCCGAAGGTGATGAGCGGCAGGTTCGGCGGACCTTCCGCCGCTTGCGCCCCGCGTTTCATTGCAGGCCGAAGAGGCCCGCGATCTTGGCCAGGAACGCCGGCAGGTAGCGGTGATGATGGGTGTCGATCTCGGCCGTGACGCTCATGCCGGCGCGGAGTTGCGGCATGCCGGCCTTATTCTCCACCTCGAGCCGCACGGGGATGCGCTGCACCACCTTGACCCAGTTGCCGGTGGCGTTCTGCGGCGGCAGAAGCGAGAACACGTCGCCGCTGGCGGGGCTCAGGCTTTCCACCTTGGCGTGCCAGACGACACCGGGATAGGCATCGACGGTGACGGTCGCCGGCTGACCCTGCTTGACATAGGTCAGCTCGGTTTCCTTGAAATTGCCGGTGACCCAGGTATGGCGGATCTCCGCCAGGCTGAACAGCGGCGCGCCGGCATTGATATAATCACCCGGGCGCAGCGTCACGTTGGTGACGATCCCGGCCGCCGGCGCATAGACCTTGGTCAGCTTGAGGGCCTGGTCGGCATCGTCGCGCAAGGCCAGCGCGGCCTGGTATTGCGGCAGATCCTTCGTCGGCGTCGCGATATTGCCGCCAAGCTCGGCCTGGATTGCCGCCATCTGCTGCCGGATGATGTCGGCCTGCGCCTGCGCCTGCACGAGATTGTGGTGGGCGGTGTCGTAGGCCTGCTCGGAAGCATAGCCATGCCCGGCCAGGTTGCTCTGGCGCTGGAACTCGCGGGTGAGGAAGGTGATGGTTTCCTGCGTCTGGTGCAGCGCGGCCTCTTTCCCGACATAATTCGCCCTGAGCGCCGCGATCTGGTCGGCGACCTGGGCGAGATTGGCCGCGGCCGCCGTGTAGGCCAGCGAATAGGAGCGGGGCGTCGTCGGCAGCAGCAGGTTGTAGGAACCGGGATCGATCGTCAGCAGAAGCTGCCCGGCCGTGACCGGCTGATTGTCGCGGACGTCGAGCGCCAGGACCCGGCCCGACACCTGCGCATTGACGGCGGCGACGTCGGTCTTCACATAGGCGTCGTCGGTCGAGATATAGCGTCCGCCGGTGACATAGTACCAGCCGGTCACCAGAATGACCGCGAGCGGGCCCAGAACCAGCAGCCCCCAACGGGTGAGCCGGCGCCGTCCGATCCGGGGCCGCGCGACGAGCCGCGGCGGCGCCGGTATGTCGGCGATCCGGGGCGAGTCTTCCGCCGTGCGCAGCACGGTTGCCTTGCCCTCAGCCATGGTGACGCCTCGCGATCCCGCCCAGGCCTTCCGTCGCTTCGTCCTCTTTCGCCGCCGCCGCCGGCGGGCCGGTAAGGTTGCCCTTGACGTGGCGGAGCAGCGTCAGCAGGCGCTGGCGGTCGATTTCGCTCAAACCCGCCTGCGCCTCGTCGCCGACCCGCTCGCTCAGGGAATAGATCTGCTCGAGGATGGGTTCGGCTTCCGCCGTCAGGTGCAGAATATGGGCGCGGCGGTCGTTGGGATCGCGCTGCCGCTCCAGCAGGCCGAGCGCTTCGAGCTTGTAGAGCAGGCGGGCGAGGGTGATCGGCTCGATATCCATGCGCTGCGCCAGCGCCGCCTGGCTGCTGCCCTCCTGGTGCGACAAATGCCACAGAACGGTGCATTGCGCCCGCGTCAGCGCCAGCCGCTCTTCGCGCGCCCGCAGGACGAAACGCCGCCGCAGCAGGCGGGAGAGATCGTGCACCAGCGCGCCCAAGGTGGCTTCGGGCTGTTTCGACATCATGGCCTGTCCAATAATAATAGGCAAAGCTTACTATAAGCTTGCTTATGATGTAGGGGAGAAGCCCGCCCGCCGCCAGCGCAATGCCACCGTGGCAGACCTGCGCCGTTTGCAGATCTCGGCTTTAGGCCGGCCCGGCGGGATTGCGCCCTTAGGCTAAGGGGTTGCGGCCCCGAGGCCGGAGTGCGAGCATCGGGTCGCGCAAGCCCGGCGGCGGGAGGAAGGCCGCCCGTTCTCCGCGCGGCGATGCTTCTCGCCGGTTGCAGAATCGACCGCTTCATGGTATGTAGTCACTTGACTACATTCTTGGACAGAGTTAGGCCGGGAGGCGGGAGATGATGGGCAATCCGTTGGAGCAGTTCGCCTTGATGCGCGGTAAGTCGCCCGACGAGGCCAAGTTCTTCTGGTCGGGCGGCCCGGTCGAGGTGGCGGAGCGGACCTGGTTCCAATCGAGCTTCAGCGGCTGTACCGCTTTCGAGACCGATGCCGGGATCGTCCTCGTCGATTCCGGGCTGGTCAAGGTGGGGGCGGTGCTGGCGGCGGCGCTGCGCCAGAAGACCAAGGCGCCGATCCATACCGCCATCTTCACCCAGGGGCATGTCGATCACGCCTTCGGCCTGAAGCATTTCCTCATCCCCGGCCAGCCGACGCCGCGCGTCATCGCGCAGCGCGCCATGCCGGCGCGCTTCGCCCGCTATGCGCTCACCAGCCGCCATAACCAGGCGATCAACGCCCGCCAGTTCGGCGGCACGGTCCGGGCGGCCGAAGGGGCGGAGGGCAATTTCGACAGTTTCCGCACCCCCGACCTGCCGCCGGACGTGCTCTATGACGAGCGGCTGGATATCCGGGTCGGCGGCCTCACCTTCGAGATCCACCATTGCCGGGGCGAGACGGACGACCATAGCTGGATCTTCTGCCCCGAGCGCGGCGTTCTGTGTCCGGGCGATCTCTTCATCTATTCGGTGCCCAACGCCGGCAATCCGCAGAAGGTGCAGCGCTACCCCTGGGACTGGGCCAAGGGTTTGCGCGAAATGGCGGCGCGCGAGCCCAGCAGCCTCTGCCCGGGCCACGGCGGCCCGGTGGTGGGCGATGCCGCCCTGATCGGGCGCATGCTGCACGAGACGGCGGATTATCTCGACGACATCGTCGGCCAGACGCTGGCGGCGATGGCCGACGGCTCGCCGCCCCATAGCGACATCGTGCACCGGGTGACGCTGCCCGACCCAAGCGCGCCCTGGCTCCAGCCGGTCTATGACGAGGGCGAATTCATCATCCGCAACGTCATCCGCTATTACGGCGGCTGGTGGAACGGACGGCCGAGCGATCTCAAGCCGGCACCGCGCCAGGCCCTGGCGCGCGAGGTGGCGGCCCTGGCCGGCGGCGTGGCCCAACTGGTGGCGCGGGCGCAGGCCCTGGCGGCGGCGGGCGATCTCAGGCTGGCCTGCCATCTGGCCGATTACGCGCTCGAAGCCGAGCCCGGCACCCCGGCGGTGCAGCAGGCGGTCTCCGCCCTCTACGAGCAGCGGGCGGCGGGCGAGAAAAGCCTGATGGCAACCAATCTCGCGCGCTCGGCCGCCGCCTATGCCCGCGAAGGCCGCCCCTTTGCCTGAGCGGGCGTCCAGGCCGGCAAAAGCGGCGCAGGCCGCACCGGGGACGCGGCCGCAGGGCGCCCGGGCGGTGCGCGAGGCGCTGATCCGCGCGGCGACGGAGCTTTTTGCCCGGCGCGGCCCGGGTGCCGTTTCGGTGCGCGAGATCGCGCTGCACGCCGGGGTCAATCACGGGCTGGTGCACCGCCATTTCGGCTCCAAGGATGCGCTGCTCAGCGCCGTCCTGACGCGGCTGACCGAGCAACTGGCGGTGCAGGCGCGGGTTGCGGGCGGCGGGCGGTTGCGGCCGGTCTCGCCGCAGGCATTCCGCGCCACCCGGCGCCAGGGCGCCTATTGGCGCATCCTGGCGCATGCGTTGCTCGAAGGCACCGATCCGGGCGACGTCCAGCAGGGCTTCCCGATGATGAGCCGCTTCGTGGAGGTGGTGGGACGGCGCAAGGCGGCCGGGCAGATCGATCCGGCGCTGGACGAGCGGGCGCTGGTGGCGAGCGCGGTGGCGCTGGCGCTCGGCTGGCTGATGTTCGAGCCTTTCCTGCTCGCCGCCACCGGGCTCAAGAACGAGGCGCCCAGGCGGCGCTATCGCAACCTGACCCTGGTGTGGCGACGGTTCGAGCAGATGATGGCGCCGCCGCGCTGAGAGGCCGGCGGCGGTGGCGCAAGGGGAGGGGGCCATGTCGAACAGCCGAACGGATAGGCCGGATCCGCCCGCCGCGCGCTATCCGCGGCCGGCCCTTGCCTGGTATGTCTGCCTCATCCTGCTTCTCGCCTATATCCTCTCCTTTCTCGACCGGACGATCGTCAGCCTGCTGGTGATCCCGATCGAGCACGATTTGCATATCAACGATACCGAGGTGAGCCTGCTGCAAGGCTTCTCCTTCGCGATCTTCTATGCCCTGCTCGGGCTGCCGGTCGCGCGCCTGGTCGATGCGCGCAGCCGGCGCCTCGTGGTCGCCGCCGGCATCCTGGTCTGGAGCCTGATGACGGCGGGCTGTGGCCTGACCGCCCGCTTCTGGCAGCTTTTTCTCGTCCGGGTCGGCGTCGGCGCCGGCGAAGCCGCCCTGCTGCCTGGCGCCAATTCCCTGCTCGCCGATTATTTCCCCCCCCAGCGCCGCGGGCTGGCGCTCGGCGTCTTTGCTACCGGCATCTTTCTCGGCTCGGGCGCGGCGCTGATCATCGGCGGCCTGGTGATCCGGGCGCTCGGGACGGCGCCGGTGACCCTGCCGCTGCTGGGCCAATTCCATCCCTGGCAGGTGGTGTTCCTGGTGGTCGGCCTGCCGGGCATCCTGGTCGCGGCCTTGATGCTGACGATCCGTGAGCCGCCGCGCCTGGGCACGCTTGGGCGAGGAGCGGCTACGGGCCGCGGCCTGCCGCTGGCCGAGGTCGCGGCCTATATGGGCGCCAACCGCCTCACGCTCTGCTGCCACACGTTCGGCTTCACCTTTCTCGCCTTCACCAGCTATGCCGCCAGCGCCTGGATTCCCACCATGTTCGTGCGCGAATATGGCTGGAGCGCGGCCGAAGTCGGCATCCGTTTCGGCCTGGTGGCGCTGGTCATCGGCCCGGTGGGATCGGTGGCCGGCGGCTGGCTCTGCGACCGGCTGGAAGGACAAGGCCGGCGCGATGGCAAGCTCAGGGTCGGGCTGATTGCGGCGCTCGGCACCATTCTCCCGGGCGTGGCCTTTCCGCTTGCCGGCAATGCGGCCGCGGCTCTCGCCCTGGTCGTGCCGTTCTTCTTCTTCGTGAGCTTCGTCTGGGGCATCGCGCCGGCGGCGCTGCAAGAGCTTCTGCCCAACCAGATGCGCGGCCTCGGCACCGCCATCTATACCGGCGTGCTCAATCTCGTGGCGCTGGGCGGTGGTCCGACATCGGTCGCGGTGCTGGCGGATTACGGGCTGGGCGGGCCGGCCAAGCTCAATCTCGCCATCGCAATCGTGGTGCCGATCTCGGCGCTGCTCGCCGTCCTGCTGTTCCGCATCGGCCTGGCGCCCTATCGCGCCACGCTGGCGCGCCTGGATGCGCTGCGGGCGGCGGCTTGAGGGCAGCCGGCGGCCGGCGTCATTCCTCGCTCCGGGCGTCACCGCCCAGGGCCGGATAAATGCCCGAGAGAACCCGGGTGACGCCGATCCCGTCGTCGGAAAGCGGCAGCGCCAGCGTATCGAGACGCCGGAATTCGTGGTTGATCGCCAGCCTGTTGCGGGTGAGCAGCGGCCGGCCGGTGCGACAGACCGTCTGGTAATTGGCCAGAACATGCGGCCGGACCTGCGGGCCCAAATCCTTGAGCGTCCTGCCGGTCAGATCGAAGCCCAGCATATTGACCAGCGCCACCCCGAACACGTCGTAGCGGATGTCGGCGCCGCCGTCCAGGACGCGCACCAGGGCGAGGTTGCCGAGCCAGCGCTTCATCTCCACCGGATCGATGTCGCGGCGCCGCGGCATCGGCTGCGTCCCGCGCTTGGCGTTCCAATAATCATAGAGGTCGGAAAGCGGCGGAGTGATCCCGCGACCAAACGGGTCGTCGTCAAGAATATCCAGATCCATCATGATTTTTCGCACCGTGAACAGCCAAGGGAACCCCTGGCCGCCGCCTTTGGGGCGGGCCGTTAAAAGAAGCCGATATCCTGTCTGCAACCCTATTATGACTTAGACATATCGTGGAGGAAGGACGCGCCATAGGCAATAGGCAGCTTTACCGGCCGCGACGCTCCCCCTTCAGGGTCGGAACAATCTGCGGCCGGCCGGGCGCGGAATGCTTTTAAGTTGTTGTTTCGGCGCCTCTTCCTAGCGGAACCGTGGAGCCGCGTTTCCGATGAACAGGCTTCAGAGCGGGTCGGGGGGGGATTCGACGGGCCGTTCCATATCGAGGCCGGCGATCTCGTAGCCGCGGCGGAAGTCGGCGATATGGCGCCGCATCCATTGTTCGGCCAGCTCCGCATTGCCGGCGGCGATCGCTTGGAAGACGGCGCGGTGCGCCTGCACCAGGCGGCGGGGCGATTGGGGGACCAGCGCCATCATGCGGTCGGTCGCGGGATAGATCAGCAGGCCGACCGGCTCGCGCGCCAGCATGAGGGCACGGTTGTGGGTGGCCTGGGCGACGATGGAATGGAACTCGCCATCGAGGATGATGAGAGACTGGCCAAGGGCTGCCGCCTGCTCGGTGGCGATGACGTTGCGCTCAAGCTCCTGCAGATCGGCCTGATCGATGCGCTGCGCCGCGAGCCGGGCGGCCAGCGGCTCCAGCGCCTGCGTCACCTCCCACAATTCGCGGAAGGCGACCTGATGCAT
>CALCYJ010000364.1 GCA_937905845.1 uncultured Rhodospirillales bacterium
GGCGTGCTGGTGGCGGCGTTGTGCTCGATGGTGGTCTTTATCTGGGTGCCGGGCGTACCGGGCAACCATCTTCTGATCCTGTTCCTGTTGTGCGCATCTCTTTCAGGATGGGTGACGTCGGGCGCGTTCTATCTCCCGATGCTCTATGTAACCTTGCCGATCTACCTCGTGTCGATGACCGTTGTGCCGATGGTGGCGGGCGACATGATCGACGCGATCCTGGGCTGGCTGTGCATCGGCTTCTGGCTAATGATGGCGACACAGGCCTCGCGAAATTACGAGGCGAGCACCAAGAAATTCAAGCTCGAAGACGAGCGCGTGCTGCTGACCGAAGACTTGCAGCGGGCGAAGGAAACCTCCGACCGCGCCCGCGAGCGCGCCGAAGCCGCTTCGCGCGCGAAATCCGAGTTCCTGGCCAATATGAGCCACGAATTGCGCACGCCGCTGAACGCGATCATCGGGTTCTCGGAGATGATCTCCATGCAGGTGCTGGGCCCGATCCAGCCCGAGCGCTACCTGGAATGCGCCCAGGACATCCAGACCAGCAGCCGGCATCTGCTCGGCCTGCTGGAGGAAGTGCTCGATACGTCGCGCATCGACGTCGACCGCTACGATCTCAGGCTCGAATCCTGCAGCATCGGCGACCTGGTGCAGGCGGTCGCGACCATCGCGGCGCCCGATGCGCGCAAGAAGCAGATCGTCATCTCGCGCGCCGTCCCCGACGCCCTGCCGCGGATGCAGCTCGACCCCAAGGCGATCCGCCAGGCGCTGATCAACCTGGTCGGCAACGCGATCAAGTTCACGCCCGCGGGCGGCGCCATCACCATCGCCGCCGCCATCGACCTCCAGGGCGATCTCGTGCTGCGGGTCGGCGATACCGGAATCGGCATCGCCGAGAAGGATCTGGCGCTGATCTTCGAGCGCTTCGCCCAGGTCGAGGATTCCTATGTGCGGCGCCACGGCGGCATCGGCCTCGGCCTGCACATCACCCGCCGCCTGGTCGAGCTGCACGGCGGCGCCGTCACGGTCGAGAGCGAGCTCGGCAAGGGCTCGACCTTCTCCATCCGCCTGCCGCGCACGCGTTTCGAGAGCGCGGACGACGGCCCGATCCGCAGCATGGCGGCCACGCGCTGAAGGCATCGACTCGATAGTCCGTCGGCATTTCTCCAAACGGCACCGCTTCGCCATCATCGCCGCGATCGGTCGGGCGGCGTGCCCGGCCTGACACCGATGGGAGATGATCATGTTGCGGATGATTGGATGGAGTGCCGCCGCCCTGCTGGCGGGCGCGTTGGGCGGTTGCGCCGATGACGGCATGGCACCGTCGGCCCTGGCATCGGGCAACGGCATCGTCGCCGGCAAAAGCGCCTATGGCATGGACGAAACCGTGGCGCGGCTGAAGCAGGACATCGCCGCCAAGGGCCTGAAGTTCTTCGACGAGATCGACGAGGCGAAGCTCGCCCGGGATGCCGGCATTGCCGCGCGTCCGGCGACCCTGCTGGTCTTCGGCAATCCCGCGCTCGGCACCCAGTTCATCACGTCCAATCCGCAATCCGGCATCGACTGGCCGGTGCGCGTGCTGGTCTATCAGGATGCCGGCGGCCAGGTGTGGACCGAATACACCGACTTCCGCTACATCCAGCGGCGGCACGGCATCGAGGACCGCGGCGCGCAGTTCCAGAAAGCCTCCGAGGTGATCGCCTCGATCGCCGCCAGCGTCGCGGTGCAGTAGGGGCGGTCAGTCGCCGCGCCGTCACTGCGCCTTCGCCACGATCTCCGCTTCGACCGGCAGGTGGTCGGAGCCGATGAAGGGGCCGCGGCGGAAGTCGCGGCGCTCCAGCTTGCCGCGGACGAAGATGTGGTCGATCGGCAGGCGCAGCCAGTAGGGCCCCCAGGCCGGCCAGGTCTCGACCATCGGCCCGTCATTGTGCAGGCCGGTCGCGGCGCGGAACGCCTGGTGCGTCGTGCTCCAGGGCACGCTGTTGAAATCGCCCATCAGCACCAGGTCCTCATCGACGCCGGAGAGATACTGCGCCAGAGCGGCGGCCTGCTGGCTCTGCACCAGCGGATCGGCGCCGACCAGCGGATCGGGCTGCACGGTGCCGGCCACCGTCGCCTGGGCGTTGTCGTCCTCGGGCAGCAGCGGCCAGGCGAAATGCGTCTCGGCGACGGTGATGGTCCTGCCCGCGAAATCGATCTCACCCCAGACGATCGCGGGCCGTTTGCCGTCGACCCGACCGGCGAAGCTCTTTTTGAACGGATGCTTGGAGAGCAGCATGATCTCGCAAGGCGGCGTGCTCTGCATGCAATCGGCGCGATAGGGATAGCGCTCGAACAGCGGCTGCAGCGCCGCCAGCCATTGCGGCGTCAGCTCGATCAGTCCGATCACGTCGGCATCGGTGCGCAGCAGGTAGTTCAGCGCCGGATCGTAGCTGTCGTTGCGATACCAGAGATTGACCGACACCACCTTGAGCCCGCCGGCCGCCGCGGCCGCGGCCGAAGCACCGCGCGACGGCAGATAGGGCCAGAGGATCGCCAGGTTCCAGGCAAGGGCGAGCGCACCCAGCAGCGCCATCCAGCGCGGCCGGAACAGCAGGCCCAGCACCGCGAGCGCCGCGCCGCCGAAGCAGAGCTGCAGCCGGAAGGATTCGAAGAACGCGAGCACCGGCAGCCAACCGGCCAGGAGCGGCGCCAGCGTCGCCAAGGCCGCTCCCAGCAGGCCGACCTGGATGACCAGCCTCAGCGGATAGGCCAGCGCCCCGGCCAGACGACGTCGGAAGGAAGTATCTGAGCGGTTCTCCCGGTGGTTCACCAGGCGCCGCCGATGAAACACGCTCATTGCGGCGCGATCATGGCGCGGTCCGGTAGATGTCCGCGGCGACCGCCAGATGGTCGGAGCCGACCGGCGGCCCTGCCCGGTAATTGCGGACGGTCAGCGCGCCCGCGGTGAAGATCTGGTCGATCGGGATGCGGAAGATCGCGGGCGCCCAGCTCGGCCAGGTGAAGGCGAGGCGGCCGCGATTGTCGAACGCGGTTTCAGCGCGCAGCTCGCGCTGCAGCGGTCCCCAGGGCACGCTGTTGAAATCGCCCATCAGCACCGCATCGCCATGGTCGTCGGCGAGGTAGCTGCTGAGCGCATCGCCATGCCTGGCCTGAAATCCGTGCAGAAGGCCGATCCGCGGATTGTGGACCTGCACCGCGGCGATGGTCAGCGGCTTGCCGTTCCAATCGACCTTGACCGCGACCAGAACCGGGATCTCGCCCGGCCGCGCCGGCCCGATGAACGTCGATTGAAAGGGCAGCTTCGACATGATCGCGACGCCGCAGAGATACTGCGTGAGCCCGCAATCGGCGCGATAAGGATAGGCTGCATGCAGCACCTCGAGCCGCTCGCGCCATTCCCGCCCGGTCTCCACGGTGGCGATCACGTCGGCGCCGCTCTGTTGAAGGTAGGCGACCGTCTGCTCCGGCGACGGGTTCAGCGGCCAGAGGTTGAGCGAGACGACGCGCAGCGGTTGCCCGCTGGTCGCCGCCGCCGGCGCGGGCCAGACGAACGGCATCACCAGCACGCCTTGCCAGAGCGCGAGCGCCACGGGAATCAGCGCCAGGCGCCGCATGCCGAGCAGGAATCCGAGGACCGCCGCGATCAGCGCAGCGACCGCGACCTGGGGCGCGAACGGCGTCAGCAACACGAAGGCCGGGACCCAGGGCGTGAGGGCCGCCCCCACGCTGACACCGATCAGCGCGAGCACCGCGAGCGCCAGGATGCCCCGCAGCAGGATCGTCAAGGAACCGCCCCGTTTGGCCGGTGCGGCACCGCTGCTATTGCCTTGGGCCAAGGACATGGGTTACGGCTTCCAACGGCTCTATCGCCAAGGGGACCATGGATATCGCGCGGATCGAGACGCGGAATCGGCGCCGCCCTCCGGCGAGGACCGGCCACAATCTAGATTCTATCCGGGCGCATGCAAGGGCCGTGTAGCCGCATCCTCGGATCGGGCCGCGCCGCGGCGCTGGTGCTGCTGGCGATCGCGGCGCAGGCCGGCGCCAAGGCCGACAGCGAGCAGCTCGGCGGCGACTATTTCGTCGGCGCCTCGGTCTTCCTGTTCCAGCGCACGGTGCTGATCCCCTTTGCCCCGGCCGGCGTCAATGACAGCATGCTGGATGCCGGCGTCATCGTCGAAGCCCATGACAATGCCGAGGACGAGGACGGCGCGGTGGCGCTCGACGCGATCGTCGGCTGGCTCGCCGCCGGCGCCTATGGCGAGCCCCCGGCCGCTCAAACGACGGGGGGCCAACCGGCGCCCGAGGTCGATCCGGTCCCGCTTCTCAACCAGGAACGCCGGAGGGCACTGGTCTGCCTGGTCTTCGGCGCCGATCCGCAGAACCAGTCATCGCTGGCGCATCATGCCGGGCTGGACGAAGCCGATCGCGTCCCCTGCACGGCGCGGTATCAGGAGGCGCGCAAGAAGTGGGCGGCCTGGCTGCTGCCCTATCGCCGCACGCCGGACATGCCGGCGCCGCTCCGCGCCTCGCCGGAGGGCGCGCCGTCCGAAGGCGAGGCCGCTTTGCGCCTCGCTTTCGCGCCCAGCGTCGACGAGGCCGACCAGGCGATCGCCGATGCGATGCGCAAGAACGGGCTCTTCCAGGTGCTGACCGACGATCTCAATGCCGCGCTCGTCATGCCGCGGCCGATGACGGCGCTGCTGACCCAATGCGGCGAGGCCCGCGCCTTCTACAATGCCGACCGCGGCGAGGCGGTGCTGTGCTACGAGCTGCTGGCGGCGTTGCTCAAGAGCGCGCCGAAATAGAGCAGCGGAAACAGACTCACCCCCACCCCTGCCCTCCCCCGGATCGGGGGAGGGAGAAGATGTGCTCGGCGTGAATCCCCTCCCCCGATCCGGGGGAGGGTTAGGGTGGGGGTAAGAGA
>CALCYJ010000365.1 GCA_937905845.1 uncultured Rhodospirillales bacterium
CGGCAAGCCCTATGACGGCCGCGCCGACCTGCCGGAGATCGCGCGCACCCTGCACTTCGAGGTCGACGACCTGTTTCCGGTGGCCGAGGCGCTCCAGCATCTGGGCTTCGCCGAGGTCAAGGAGGGCGATATCCACCTCACCCCGCCCGCTCGCCTGTTCGCCATTTCCGATACGCAGGCGCGCAAGCGCCTGTTCGCCGAGCAGCTCCTGCATCGCGTGCCGCTCGCCGCCCATATCCGGCGGGTGCTGGACGAGCGGCCGGGCCACCGGGCGCCGCGGGTGCGCTTCGAGCAGGAGCTGGAGGACCATCTCGCCGACGAGGCGGCGGAGGAGACGCTCAATACCGTCACCAACTGGGGCCGCTATGCCGAGATCTTCGCCTACGACGACACGGCCGAGATGTATTCGCTGGAAAACCCCGAAGGCTGAACCGCCCGCCCGAACCTGCTCCCGAACTCAATTCTCGAGGAAGGTCGCGGCCTCCGTCACCGCCGCCCGGCTGGTGCGGTAGCTGTTCACCGGATGCGCCCGGTCGGCATAGCCAAACGAGATGCCACACACCATGCTGCGGTCCGGCCCGAGGCCGAGATGCGCCTTCACGAAGCCCGCATAGCCGGCCAGCGCCGCCTGGGCGATGGTGGCGACCCCTAAGGCTTGCGCCGCGAGCAGGAAGCTCGATACATAGGCGCCGCAATCGACCGCGCCATAGACGCCGAGCGCCTCGTCGCTGGTGATGATGGCGACATGGGGCGCGCCGAACAGGCGGAAATTCTCCAGCATCTGCTGCCGATAGGCCGCCTTGTCGCCGCGCACGATCTTGAGCGTGTCGTAAAGCTGAAAGCCGCTCTCGCGCCGCCGCGCCAGAGCGCTTCCCTGGTATTCGCGGGGAAAGGGAAAATCGCTGGCGCCCTCGGCTTGGGCCGCGACATGGGCATAAAGCGCGGTGCGGAAGCGCTCCAGCGCGGCGCCGCTCAGGATCGCGAGCTGCCAGGGCTGGCTGTTGCACCAAGAGGCGGTGCGCTGGGCCAGCGTCAGGAGCCGCGTGATCGTCTCCCGCGGCACCGGATCGGGGAGAAACGCCCGGCAGCTATAGCGCTCGCGCCACAGCCGTTCCAGGACCTCGTCGTCGGCCGGTGCGGCCGGTGCGACCGGTGCGACCGGTGCGACCGGTGCCGCCGCGCGGGCGGCGGGTTGCCGATGTTCCATGCTCACGGCGAAATCCTCTCTACTCTCGTTGCTTAACTGATGGCCGGCGCGGCATGGCCGAGGATCGCGGCACGCAGATCGCGCTTCAGCACCTTGCCGGTGGCGTTGCGCGGCAGGGCGGCGACGAAATCGACCGCCCCCGGCAGCTTGAAACGGGCCAGGCGTGGCACGCAATAGGCGATGACCTCCTCGGCGGTGAGAGCCTGGCCGGGCTTCAGCACCACAATTGCGCGTCCGACCTCGCCCCAGCGCGGATCGGGAACGCCGATCACCGCCGCCTCCGCCACCTGCGGCAATTCGTAGAGCACGTTCTCCACCTCGGCCGGATAGACGTTCTCGCCGCCGGAAATATACATGTCCTTCCAGCGATCGACGATATAGATATAGCCCTCCGCGTCGCATTTCGCGGCATCCCCGGTCTTCAGCCAGCCATCGATGAAGGCACTCGCCGTGGCGTCCGGCTTGTTCCAGTAGCCGGGCGTGATATTGGGCCCGCGCGTCCATAATTCGCCGATCGTCCCAGGGGGCACGTCCTGGCCCCCGTCATCGACGATGCGCACTTCGGTATGCAGCAGCGGCTTGCCGGCCGAGCCCACGCGGCGGATCGCTTCGGCGGCATCGAGCATGGTGGCGGCGGGGCTGGTCTCGGTCATGCCATAGCCCTGGATCAGCGGCACGCCCTTGGCCGCCCAGCCTTCGAGAATGGTGAGCGCGCAGGGCGCGCCGCCGACGCCGGCGATGGCGAGCCTGGAGAAATCCGTCGTGGCGAATTTCGCGTGCTGCATCATGAACTGATAGGGCGCGGGAACGCCGAAGAAATGGGTGACGCCGAGCGCCGCATCGCCGATATGATCGAGGGCCGCGCCCGGCTCGAAGGCGCGCATGAGGGCGATGGTGCCGCCGGCATGCAGCACCGGAGTAGCATAGCAATTGAGCCCGCCGGTATGGAACAGCGGCAGCACCACGAGCTGCACGCTATCGGGCGTGATCTTGGCCGGAATGCCGAGATTGACCGCGTTCCAGAAGGTCATGCCATGGGTGATGATCGCGCCCTTGGGATGGCCGGTGGTGCCCGACGTGTACATGATGGTGCTGACGTCGTCATGCGAGAGCGCGACCCGCCTGGCAGGCGGACGCGCGCCCGCCAGCGCCTGCTCATAGGCGCTATCGGGCCGTTCGGGATCGATTTCGAGCGCGGCCGGAACCAACCCGCGCTCGGCCAGCCCCGCCGCCTGGGCGCCGAGGGCGGCGTCATGGATCAGCAGCTTCGGCGTCGCGTCGCCGACGATATAGGCGAGTTCGGGCACCGTGAGCCGCCAGTTCAGCGGCAGCATGATGGCGCCGATCCGGCCGCAGGCGAATTGCAGCTCGAAATAGCTGGCCCCGTTCGCCGCCAGCAGGGCGACGCGGTCCATCTTGCCGATGCCCCGGCTGCCAAGATAGGCCGCCAGCCGCTCGATGCGCTCATCGAGCGCCTGGTAGCTCAGGCGGCGGGAGTGGCCGGGCGGGGAATCAAGCTCGATGATTGCGGTCTGCTGCGGCCGCCGGCCGGCGTGATAGCGGATCCAGTCGTAATAGGGAATGGCCGTCGGCATGGCTGATGAATTCTCCTCCCGTCGCTGCCCGGGGGGTGAAATCCAAGCCGCGAGGCGCGGGCGCGGATTCCCCTCCTAACGCCTTGATCTGGAGCCTGTTCCGGGCCGAAATCGGGATTGTTTCCCTGAACCGGCCATGGCGCCGCTTCTGCTTATTCGTCACAGATTAGAGCATTTCGCGCCCGGCTTGAATGGGTAATGCTTCTAGTGTGTTGTTTTGGCGTCTATTCTTCCCCGCCATGGCCCTCGCGACCCCGATCCCGCATACGCGGATGACGGGCCCGGGCCGGCCGCATCGCACAGGGGAGAATTACCTATGGAAACGTCGGGAAAGGTCGCCATCGTCACCGGTGCCGGCAGCGGGATCGGCCGGCAGGTGGCGCTGGCCCTCATGGCGGCGGGATATGCCGTAGCCCTCGCCGGCCGGCGCGAGACACAGCTTGCCGCCAGTGTCGCCGCCTCCGGCATGCCCCATGCCCGCACCCTGGTGGTCCCGACCGATGTGAGCGATCCGGCCCAGGTCCGGGCGCTGTTCGCCAAGGTCCAGGAGACGTTCGGCCGGCTCGACCTCCTGTTCAACAACGCCGGCAGCGGCACGCCGCCGGTGCCGCTCGAAGATCTGAGCTTCGCGCAATGGTCGGCGGTGGTCGGCGCCAATCTCACCGGCGCCTTCCTCTGCACCCAGGAAGCCTTCCGGCTGATGAAGGCGCAGGTCCCGCGCGGCGGGCGCATCATCAATAACGGCTCGATCTCGGCCCATAGCCCGCGGCCCAATTCGGCGCCCTATACGGCGACGAAGCACGCCATCACCGGCCTGACCAAATCGACCTCGCTCGACGGGCGGAAGTACGACATCGCCTGCGGCCAGATCGACATCGGCAATGCCGGGACCGAGATGACGGCGCGCATGCCGCGCGGCGTGCCGCAGGCCAACGGCGAAATCGCCGCCGAGCCGCTGATGGATCTACAACACGTCGCCGACGCCGTCGTTCACATGGCGGGCTTGCCGCTCGATGCCAACGTGCAGTTCCTCACCATCATGGCGACGAAGATGCCCTTCATCGGCCGCGGCTGAACGGGCCGCCGCCCGGCTCGACCGGCAAGCGCCCGAGCGCGCCGCAGGATTCTTCCAGGAAGGCCGCGGCCTGGAGCAGGTCGAAGTCGCCGCGCGGGCGCCCGATCAGTTGCAGGCCGACCGGCAGGCCCGCCTTCGTGACGCCGCAGGGCAGCGAGATCGCCGGGCAACCGGTGAGCGTGATCACGAAGGTCAGGAACATCCAGTCGATGTAGGTGGTGAGTTTCTCGCCGGCGATCTCGGTCGGATAGCGCTGCTCGATCGGGAACGGCGGCACCGCGACGGTCGGGCAGGCGAGCAGGTCGTAATCCTCGAAATAGCGCACCACGCGCCGATAGAGGATCGCCCGCTGCCGCTCGGCGCGCAGGATCTCGTCGGCGTCGAGCTGCAATCCCTTTTCGAGGTTCCAGACGATCTCGGGCGCGATCCGCCCGCGGTGCTGGGCCAGGAGATCGCCCCGGAGAGTGGCAAAAAGCAGGGCGCGGAGCGTCTGGAAGGTTTCGAGCGCGCCGGAGAAATCGGGGCAGGCCTCCTCGACGGCGACGCCCGTCGCCTGGAACCTGGCCGCGCCGGCGCGGCAGATCGCCGCCACTTCCGGATCGACTTTCGCCAGGCCGAGATCGGGGCTGAACCCCACCCGCCGTGGCGGCTTGGGCTCCCGCACCGCCCTGACGAAGGGCACGACGGGTGCCGGCGCGGACAGCGGATCGCCCGGGTCCGGCCAGGCTTCCGCATCGAGCATCAGCGCCACATCGGCGACGGTGCGGCCCATCGGGCCTTCGACCCAGAGCGGATCGAAGGGGAGGCCCGACGCCGGGCGCGGCACCCGTCCGACGCTCGGCCTCATGCCGACGATGCCGCAATAGCTGGCCGGGATCCGCAGGCTGCCGCCAAGATCGTTGCCGGTCGAGAGCCACACCATTCCGGCGGCGAGCGCCGCGGCCGAGCCGCCCGACGAACCGCCCGCCGTCATCCCCGTGTGCCGCGGATTGCGGGTCGCCCCGAAGATAGTATTGAACGTATGGGCGCCGGCAAATTCCGGGACATTGGATTTGGCGATGGGAATGGCGCCGCTCGCCTCCAGCGCCGCCACCGTCAGGTCCGAACAGGCCGCGCGGCTCTGGGCGAAGATCGGCGACCCGTAGGTCGTGATCTGGCCGCCGACATCGTTATAATCCTTCACCGCGATCGGCAGGCCGGCGAGCCAGCCGGGCCGGGCATCCTGCCCCGGTGCTTTTGCCGCCAAGCGCTTTGCCGCCGCGCGTGCCTGGTCGAGAAAGCGGATCGGCAGCGCATTGACCTGCTCATCGACCGCCTCGATGCGGGCCGCGGCCGCCTCGACCAGTTCCAGCGGCGACACCTCCCGCCGCTTCAGGAGCGCCACTGCCTCGGTGGCCGTCAATCGAACGAGTTCGTCATCAGCCGGCATCCGCCGCTCTCCCCTCGATCTTGCGCCGTCAATCTTGCACGCGCGTCGCCCGCGGCCCGTCACGTCTGCATGAAGATCGGGCTTTCGGGCAAGGTGGACCCGCCATCGACCACAATCGTCTGTCCGGTGACGTAGCGCGCCTCGTCGGAGGCAAGATAGAGCATGGCATGCGCGATGTCTTCGGGACTTCCCAAACGCTTCGCCGGGATCCAGCGGGTGATGGCATCGAGGCCGAAGCGCGCGATCAGATGCGCCATCGCCGGCGTATCGATATAGCCGGGCTCAACCCCGTTCACGGTGATGCTGTCGCCGGCGAATTCCAGCGCTGCGGTGCGGATGAAGCCGTTGACGCCCGCCTTGGTCGCCGCGTAATGCGCGGTTCCGGGCATCGCCACGCGGGGGCCGGTGATCGACGAGGTCACGAGGAGGCGCCCCGATTTCTGCCGGCGCATGTGCGGTACGCTGGCGCGCGCGAGATAGAAGCAGGCCTTGAGATTGACCGCGATGAGCCGGTCGAGCGCCGGCTCGGTCATTTCCTCGATGAGATCGCGCGAAAAGGCGGCGGCGTTGTGCACGGCGATGTCGAGCCGCCCAAAGCGCCGCACCGCGCCCTCCACCAGCGCATCCACCGCCGCGGGATCCGCGATATCGGCGGCGCAGAACCAGGCGTCGCCGCCGGCAGCCCCGATCGCGCGCTCCACATCCGCGCCATCGGCTTCGCTACGCGCCGCGATGGCGATCTTCGCGCCGGCAAGCGCGAAGGCTTCGGCGATGGCCCAGCCGATCCCCCGCGCGCCGCCGGTCACGATCGCCACCTTGCCGTCCAGGCGTCCGAAGCTCATGGGCTCCATCCTCCGCTCATACCGCCAGCCTGCCGCCGTCCACGGCGAACTCGCCGCCCGTGCTGAACGAACTTTCGTCGGAGGCCAGGAACAGCACCATCTGGGCGACCTCTTCGGGCAGGCCGATGCGGCCAAGCGGCAGCCGCTCGGCGAAAGCGGCGCGGGTTGCCGACAGGCTTTGCGTGCCGAGCGTTCCCTCCCGCGACCATTCCTCCAGCTCCCGCGCCACCATTGGCGTCTCGGTAATGGCCGGATGCACGGAATTGACGCGGATATTGTAGCCGCGCTGCGCGAATTCGACCGCCGCGCATTTGGTCAGTTGCCGTACCGCGCCTTTCGATGTGCCATAGGCGACATTGTCGGGAATGCCCCGCATCCCGAGCACCGACGACAAATTGACGATCGATCCGCCGGCGCGCGTCGCCCGGGCGCGTTCGATCATCGCCGGCACCGCGCTTTTCACCCCGAGAAAGACGCCTTCGACATTGACGCGCATGATACGGCGAAAGTCTTCGAGCGTCGTTTCCTCGATCGGCTTGACGAGGGCGATGCCGGCATTGTTCACCAGGATATCGAGCCCGCCATATTCATCCTCCACCCGCGCGATCGCGCGCCGCCAGTCGGCTTCCGCCGTCACGTCCAGAGGATGAAACGCAATGCCCGCCTCCAGCGCCAGGGCCTGCCCCCGTGCCTGATCGAGGTCGGTGGCGAGAACCTGCGCCCCTTCGCGCGCGAGCAGGCGCGCGATGGCCGCGCCGATACCTTGCGCGGCACCCGTTACCAGGACGATTTTTCCCGCGACCCGTCCCATTCCTACCCCGCGAGTTCGTTCAGACATTCCCGGAAGGCCTCATTGTGCCGCTCCACATCCGCCATCTCGAGCGCCGGGCAGACCAGCATCATGTTGTGGAACGGCGTCAGCAGCACGCCGCGATTCATCAGGAAAAGATGGATCGCGCTTTCGAGCAGCGCATGCCGCCCCGCCCGCGCTTCGGCGCCGTTCAGCGGCGCGCGCGGCGTGAACATATATTCCACCCGCGCGCCGATCTGCGTCACGTGCCAGGGCAGACGATGCTCGCGGATCAGGGCTTCCACGTCCTGCGCCAGACGGGTGGCAAGCTCCGTCATGTGGCGGTAGTTTGCATCCGTCATGACATGTTCGAGCGTCGCGCGGATCGCCGCCAGCGTCAGCGCGTTTCCGACCAGCGTTCCGCCGAAGCCCGCATGCTGGTTCTTCGGGCTGCCGCCGGCCCAGGGCGGCGGCTTGACCTGCCAGATCCGCTCGGCGAGCCGGCGCCTGACGCCATAGACCGCACTCGGGATGCCGCCGCCGATCGCCTTGCCGAGGACGAAAATATCCGGATGCAGCCCGAAGGCGCGCGTGGCGCCGCCGGGACCCGTCGAGATCGTGTGCGTTTCATCGAGGATCAGCAGCGTGCCGTGCTTTTGCGTCAGCGCGCGAAGGGCGGCGTGAAATCCGGGCGCCGCCGGCACCATGCCGATATTGGTCAGGAGCGGCTCGGTCAGCACGCAGGCGACATCCCTCTGCGCGAGCGCCCGCTCCAGCCCATCGACGTCGTTGAACGCGACGAGGCGTGTCGTCTGCCGATGGTCCATGCCGTTCGGATGCACATTGGCGCGCGGCACCATCTCGCCATGATCGTCGAATTCCACCTGCGTTTCGTCCACCGAGCCGTGGTAATTGCCGTCGAAGACGAGCACCTTGCTGCGGCCGGTCACCATGCGCGCGAGGCGGATGACGAAACGGTTCGCGTCGCTCGCCGAGGTCGCGAGCTGCCAATAGGGCAGCCCGAAGCGGCGCGCCAGCTCGTCGGCAACCCACAGCCCGTCCTCGGTCGGCAGCATCGCCGTGACGCCGCGCCCGGCCTGGCGGCAGATGGCGTCCACAATTTGCGGCTCGGCATGGCCGAACATCGCCCCGGTATCGCCGAGGCACAGATCAACATAGTCGTTGCCGTCCACGTCCCGCAGCCTGGCGCCGGCGGCCTCCTGCAGGAAGATCGGAAAGGCGCCCGCCCAGGCTCCCATCCAATGCAGGGGCGTGCCGTAGAGATAGGCCGACTTTCCGCGCTCGAACAGCGCCCGCGAGCGCGGATGCGCCGCGGCGAAGGTTTCGCGCTCGCGTTCCAACAACACTTGTATCCGGGTTGGATCGATTCCCAAATTCTCCATCGTACCGGCTCGCTTCCGCCTCCTGACAGGGTTTTCCGGACCGCTCTAATGTTACATCTATAGGCAACAGCGTTGATTTATTGATAACAAACTATACCGTGCTTCCGGCCGGGCTTCAAGCGCTGCCGTGTTCTCAGGGCGAAATCGCGACGGCCGGAATCGAGGGCGCCGACGGGTCGGTCCGATCAGGCGAGGCCGCTCGCATTCGGGCTGCTGTCGGCGGTCTCGAATGCATGGTGCGCAAGCTCCGCCAGAAGCGCCCGGCGCAAGTCGGGGCGGGCGTCCCACAGATTGACGCATTCGTCGGGATCCTCGGCCAGATCGTACAATTCGCCCCATCGCACCCCGCCATAGATCGAAAGCCGGTAGCGGTCGGTGACGAGGCTTCTGGTACGCATGCGCTCCGGAAAGCCGCCATAGACGCGCTGGCCTTCCTCCTCGATCAGCAGCGCCTCGCGGCCGGACGGCTGCCCGCCCCGCATCAGCGGCACGAGGGAGCGGCCTTGAATGCCGTTGTAGGGGGTGACCCCGGCCCGCTCCAGGATCGTCGGCGCGATATCGGTCGTCTGGGTCAGCGCGGCGCTCACGCCACCGGCCGGCTGCTCGGGGTCGTAGCAGATGAAGGGCGCGCGCACGATACCCTGGTAATGCATCGGTCCCTTGAGCAGCATCTGGTGATCGCCCATATAGTCGCCGTGATCGCTGGTGAAAATCACGATCGTGTTGCCCGCCAGCGCCAGCCGGTCGAGTGCGGCGAGGATATGCCCGATCTGGGCGTCGATATTGGCGATCGAACCATAATTGAGCGCGATGGCCTCCCGCGCCTCGCGCTCGGTGCACGCAAAGGGCGCGGGCGTGTGCTTCATCGCCCGGCCGGCGTCGCGTTCGGCATGGAACCAGGCAACCGGCGGCGGCAGCGGCGCCTGACTGTGGAACGAGCGCGGCAACGCCACGTCCTTTGGATCGCACAAGCCCCAGTATTTCCCGGGCGGCGTGAATGGGTGATGGGGATCGGGGAAGGAACATTCGATGAAAAAGCCGCGGCCGCCGCGGGCGCATTCCTCCAGATAGGCGATCGTCCGCTGCGCGATCCAGGCGGTCGGATAGCATTCCTCCGGCACGCGCGTGCGCCAGGCTTGACGGCACCGCGACAATTCGTACTCGGGCGTTGGAATCGCCTGCTCCGGCCCGACGAGCCGATCGACTTCGGGATGTGTGTCCCTCAGCCAGCGCCGGTAATGGCCCTCCAGATCGTCGCCATGCTCGATGGTCAGCTCGACATGACCGAAGCCGTAGAAGGGCAGATCGACGTCATAGGCCGCATCGGCCTTCCAGCGCGGCAAATCCTCCTGGTCGTAGCGGCCGGGCCAGGCGGGCCGGGCCTCGCGCGCGAGGCGCTGGCCGGCGGGCGGCCATTGCGGCCCTTTGCCGGTCATGTTCTGAATATGGCCCTTGCCGATCAGCGCGGTGGCATAGCCCGCCTCGCGCAAGAGATCGACGAAGGTCGTCTCGCTCAGGGAAAGCGGGATGCCGTTCGCGCGCGCGCCGTGCGCCGAGGGCATGCGGCCGGTCAGCAGGCTCGCGCGGTTGGGCATGCAGACGGGGGAGGCGACATGGAAATTCTCCGCGCGCCAGCCGGCCGCGGCCAGGTGGTCGATGTTCGGCGTCATCACCAGGTCATTGCCATAGGCGCCGACATGATCGGCCCGCTGCTGGTCGGTGATGATCAGCAGGAAGTTCGGACGCTCAGACATGGCTTTTCAACTCCAACGGCGCATAGGATGATCCGCTCTTGCCGGCGATCGGCGGCGCAGCCGGCACCACCGCCGCCGATCGCCGCCGGCCGGTTTCCACCCGCGGCGCTATGGCGGCGATTGTTGCTGATTGAGGAATGGCGTTGTAATATAGAAGACGATCATGAAGACCGCGCGCACGACGATCCGGCTGCTGCGTGAGTTCGCCGGCGCCGAGCCCCAGCTCGGTGTCACCGAACTGGCGCGGCGTCTCGATATCCACAAGGCATCGGCCCACCGCCTGCTGAAGACGCTGGTCGAAGAACATATCATCGAACAGGATCCCGAAACCCGGCGCTATCGCCTGGGCCTTGGCATTCTCGAACTGGCGGCCGCGCGGCTCGCGCAATTCGGGGTGATCGACGTCGCCGCGCCGCATATGGAGCTGCTGCGCAAGCAGACCGGCGAGACCGTGGCCCTGCTGGTTCATGACGCGCACGAAATGGTGTGCATCCATGTGCTCGAAAGCCCGCACCGGATGCGCGTGAGCTTCCTTCTCGGCGAGCATGCCCCGGTGCATGCCACCGCATCGGGCATCTGCTGCATCGCCGAACTGTCCACGATCGAGCAGCGCGGGCTCATCGCCCGCAGCCGCGCTGCCTTCCGCGACAATCCCGAACTGGAAGCAGCCCAGCTCGCAGCCCTGCTGGAGCAGGCGCGGCGGGAAGATTGTGCGATCGCCGACGGCACCTATCAACCCCATGTGC
Organism: uncultured Rhodospirillales bacterium; assembly: GCA_937905845.1. Classification (GTDB taxonomy): domain Bacteria; phylum Pseudomonadota; class Alphaproteobacteria; order Ferrovibrionales; family Ferrovibrionaceae; genus CALCYJ01. Next base: position 10,842 of record CALCYJ010000365.1, read on the forward strand.
GCTCGGTCTCGGCACCGGTGCGGGATGCGGCGGGCCGCATCGTCTGCGCGCTCGCGGTCGCAGCCCCCGCGCAACGGATCGCGGTGCGGGATTTGTGGCCGCTCGCCCGCCAGGTGCGCGACGTCGCCCAGACGATCAGCCACGACCTCGGCGGCGTCAGCGGCGCCCGTGCCCAGGCGCCCGCAGGCCATTTGCCCCGGCGGTAAGAGGCCGCGCGCGCGCTCGGCGTCGGGCTTCCTGTGTGGGGTCGCGCTCAGGCGCACGGCAGGTGAAGCCGGACGATCTGCTCGGCCTCCAGGATTACGGCCTCCTGATGGGCCTGCAATTCCTGATAGGGCCAGGCGCCGATCATCGCGTCGAAAGGATCGACGATGCCCGAGGAATGGCCGCACAGCGCCTCGATCACCGCCAGGCACAGGAACGGCACGATGTGCGGCGCATAGCCGCCCTCGTGCAGCATCACCAGCTTGCCGCCGCAATGCGCCGCCGCCGCCGCCATCAGACGATCGGTCATCCAGCGATAGGCGCTCGAATTGAGCGCGAGGCGGGCCAGCGGATCGTGCGCGCCGGAATCGAACCCGCTCGCGACCAGGATCAGCTCGGGCCTGAAGCGGTCGAGAGCCGGCAGCACCACGCGCTCGAAGGCGGCATGATAGGCGCCGATACCCGAGCCCGGCGGCAACGGGATATTGATGTTGGTGCCGCGCCCTGCATCCTCGCCGATCTCCGCCAGCGTGCCGGTATCGGGCGGAAAGCAGCGGTCCTGATGCAACGAAATCGTGAGCACGCGCGGATCGCGCCAGAAGATCTTCTGCGTGCCGTTGCCGTGATGCGCGTCCCAATCCACGATCGCGACCCGGTGCAGGCCGCGCGCCTCCAGCGCATGCAGCGCGGCCAGGGCGACATTGCCGAAAAAGCAAAATCCCATCGCCTCATCCGGCTCGGCGTGATGCCCGGGCGGGCGGACGAGGGCATAGCCGTTATCGATCCGGCCGTCGAGCACCGCCTCGACCAGCGCAAGACCACCGCCGGCGGCAAGGGCCGCGATCTCATAGCCGCCTGGACCGAGCGGCGTCGAGGCATAGCGTTTCGCCATCTGCCCGCCGCCAGCCGCCGAAACCAATTTCACCCGCGCGATATGCTCGTGCGTATGACCGCGCGCCAGCTCGTTCTCGCTTGCCGGGCGCGGAGGCACCGCCACCAGCCTCTCCGTCAGGCCCGCAACATCGAGCAGGTTGCGGATGCGGCGCTTTCCTTCCGGATTTTCGAGATGCGCTATCGGCTGAATATTTTTCGAGGCGCCGACCGGCCCGAAAAAGTTCCCGGTATCGTGCCACATATAGCGCTCGTGCCAGACGAATCCGGTGCGGTGAGGCATGCTTGCTCCTGTTCAATCGATCCACTGAGGCGGAAAATGGGCACCCGCCTCAGGCCTTCGCGTGCATTCCGATGCGGGCATGGTGCCAGCGCAGAACCTTGCGCTCGATCGCCAGCACACCGTAATTGACCGCCAGCGCCCCCAGCGCGATCACCAGCAATCCAGCCAGGCCGTTCGCAATCTCGAAGCGCTCCTGCGCCCGCGCGAGATACATGCCGATGCCGTTGGTCGACAGCAGCATCTCGGCCACTACCGCGATCAGCAGCGAGATCGCGACCGCGAGCCTGATGCCGGCGATGATTTGCGGCAGCGCCGCCGGAAGGTCGATATGCCACATCGTTTCGACGCGCGAGAGCCGCAGGGCGCGCGCAACGGTCGAAAGCATCGGGTGCGCGCCGCGCACCGCCTCGATCGCATTGATGAGAATGGGAAAGGACGCGCTCCACGCGACGACGAAGATCTTGGCGGCATCCCCGGTGCCGAAGAAGATCATCGCGACCGGCACCATCGCGATCGGCGGCAGCGGCCGCACGAACTCGATCACCGGCTCGACAAGATCGCCGAGCGCGCGCACGCGGCCAAGAAGGATACCGAAGGGAAGCATCACCACGAGGGCGAGCGCAAAGCCGATGCCCGCGCGCTCCAGCGTATAGCCGATTTCGATCGCAAGCGTCGTATCGTCATGGAAAAGCGCCACGATCACCTGCACGAATCCGGGAAAGTTCGGCGAATCGACGAGAATCGCGATCCCCTGCCAGATCAGCGCCAGCACGACGAGAAACGCCAATCCCGGCAGGTTGAACCGCTTTTTCACGTCTTCTCTCCCATCGCGGCGAGCTGCACGTGCCAGCCGATGAAGAAGCGCCGCGAGGCCGCGACCAGAAGATTGAGGATCAGGCCCGAGAGGCCGACGACCAGCATGATCGCGAACATGTCGGCGGTGCGCAGCGTGAAGGCGGCGTCGTAGAGCAGATGCCCGAGCCCGCCGTTCCCCGCCAGCATCTCGGCCGCGACATCGGCCAGCAGCGCCACGCCGGCGGCAAGACGGATCCCGGTGAAAATCTCCGGCATCGCCGCCGGCAGGCTCAGGCGCAGCAATATCTCCCAGACCGAGCAGCCGAAGGCGCGGCCGGTCAGAACCTGCACCGGCTCCGGCGCGCTCAGCGCATTGGCCGCGCTGATATAGACCGGCCAGATGGCGGCGAAGATGATGATGAAGAAATACAGTTTGACGCCGAGGCCGAAAGCGAAAATGGAGAGCGGGACCAGGGCCGGCGGCGGCAGCCCGCGCAGCATCTCCACCAGCGGCTCGAGCATGCGCCGCACCGTCTCGTAGCGCGCCGCGACGATCGCCAGCACGAGCCCGAGCGCGATCGACAGAAGGAGGCCGACGAGCGTCCGTTCCCAGGTCACGGCCAGCTCGCCCAGGAATTCCAGCGAGACGACAAGGCCCGCCAGCGCGCGGCCGATCACCGGCACGGTCGGGAAATATTCCGTCGGCACGATGCCGGAAAGCGCGACCAGCTCCCAGAGGAGAAGGAACAGCAGGATGCTGACGACGCGCTTGGCCCAGATCATCGGGGCGGCCTCCGGCTCCCTTGCGTCACTGCGGATTGATCGGGTAGATCAGATCGGCAGGCGTGATCGGATTCTTGAGCATTTTCGTGCGCGTGAGCGCGTTGATCAGCGGCTGATATTCCTGCGCCTCGGTAACAAGGCTCGTGATATTGAAGGCGCCGGGCAGCGCGCTCAGCATCGCCGGCGGCATCTTGAATTCATCGGCCGTGAGCTTGCGGTAGAGCGGCAGATCCTTCGCCAGGTCGCGGTTGGCGGCAAGGATCGCCCGCATGAAGCCGGCCGCCGCCTTTGCGTTTTTCTTCAGCCAGTCCTCGCGCGCGAAATAGCCGTCGAGCGTGACGCGCTTGTTCTGTTTGAGATCGGCGACGACACCGCCCGCCAGCACCGTCGCCTTGATCTTCGGGGAACGTTCCATGCCGGTCAGGAAGGGCTGAACGATGCAGACCGCGTCGGCATCGCCCAGCTCCAGCGCCGCCTGCATCTGCGGAAAGGGAATCGAGATGATCTTGACCGCGTTGAGGTCGATGCCGGCTTGCAGCAGATGGTCGCGAACCATGAGATCGCAGGCGCCGTCGAACGTGTTGATCGCGATCGTCTTGCCCTTCAGATCGGCCAGGGTCTTGACGCCCGAGCGGGCCGAGGCGGCCATGAAGACCCATTCGGGATCGGGATATTGTTCGTAATTGAGCGCGACGAAAATCCGGATCGGCTGGTGCTGCGCCCGCGCGAGGATCATCGGCACGGTCGCGGTAAAGCCGATATCGACCGAACCGGACACGACGGCGGAAACCACGGCCGGGCCGGTGTTCAGGGTGACGATATCGGCGTCGAGGCCCTGGGCCTTGAAATAGCCTTTCTGCGCCGCGTAGATCTGCGGCACCATCGGCAGCGAGCGCACATAGGCGACCTTGATCTTCTGCTGGGCCGAGACCGGAGACGCGGCGCCCAGCAGCAGGCCCAGGGCGGCAACCGCGGCGGCGGCGGCCGGCAGGTGTCTGGCGAAATTCATCCTCTCCTCCTCAACTGGCCAAGACCGGGGCGGCCGCCGTCTTGCGCATCGAGCGAATGCACGACAGGACCTTGTGGCGGATATCCAGGAATACAGGGTTTTCTTTCGTCTCGAACTGGTCGCGCGGCTTGGCGAGCGGAACGTCGAACTCGGCGACGACGAAGGTCGGCCGCTGCGACAGAACCACCACCCGATCGGCGACATAGACCGCCTCGTCCACGTCATGGGTGACCAGCAGGCAGGTCTGGCGAAACCGGCGCGCGAGGTCGAGCAGCAAATCCTGCATTTCCGAGCGCGTCTGGGCATCGACGGCGGCGAGCGGCTCGTCCAGAAGCAGCAGCTCGGACCGCGCCGACAGCGCCCGCGCGATCGCGACCCGCTGCTGCATGCCGCCGGAAAGCTGCCAGGGATAATGTTTCTCGAATCCGGCCAGCCCGATCTGCGCCAGGGTCTCGCGCGCCGCGTCGCGCTTTTCGCGCGCCCCCATATCCTCGATGCGGCGCATGCCGAACAGCACGTTCTCGAGATTATTCTTCCAGGGCAGAAGCGAGCGGCTGTAATCCTGGAAGACGATCGAAACGCCGGCCGGCGTGCCGACCATCGGCTCGCCTTTCACGCTGACCTTGCCGCGATCGGGCGAATAGAGGCCGGACAGGCACATGAGCAATGTCGTCTTGCCGCAGCCCGACGGCCCGACGATCGAGACGAATTCGCCCTCGCGCACCGAAAAGTTCAGATCGCCGATGATCTCGGTGCGTGCTTCCCCCTCGCCGAGCGCCTTGCTCAGATGATCGACGGCGAGCAGCGGCGCATTCATGGCGCTTCCGCCAGGGCGGCGTGCAGGGCATCGAGCGTCGTATCGACATTCGCGGCCGTGAAGACGAGCGGCGGCGACAGGATCACGCGGTGCCCGGTGACGCGGATCAGAACGCCGCGCTTGCGGCACGCGGCGGCGAGCCGCTCCAGAAACGGGTCGCCCGGGGCCAGCGGCGCCTTGGTCTTCTTGTCGGCGACGAACTCGATGCCGAGCATCAGCCCGGCGCCGCGCACATCGCCCACCTTCGGGTGCGCGAGCAGCTCGCTCAACCGATCGAGGAAATAGGCACCGATCCTGGCGGCGTTCTCGTCCAGGCGCTCTTCCTCGACGATGCGCAAATTGGCGAGCGCCGCGGCGCAGGCGAGCGGGTGGCCGGTATAAGTATAGCCATGCATGATGGCGGCGAGCGGGTGATCGCGTTCCCAGGCCGCGGCAACCCGCGCGCTTAGCAGCGTCGCGCCGAGCGGCACATAGGCCGAGTTGATGCCCTTGGCGAAGCACATCATGTCCGGAACGACGCCCCAGAGCCTGCAACCGAACATCCGCCCGGTGCGGCCGAATCCCGTCACCACTTCGTCGGCGATCAGCAGGATGTCGTATTTGTCGCAGATCGCGCGCACCAGCGGCCAGTAATTGGGCGGCGGGACGATCAGGCCGCCGGCGCCCTGGACCGGTTCGGCGACGAAGGCCGCGATCGTGTCGGGATGCTGGTGCTGGATCTCGCGCTCCAGCAGCGCGGCGCAGATCTCGCCGAGCTTGAGCGGATCCTCCGTCCAGGGGTTGCGGTAGAGATAGGGGCCTTCGACCTGGATGAAACCCGGCATCAGCGGCTCGTAAGCTCGCCGCCAGACGGGATTGCCGCTCGCCGACATGCCGCCGAAATGCACGCCGTGATAGCCGTTGCGCAGCGACAATATCTTCGTCTTCTCCGCCCGGCCTTCGAGCTTCCAATACTGGCGCGCGAGCTTGTAGGCGGTTTCGTTGGCATCCGAGCCGCCGGAGCAGAAGAACGCTTGGGTCATGCGCTCGGGCGCCAGCATCGCGGTGAGGCGCGCCGAAAGCTCGATCGACGGCGGATTACTGATGCCGGAGAAGGTCGAATAATAGGCGATGCGATCGAGCTGATCGACGATCGCCTTTTTCACCGCCGGGTGGTTGTGGCCGACATTCACGCACCAGAGGCCGGCGGTGCAGTCGAGATAGCGATTGCCGTCCAGATCCCAGACATGCACCCCGTCGCCGCGTTCGATGACGAGCGGCGGCGCTATCCGCGCGGCCTTGGGATCGGCCATCGGGTGCCATTGATGGCGGGCGTTGTGATCGGCGACCGGAAAGGCGGCGATCTCGGGCACGGCCGCCCGGGGTGCGACGACCAGGGGCAAGGCCGGCGCTTGTGTCGATGCGGCAGTCGCCACGTTTCCTCCTCGAAGTGTACGGCGGGGCGTGGAGCCCGGCCGAAACCACGGTGGAACTCGGTGGAATCTGTTCGGTGGAATTCGTAAGCAATAAATCAACACTGTTGCTTATATCTGTAAACACTAGGTAGTCTGCAACAACTTGTCAAGAGGCGAAAGCGCGGGGCTCAAGAGGCGAAAGCGCGGGGAAGAGGCCGCTTGCATCGCCCGCGACCGGCCGCATAAGATCACCCGGCCCGACGAGACTGATACGCCGCTAGGGCGGCCGCATTCGCTCTCGAACCATCCGACCCGGACGATCCGCAAGCCCGCACCGATCGGGGTGCGCCGGCGGAATTGCGGGATCCGGCGCCAGGCTTTGCCGCGCCTCACGTCAAGGAGAAAGGCCGAACCATGTATCCTGAAATCCTGCTTCATATCGACGGCGTCTGGACCAAGGGTTCCGGCAGCCGCAGCCAGCCGGTGCTCAATCCGGCGAGCGGAGAGGCGATCGGCGCCGTGCCTTACGCTGAGAAGGCCGATCTCGATCAGGCGCTGGCGGCGGCCGAGCGGGGTTTCGCGGTCTGGCGCAAGGTCTCGTCCTTCGAGCGCTACAAGATCATGCGGCGGGCCGCCGACATTCTGCGCAGCCGCGCCGAGGATATCGCCCGGATCATGGTCCAGGAGCAGGGCAAGCCGCTCGCCGAGGCCAAGGGCGAGATCCTGTTCGGCGGCGATATCATCGACTGGTTCGCCGAGGAAGGCCGCCGCACCTATGGCCGCGTCGTCCCGGCGCGGGCGGAGAACATCTACCAGCTCGTGCTGAAGGAGCCGGTCGGCCCCGTCGCCGCCTTCACGCCCTGGAACTTCCCGATCAACCAGGCGGTGCGCAAGATCTCGATCGCGCTGGCCGCCGGCTGCAGCGTGATCCTCAAGGGACCCGAGGAAACCCCCGGCTCCTGCGCCGAGCTGGTCCGCGCCTATGCCGACGCCGGCGTGCCCGCGGGCGTGATCAACCTGGTCTTCGGCATTCCGGCCGAGATTTCGGAATATCTCATTCCCCATCCGATCATCCGCAAGGTCTCCTTCACCGGCTCGACCGCGGTCGGCAAGCATCTCGCCATGCTCGCCGGCCAGCACATGAAGCGGGTCACGATGGAGCTTGGTGGCCATGCCCCGGCCATCGTGTTCGAGGATGCCGATATCGACCAGGCGGTGAAGATCCTGGCCGCCAACAAATTCCGCAACGCCGGCCAGATCTGCGTCGCGCCGACGCGCTTCCTGGTGCAGGAGAAGGTCTATGGCACCTTCGTCGACAAGTTCACTGCCGCGGCCAAGGCGATAAGGGTCGGCGATGGGCTGGAGAAGGAAACCGGCATGGGCCCGCTCGCCAATACCCGGCGGGTCGAGGCGATGGAGGCTTTCGTCGCCGACGCGGTATCGCAGGGCGCCCGGATCAAGACCGGCGGCAAGCGCATCGGCAACAAGGGCAATTTCTTCGAGCCGACGGTGATGACCGATGTGCCGCTTTCCGCCCGGATCATGAGCGAGGAGCCCTTCGGCCCGATCGCGCCGATCATGCCCTTCACGGATTTCGACGGGCTGGTCGCCGAGGCCAACCGGCTGGATTACGGCCTTGCGGCCTATGCCTATACGCGGTCGGCGAAGACGGCGACCGCGATCGGCGCCGCGCTTGAAAGCGGCATGGTCTCGATCAACCACCACGGCCTCGCCCTGCCCGAGGTGCCCTTCGGCGGCATCAAGGATTCGGGCTATGGCAGCGAGGGCGGCAGCGAAGCGCTCGATGGCTATCTGAACACGAAGTTCGTGACCCAGTTCGGGAGCTGAGCCCCGCGCCCTTTCCCGCCCGGGCCGGCATGGCTTGCGGCGGGAAAGGGCGGATCAGACCGGCGGCGGGTTGCGCTCGGCGAAGCCCGCCTGGTGCCAATAGGGATAGGGCGGCGTCATGCGGCTCGCCTCGTCCAGCCGGTGATTCTGCTCGGCCGTGAGCGACCAGCCGACCGCGCCCAGATTGTCGCGAAGCTGCCCCTCGTCACGCGCGCCGATGATGACGCTCGCGACCGTCGGCCGTTGCAGCAGCCAGTTCAGCGCGACCTGCGGAATGGTCTTGCCGGTTTCCGCCGCCATGGCGTCGAGCGCATCGACGACGCGGTAGAGATGTTCGTCGGCGACCGGCGGCCCGAACTGGGCGGTCTTGTGCAGGCGGCTGAGCGCGGGAACCTCGGCGCCGCGGCGGAGCTTGCCGGTGAGGCGTCCCCAGCCCAGCGGGCTCCAGACCACGGCCGAAACCTTCTGATCGATGCCGAGCGGCATCAGCTCCCATTCGTAATCGCGGCCGATCAGGGAATAATAGGCCTGGTGCGCGACATAGCGCGGCAGACCGTATTTCTCCGCGACGGCAAGAGACTTCATCAGGTGCCAGCCGGAGAAGTTGGATACGCCAACATAGCGGATCTTGCCCGCCCGGATCAACCCATCGAAGGTCTGCAAGACCTCCTCTACTGGTGTCAGGGCGTCGAAGCCGTGCAATTGGAACAGGTCGATATAATCGGTCTTAAGGCGGCGCAAGGCGGCATCGACGGCTTGCGTCAGATGGTAGCGCGAGGATCCGACCTCGTTGGGACCGGGGCCCGAGCGGAATGTCGCCTTGGTCGAGAGGATGACCTGGTCCCGCCGCCCGGCGACGGCCTTTCCCAAGATCTCCTCGGCAAGGCCGGCCGAATAGATGTCGGCGCTGTCGAACAGGGTCACGCCGGCCTCGATGCAGATGTCGAGCAGGCGCCTCGCACCGGCGGCGTCCGTGGCGCCCCAGGCGCGGAACATTTCGTTCCCGCCGCCGAAGGTTCCGGTCCCAAGGCTCAAGGCCGGTACCTTGAACCCCGAAGCGCCGAGCAGGCGATACTCCATCTTCGATCTCCTTCTTCGCACAAAACACAAATCATGGCTTTCGCCGACAGTGGACGGCGCCGCTTTCGGCCGGCCCTTTCAGCTCAGCCGCAGCGGATAATGCAGGAAGCCGCGGAAGCGGATGCGGCCGCCGCGCACCGGCTCTCCCGCGGGCTCGATCGAGCGGAAGCGCGCCACGAGCTTTCCGATCGCCACCTGCGCCTCCATGCGGGCGAGCGACATGCCGGCGCAGGCATGGATTCCGGTCGCAAAGGCGAGATGCCGGTTGGGGCTGCGGGCGATATCGAGCCTTTCGGGATCGGGGAATTGCGCCGGATCGCGGTTGGCGGCACCGATGGCGAGATGGACATAGGTGCCAGCCGGCATCGGCACGCCGGCAAGCGCAATGTCGCGGGCGGCGCGGCGGTTGCCGAGCTGGTTGGAGCTTTCCAGGCGCAGGAATTCCTCGACCGCCGTCTCGATCAGCGCTGGCTCGGCGCGCAGGCGCTGCGCCGCCTGAGGATGGCGGACGAGCAGGTCGATGCCGTTGCCGATGAGATTGGTCGTCGTCTCGTGGCCGGCATTGAGCAGGAAGATGCAATTATGCAGCAGTTCGGCCTCGCTCAGATGCTCGATGCCGGAGGTGGCGCCGGGGCCGCCGCGCTCACGGGCCGTGACCGCGCTGGCCTCGACCAGAATCGATAGAATCTCGCCCGCGCCTTGATGGCGGCGCGACGGCGGCCGGCGCACCAGATCGGCCAGATAGGCTTTGAAATCGGCGACCGCCCGCACGCCGCGTTCGCGCTGCGCGGGCGAGAGCACCGGCTCCAGCGCGCCGAGAATGGCGAGCGACCAGCCGCGCAAGGGCGCGCGCTCCGCCTCCGGTATGCCCAGCATGTCGCCGATGAGGCGCACCGGGATGGCGGCGGCGAAATCATCGATCAGATCGAAGGGCTCCCGCCCCGCCGCCTCGTCGAGCAGGCGATCGACCAGGGTTTCGATGCGCGGCTGCAACGCTTTCAGGGCGCGCGGCGTGAAGGCCGGCGCCAGCAGCTTGCGCACCCGCGTGTGATAAGGCGCGTCGTTGAAAACCAGGCTGGTCGTATGATGCTCGAACAGCAGGCTGTCGCCGAAATTGGGCCGGAAGTCGAGCTTCTTGTCCGAACTCCAGCCGGCGGCATCGTGATAGACCGCGACGCAATCCTCATAGCGGGTGAGGAAATAGGAACCATCCGGCATGCGATGCACCGGGTCATGCTCGCGCAGCGCGCGATAGGTCGGATAGGGATTGGCGAGGAACGCACGATCGACGCGCTTGAGATCGAAATTAAGCGCCGCCGCCCGCGCCGCGGCCGGATCACCAAATTCCGGCTCCGGCCGCCTGCCGCCCACCCCGCCCGCGCCCGATTCCGCCATCGGCGCGAACGCCTATTTCCGTAAGAAGGATTCGATGCTGGTGGCGAGCGCGACCGGCGTCTCGTTCATCGGGTAATGGCCGGCATTGGCCATGACCTCCAGCTCGGCGTTGGGATACCAGGCGAGATAGGTCGCTTTCATCACCTCGGCACCAAGGGCGGGATCGTTGGCGCCGGCGATGACCTTGATCGGCACCGGATTGCCTTTGATCTCGGCATGGAAGTCGGTCTTCGCCCAGGCCAGAAGATAGGCGGCGAAGGCGTCCCGGCTCGCGGTCTCGTCGGAATAGCGCGCCATGCCGTCGATCCAGGTCTTGGACAGCCGGCTGCCGGTGGTGAAATCGATGATGCCGCGGCGGTTGTCGAGGCTCGCGGCGGCGCCCTCGAACAATTTCCAGCCGTCGGGATCGAACGGGACGCCCGAGGCCGGCACCGGCGTGATTGCCACGATCTTGCGCACGCGCCCCGGCGCATCGGCCAGAATGCGCTGCACCGCCATCCCGCCCATGGAATGGCCGACCAGGCTGAACTGGCTCCAGCCGAGCTTGTCGGCCAGCTCCAGCACGTCGCCCGCGATCTCCGGCATCGTGTAGCGTCCCTTAATCTGGCGCGACAGGCCATAACCGCGATAGGCGACGGCGGCATAGGTGAATTCGTCCAGGCTGAGCGCGCCGCGCAGCGGGTGAAAGGTGGTGTGATCGCCAAACCAGCCGTGCAGCGTGATCACCTTGTGGGCGCCGCTGCCGATCGCTTCATGTCCGATGGTCACGATGGCTCCTCCCTGTCTTCCGACCGGCCATTATCCATTGGTCAGGATAGGATCCTTGCGCGCCCGATGCCAGCGCCCGATCGAACGGCGCCCGATCGAGCGGCGCCCGGATCTATCGGATCCAGATCCAGGCGATAACGGCGCCGCAAAGCTGCACCATCCCGCCGGTCAGCATCGCCGCCTGCAAGCCGGAAGCGCCGCCGTGAAATAAGACGAACAGGCTGCCGAGCAGGGCGACGCCCAATGTCGCGCCGGTCATGCGGGCGACATTGATCAGGGCCGAGGCCGTGCCCGAGCGTGCGGCGGCAACCGCGCCGACGGCGACGGCGAAGAGCGGCCCGGTATTCAGCCCCATGCCAAGCCCGGTCAACACCAGGCCGATCTCCGCGAGCAGCAGCGGACGGCCGGCGTGCGTTGCAGCCAGGGTGAGCAGACCCAGGCCGATAAGGCCGGTGCCGCCGGCTGTCATGGCGCGGACGCCGAAGCGCTCGCTCAACCGTCCGGAGCGCGGCGAGAGCAGGAAAAACACCAGCGCGCAGGGTGCCAGTGCCAGGCCCGCCCATTGCGGGCCGAGAAAGCCCGTGGCCTGCCAGAGCAGCGGCAGCAGGAAAATGACGCCATAGGCGCCGAAGGTCATGGTCGCGGTGGTCACGACGGCGGCGGCGAAAGCCTTGTTGCGGAAAAGATCGAGCGGCACCAGCGCCGCGGCGCCGCGGCGTCGCTCGACCCGCAGGAAGAGCAGCAGACTCGCCGCCGACACGGCCAGCGCATAGAGTGAAATCCGGCCGCCGGCCTGCCCGGAGATGACCGCGAAAGCCAGTCCGCCAAGCGCAAGCGCGCCCAGGGCCTGGCCCGGAAGATCGATATGCCGGCCACGGCGATCCGCCGATTCCGGAACCTTGCGCGCCGCGAGCGCCAGGGTGGCGAGGCCGAAAGGCACGATGACGAAGAACACGCTGCGCCAGCTGGAATAGCGGATCAGCAGGCCGCCGAGCGTCGGCCCGATGACGAAGGCGAGCCCGTTGCAGCTTGCCCAGACGCCGAGCGCCCGGCCGCGGGCGGCGGGCTCCGGCCAGACGACGCGGATGATCGCGAGCGAGGACGGCAGAAGCAGTGCGGCGCCGACGCCGGTCATCGCGCGCGCGGCGATGAGAATATCGATCCCCGGCGCGATGGCGCAGATCAGCGAGCCCACCGTCATCACCGCCGCGCCCAGCAGGAAGGTCCGCCGCCTTCCGTACAGATCGGCCAGCAGCCCGCCGCTCAGAAGCAGCAGCGCATAAACGAGGTTGTAGGCATCGATCACCCATTGCAGCTCGGTGACGGACGCCTGAAACGCCGCCCCGATCGGCTGCACCGCGAGATTGACCACCGACGTATCGATCTGCGCGATCAGGATGCCAAGGCACATGGCGAGCAGCACGATCCCCCGCCGCGGGGCCGTCCGCGGCAGGTTGGAAGCGCCGATTTCGATCGGCGTGACATCGTTCATCGCAAAGATCCTTAAAGGCCAAGGCGCGCCGCCGCGCGGGCGGCCGGCTTCAGGGCGAAGAATACGGCATCGCTACTGACAGCGTCCTGTCAGTAGCCTATCCTGCCTCCTCTTGGATCGGGCGGATCACGGAGGGTGGCATGCGCCGGGCGGATCGGCTGTTCGACATCATCCAGCTTTTGCGCACCGCCGCCGGCCCGCTTACCGCGGCCAGGCTTGCCGCCGAGCTTGAGGTCACGGTGCGCACGATCTACCGCGATATCGTCACGCTGCAATCGCGGCGCGTGCCGATCGAGGGCGCGCCGGGCCTGGGCTATGTCCTGCGGCGCGGCTTCGACTTGCCGCCGCTGATGTTCACGCCGGAAGAGATCGAGGCGATCGCCGTCGGCGTCCGGCTGCTCCGCCGCACCGGCGATCGCGGATTGCAGGAAGCGGCCGCGAGCGTGCTGTCCAAGGTCACATCGGTGCTGCCGGAGGCGCTCCGCGCCTTTCTTGCCGCGCCGCCGGTCTATGTTTCCGGCCAGGGCGCCGGCCCGCCGCCGGTCGCCGATCTCTCCCAGATCCGGGCTGCGATCCGGCAGGAGCGGAAGCTTCATATCGCCTATTGCGACGAGCAGGGGCGCCAGACGCGCCGCACCGTCTGGCCGGTCGTCATGGCCTATGGTATCGAGGCGACGCTGATCGGCGCCTGGTGCGAGCTGAGGCAGGATTTCCGCCATTTCCGTACCGACCGGATCCAGGCGATCGACGTGCTGGACCAGCCTTTCCCGGTTCCCGGCCGCATCCTCATGACCTGGTGGCTTGCGAGCCTGTCGGAATCCGAACAGGCCGCGGCGCAACTTAAAACCACCCCGGGCGCCGCCCCTCACGCCGCGATATCGCCTTCGAGATAGCGGCTTGGCGCCGCGCCGAGGATGCGCTTGAACATGGCGGTGAAGGCGGCCGGATTGTCGTAGCCGAGATCGATCGCGACCGTCGTCACCGGCTCGCCCGCGACCAGCCGCGGCAAGGCCGCGAACAGGCAGGCCTGCCGGCGCCAGGCGGCGAAGCTCAAGCCGGTCTCGTGGCGGAACAGCCGGGTGAAGCTGCGCCGGCTCTGGCCCAGCGCCGCGGCCCAATCATCGATGGTCTCGTGCGGGGTCGGATTGGCGAGGAAGGCGTTGCAGCGGCGCGCCAGGCCGGAATGCCGGGGCAGCGGCAGCGCCAGCGGCAGAACGGCGAGGCGGCGCATCTCGTGCGCCAGCAGCGCCATCAGCACGCCGTCGCGCGCCTCGTATTGATAATCGAGCGGCAGATCCACGGCTTCGAGCAGCAGGCTGCGCATGAGCGGCGTGATGCCGACCACCTGGCAGATGGCGGGAAGGCCCTGGCAGGCCTCCGGCACGATGAACAGGCTGCAGGTGATGGTGGCGCCAATCACGCGCACATCGTGCTGCACGCCGCTCGGGATCCAGACCGCGCGCTGCGGCGGCACCACCCAGGTGCCGCGCACCGTCGTCACCTGGATCGCGCCGCGGGCGCCGTAAAGAAGCTGGGCGCGGCGGTGATGGTGCGGCTCGACGGCATGGTCGGGCGGATAATCGTTGCGGATGGCGACCATCGGCCGGTCGATGGCATCGACGGCTTCGATACGGCTGTCCCTCACCATGTCTAGCTCCCGGGGCACCTGGCCCACGCTCGTAATAAACTGGCCTGACCGAGATGGCAGGCCAATCCCCGACTGTCTATTCTCATCGGACGCGGCGCGCAAGACCCGGCCCCAAGGCCGAGGCCCGGTCACCCGAGACGACGGAGCGCCGCCGCGAAAGGGGCGCTAGAAGGCGCGACAATTAGACACTGAACAGGACTTTACCGCCGTGGACCAGAGCATTGCGGCCCGCCCGAAGACCGACAGCACCGCCTTTTCGATCCTGACGGCGATCAGCTTCTGCCATTTCCTCAACGACATGATGCAGTCGGTGCTGCCGGCGATCTACCCGATCCTCAAGGGCGGCTTCGATTTGAGTTTCGGCCAGATCGGCCTCCTGACGCTGACCTACCAGGTGACGGCATCGCTGCTTCAGCCGCTGATCGGCCTTTTTACCGACCGCAAGCCTCAGCCCTATTCGCTGCCCTTCGGCATGAGCTTCACCCTGATGGGCATGGTGACCCTGTCGATGGCCGCCAATTTTCCCGAGCTTCTGGCCGGCGCGGCGCTGCTGGGCGTCGGCTCCTCGATCTTCCATCCCGAATCCTCGCGCATCGCCCGCCTCGCTTCGGGCGGACAGCACGGGCTGGCGCAATCCCTCTTCCAGGTCGGCGGCAATTTCGGCGCGGCGCTGGGGCCGCTGCTGGCCGCCTTCTTCATCCTGCCGCGGGGACAATCGAGCCTGGCCTGGCTGTCGCTCGCAGCCCTCACCGGCATCATCATCCTGACGTTTCTGGGCCGCTGGTACCGGAACCAGGGCCATGCCCAGCCGAGCAAGCGCCAGGCCGCCGCGGCTGACACCGTCGCCCTGCCGTCGCGCCGGGTGGCGATCGCGGTGTCGGTGCTGATGGCGCTGATCTTCTCCAAATATTTCTATCTCGCCAGCATCACCAGCTATTACACCTTCTATCTCATGCATCATTTCCATCTGCCGATTCAGACCGCGCAGGTCTATCTGTTCGTCTTCCTGGCGGCGGCGGCGGCGGGCGTGGTGGTCGGCGGCCCGGTCGGCGACCGCGTCGGGCGGAAATACGTCATCTGGTGCTCGATCCTGGGCGTGCTGCCCTTCACCCTCGCGCTGCCCTATGCCAGCCTGCCCTGGACGGTGGTGCTGAGCGTGGTGATCGGCCTCGTTCTCTCCTCGGCCTTTTCGGCGATCGTCGTCTATGCGACCGAACTGATGCCCAACCGCGTCGGCATGGTGGCCGGCATGTTCTTCGGCTTCGCCTTCGGCATGGGCGGCATCGGCGCCGCGGTTCTGGGCGAGCTTGCCGATTGGACCAGCATCGACTTCGTCTATCGCGTCTGCTCGTTCCTGCCGGCGATCGGCCTGCTCGCGGCCTTCTTGCCCAATATCGAGACCAACCGGCAGCGCAGCCGCCTGCTGCCCAAGCTCGGGGCGCCAAGCTAGACCCCAACCCTAATCGGGGTGCAGGCCGAAGACCTCGGCGAAGCCGGCGCGGCCCGCCGGCGAGAGGCTGAGCGCGCGGGTATCGGGCAGGCGGGCAACCCAGCCCGTCTCGAAGCAGCGGTGGGCCAGGGCGGCGCCGATCGCGCCGGCCAGATGGGGACGGCGCTCGCTCCAATCCAGGCACGGCCGGCAGAAGGCGCGCTTGCCCTGACCGACCCTCTCCATGTCGAGGCCAAAGCGGGCGAGAAAGTCCGTGCCTTCCGCCGTCACGATACCGCCGTCGGCCGTGAGCAGAATATGCCGCCGCGCCGCGAGCGCATCGGCCAGCGCCACCGCCAGGCGCCCGGCCAGATGGTCGTAGCAGGTGCGCAGTTCCTTCAGCGCCTCGTCGCCGCGCCAGGCCGGGCGGTAACGCGGCGGGCCGTCGGCCGCCACCGCCATGATCCCTTCGAGCATGCGGCCGATCAGCGGCGAGGCCAGCCGGTAATAGCAATGCCGGCCCTGTTTGGCGACAGTGAGGAGCCGCGCCTGGGCGAGCTTGCCAAGATGCCCGCTCGCCGTCTGCGGCGAGACCTGGGCGACATAGGCGAGTTCGCCCGCGGTGAGCGCCTGACCGTCGAGCAGCGCCGTCAGGATATTGGCCCGCGCCGGGTTCCCGACCAGGGACGCCACCTCGGCAATGGAAGGATGGTTCTGCGTCATAGTGACAGGATAGGCTGAATTGATCGGCATTTCATCCGGCGATTGTTCGGTTTCGGCCGAAGTGATGGTCCGCGACGACGGCGGCGAAAAGCACCATATCTATCGCAACGCCAACCCGGATCGGAGCCCGCCATGACAAAGCACGCCGCCGCCAATCTCGCCCTCGACCTCGCCCCCAAGCTCGATGAGCGCGAGGAACAATTCCGCATTGAAAGTCCCCACCCCGGCCTGTCGCTGTTCCTGCGCCATCTCCCGCCTGCGCACGCTGCGGCCGGTGCGCCGCGCGTCGTTCTCTATGTCCATGGCGGGACCTTTCCTTCGGCGCTTTCCATCGCTCATCGTTTCGACGGCCGCTCCTGGCGCGATGATCTCTCCGACCGGGGGTTTCACGTCTGGGGGCTCGATTTCCACGGTTTCGGCGATCTGTCCGATCCCTATCCGGAAATGGCCGGGCCGGCCGAGGCGGTGGCGCCGCTCGGGCGCGCCGACGATGCCAGCCGGCAGATCGAGCAGGCGTTCCGCTTCATCGCCGCCCGTCACGGCGGGGTGCG
>CALCYJ010000366.1 GCA_937905845.1 uncultured Rhodospirillales bacterium
GGTTTCGCTTACGCCATCCGCTCCCTCGCGGGCGCGCGCCGCGAGCTTGCGCGCCTGCGCCGGATCGAGGCCCGAAACCAGCTCGATCTGCTGCGCCGCGACACCCGCGCGATCGCTCTCCACCATCGCGGCATAGGCGGCGTTGCACCAGGCGAGCGCCAGATCCGCGCCCCGCCGCCACACCGGCAGGGGCAGGGTATCGAGGATGCGGCGCAACTCCCGGGCCTCGGCCGCCGCCGCCGCCGCCGACCGCAGCAGATCCGCGGCCTCGCCGCGCGTCTGCGAAACGTCGGTGAACCAGAGGACGAGGCTCAAGGGCGCGACCGCGCGGCCGGCGACGGCAATCACCCGCCCGTCGGTCAGATCCAGGTCGAGATCGAAGGCGCGCCCCTCGTGACGCAGCGCCGCGGCCTTTTGTCCTAAGGATTGAAAGCCGCCCGGCGCGAAGGCCGGCGCGAGATCTTCCAGACGCGCGGGCGCCGAGCCCAGGCCGAGCCAGGGGCCGAGATCGGTCGAGCCGGCCTGTCCGCCCTGCGCGTCGACCCGCCAATAGCGCGCCGGCGCCTGGGCCAGGACCGCCAGAACATCCTGGACCTGCCGCCCCTCCCGCCGATCGCCCGCCGCCATCCCCCGGCGCAGGCGGCGCAGGCACACGAGGCTCCAGGCGGCGAGACCACCCCCCACCGCCGCCACCAGCACCAGGATGTAGAAGGCGAGCCCGCCGGCGGCCGCGCCGGGAAGGGACGGCGGCGGCGGAGCCGCGGCCGCCCGGGCCGGTAGCGCCACGGCCAGCCAGGCCAGAAGCGCCGCCGCCGCGGCAAGTCTTGCCGGCCGTCGTTCCGCCCGCTTACGCGAGAGCCATGCCTGTGCGCCGAAGATCATGCTGCAACAAAAGCATGGAGAAGGATTCCGATGCAATCGGAACCGCAGGACCGAATCCCTCAGACCGGCGGGCGGCGCGAGCCGGGCTTGGGCTTTTTCCTCGGCTGGACGAGGGTTCGCACCGTGCCGCGGGCGGGCGTCGCCGTCGAAAGCGCGGTGCCTTCGATCACCCGCGTGCCGTCGGCGGCCTCGACCCAGACATCGTAGCTCCGGCCGTCGCGCCGCCGCGTGCCGCCGGCCGTGATCACGTCGCCCGGCCGGACCGGCCGTTTGAAGCGGATATCGAGCACGATCCCGGCCAGGCGCTCGCGCCCGAGCGTCTGTTCCAGCGCCTGCCACAGCGGCGCCAGCAGCAGGGTGCCGTGGGCGATGATGCCGCCCATGGGCGTCGCCGCCGCGAAGGCCGGATCGAGATGCAGCGGATTGCCGTCGCGGGTCATGGCGGCATAGCGCCGGATCAGCGCGTCATCGACCTTGAGGCTGCTTTCGATCAGGCTGCTCCTGATCTGGCCGGCCGCCGTCTCGCTCCGCCCCGCCATCGGGGTCACGCCGCCCACAGAATGGTCGAACGCTCGATCAGCAGCGGCGAGCCGGCGCGATCGCACATCTCGGCGCCGAAATGCACCTGGCGGCGGCCGTTGCGGATCTCCTTGCCCAGGCAGCGCAGCTCGGTCGTCACCCGGGCGCCCACCGGCGGCAGGGCCAAAAGCTCGAAACGCTGCCGGGCGCGGATATTGCCGGGCGGGCGCGGCGTCACGAGCTGCGCATAGGTCCGCAGCATCATCGCCGTCAGCAAGCCGGCCGGCACCGCGGTGGACAAGGGCGCCTCGGCCGGAAACAGATCCTCCCACGGGCGGAGCAGGGCGCGATCAAGCGTCAGGCTGCGGCGGCCGAGGATGGCGCCGGGCTGGAAATCGCGGAAGGTCAGAACCGCGCTCATGCCACCAACTCCGCCTGGGGCAGCACCGCCTGGCCCTCGCCCCTTTTCGCGAAGACGATGCGCACCGGGCGGCCGATTGCCGCCCCCGATACCGCGTCCGAACCCAGCAGATTGACCATCAGGCGGAAGCCTTCCGCCATATCGACCAGGGCGATGACATAGGGGACAAGATCGCGGAAGGCGGCGCTGGGCGCGCGATGGACGATGGTGAAACTGTAGATCGTGCCGTGACCCGCCGAAGGCTCGAAGTCAAGCGCGCGATGGGCGCAGGCGGCGCAATGTCCGCGCGGGTAGAACTGGACCTTGCCGCAGCGCCGGCAGCGCTGGTAGAGCAGTTCGCCGCGCGCGGCCGCCTCCCAGAAGGGCAGGGTTTCGGCCGTGGCTTCCGCGATCGGCGCCGGCATGCTCAGGCCTTTCCCAGCAGGAGCGAGCAATGGGCGGAAAGAATGCCGCCGTCGCCATGGACGAAGGCGACCTCGGCCCCGGGAACCTGGCGCCGGCCGGCCGCGCCGCGAAGCTGGCGCACCGCCTCGACCAGGTGGAACATGCCGCCGGCGGCGCCCGAATGGCCGTAGGACAAAAGGCCGCCATGGGTATTGCACGGCAACGAGCCCGCAAGGCCGAGGGCGCCCGCTGCTGCCGCCGGACCGGCCTCGCCGCGGGCGAAGAAGCCGATCGATTCGAGTTCCACCAGCAGCGTGATGGTGAAACTGTCATAGATCAGCGCGACATCGACATCGCCGACCCCAAGGCCGGCCTGGCCGAAGGCGGTTGCCGCCGCGCGGTGGCAGCCGAAATCGGTGAGCGTCGGCGCGGCGATGATATGTTCGTGGGTATGACCCTGGCCGGCGCCGAGCAGGGCGATGGGGGGGTGCGGGCGGTCATGGGCAGCCTCGGCGGCGCTGATGATCAGGGCCGCGGCGCCATCCGAAATGAGGCAGCAATCGAGCAGGCGCAGCGGCGAGCTGATCATCTTCGAACGGCCGACGTCGGCGAGCGTGATGGGCTCGCGCTTGTGGGCGTTGGGATGCAGCGCCGCATGGGCGCGGTGGGTGACGGCGATGGCGGCAAGGTGATCGGGGGTCGCGCCATATTCGTGCATGTAGCGCTGCGCCACCAGGGCATAGGCCGCCGGCACACTGATGCCGTAGGGCTGCTCGAACTCGGGATGCCCGACGCCGGCCAGGGCCGCCACGGCGCCATCGCGCGTGAGCCCGGTGGCGCGATTATCGCCCGCCACCACCAGCACATGGCGGCAGATCCCGGCCATGACCAAAGCCTGCGCCTGCATGACCTGGATGCAGGCGGTGGCGCCGCCGACCGAGAGGGCGGCGGTGAAGGCCGGGTGGATGCCGAGATATTCGCACACGACCGAACTCAGCATGATGTGCGGCCGGGTGAAGGAATAGGCGCAGAGCACGCCGTCGATATCGCCAAGTTCAAGGCCGGCGTCCGCGAGCGCGCCGAACGCCGCCTCGGCATGCAGGCCAAGACAGCTCGATCCCGGCAGCTCCCCCACCTTCGTGTCGTAGGCGCCGGTGAGATAAGCCTTGCCCGTCATCGCCGCGGCCCTGTCCGCTTCATGCCTCAGGCAGCCTCAGCAAACGCGGCCGCGATCCAGCCGCCGCCCAGCACCCGCTCGCCGTCATAGAAGACGCAGGCCTGACCGGGGGCAACGCCGGCTTCAGGCACCTCCAGCAGCACCTCGGCGCCATCCCCGCAGAGCGGCCGGACCCGGGCGGCAAGGCCACCTGGCGTCGTCGAGCGCACCTTGATCGTCACCGCCAGCCCGTCTTCCACCGCCGGCGGCGTGCCCAGCCAGTTCACCTCGCGCAGGCGGAGCCGCCCGACCAGGAGTGCGGCCTTCGGCCCGACCACGACGCGGCGGCTCTCCGCCTCCAGCCGCACGACATAGAGCGGCTCGGGCCCGCCGCCCGGCAGGCCGCGGCGCTGGCCGATCGTATAATGGATGATGCCCTCGTGACGCCCGAGTACGCGGCCGGCAAGATCGACGATCTCGCCCGGCTCGGCGGCGCCGGGGCGCAGGCGCTCGATCACGCGCGCATAGCGCCCCTCGGGCACGAAGCAGATGTCCTGGCTGTCGGGCTTCTCCGCCACCGGCAGGGCGAAGCGGGCGGCCAGGCGGCGGGTCTCCGGCTTCGGCAGATCGCCTAGGGGAAAGCGCAGAAAATCGAGCTGCTCGCGGGTCGTGGCGAAGAGGAAATAGCTCTGGTCGCGGGCCGGATCGCTCGCCCGGTGCAATTGCGCGCCGTCCGCGCCGATCACCCGGCGCACATAATGGCCGGTGGCGAGCGCGCTCGCGCCGAGATCGCGCGCCGTGCCGAGGAGGTCGCGGAACTTCACCCGCTGGTTGCAGCGCACGCAGGGGATCGGGGTCTCGCCGGCGAGATAGCTCTGGGCGAAATCCGCCATCACCGCCTCGTGGAAGCGGCTTTCGTAATCGAGGACGTAATGGGGGATGTCGAGGCGCTCGGCGACCCGGCGCGCGTCGTGAATGTCCTGCCCCGCGCAGCAGGCGCCGCGCCGGCCGACCGCCTGGCCATGGTCGTAGAGCTGAAGCGTGATCCCGACCACGTCGTAGCCCTGCTCCTTGAGCAGGGCCGCGGTGACCGAGGAATCGACGCCTCCCGACATCGCCACGACCACCCGCGTGCCGGCGGGCGCGCCATCCAATCCGAGCGTATTCATGGCCGCCACTATAGAGATCGCCGCCGGCTTGGCAACGCGGCCGCCGGCCTTAGGCGCGGTGGATGAAGCTCAAATATTGCTGGCCGCGGCCAAAGCAGGCGCTGAAAGCCTCGAAGGTCGCCAGGCGGCCGGTGGCGCGGTACGCCCGCAGGACGCGCTGGAAATCATCGAAGGCTTCCGCGGTGCGCGGGACGGCGGCGCGGCAGATCCGCACCAGATCGCTCAAGCGGCTCTGCACCGCATCGAGAATCCGCTGGTCGCGGCCCTCGTTGGCATAGCGCTGCACGAGATAGAAGATCTCATCGCCCAGCGCGAGCAGGCGGCGGTTTTCGTCCACCGGCCTGGGATCGCCGACGAAACGATAGTCGAGCAGATTATGCAGATTGCGGTAATAGGCGCCGCGCGCCGCGTCGTTATAGGCGCGCTGGCTGCCGTGAATGTCCTTGTACCAGCGCCAGTCGGTGAAGAAATGCGGGCTCGCGCCATGGACGTCGAAGCCGCTGTCGAGGGCGGCGATGGCATCGTCGATGGACAAGAGCCGCCCGACCAGGGGCTGGACGAGCTGATCGAGAATCCAATCCTCGTGCGGCCGGCTCATGCCCTTGAGGGTCGCCAGATGCGGCGAGAAGACCGGCATCAGGACGGCAAGCTTCTCGGCCACCGTCTGCTCAGGGCTGGTGAGAAGGGTCGCCAGCAGCCGGCGCAGCGTCTCCGCCAGCATCGAGACGCCATCGACGCAGGTCGTCACCACCACGCCGCCCGCGCCCGCATGGCCGGCGACGCGGCGCAGAAACGCCGGCGGGTCGAGCTGAAAGGGAATGGTGCCTTCGCACAGGACGAGATCGTAGCGCTCCTGGCGCTCGAATTCCTCGACCATCTCCTCGATATATTCGACCCGCGCCGCGCCCTCCTCGGGTCCGAGAAGGGTGCGCGCCGCCTTGAGGCCGAAGGGATTGCCATCGACCAGGACCAGCTTCGCCGGCCCGAGCGACAGCGTATAGAGCGCGTTGTAGCCCGAGCCCGGGCCGAACTCGATCACCCGGCGGCCGACGAGCCAGGCCGGCACCAGGCCGAGATGGCGATAGAGCGCCTCGCGCCGGTCGCTATGGCGCTGGCGGTCGGAAATGTCCTGCGAGACCGGGGAGATCCCGTTATGGCGGTAGAAATCGACGAAGGGCTTCATGCCAGTCTCTTGAACGGCTGCTTTATTGTTGCCGGCGCCGGCGGTGCATCGGGTCCGGCGGCGCATCGAATCCGCCGGCCCCCTTCACTAGCCTGCCGCCGGTTAAGGAAGGGTTAGGTGGCCAGGCGGCGGTTCGACGCAATCGCGCGTGAAGGTCCCGCATTAACCTTAAGGCAAGGATAAGGCGATAGGCTGACCCGATCCTTGCATCATGCGGGGCGTGCGGCGCCGTCACGGCGATCGATCGAAAGCCCGGGAGACCCTCATGTCCGACGTCGCCAGCCTGCTCTCCGAAGCGCTGGTGCATCACGGGAAGCGGGAATATAGCGAGGCCAACCGGCTCTATACCCGCATTCTCCAGCTCGACCCCGGCAATGTTGACTGCTGGCACCTGCTCGGCATGATCTGCTACGATTCCGGCAAGCTGGTGCCCGCCATCGCCATGATCCTGCGCGCGGTGACACTGCGCCCGAATTTCGCCGAGGCGCATAATAATCTCGGCAACGCCTATGCCGCGGCCAGGCTCTTTCCCGAGGCCACCGCCTCTTTCCGCGCCGCCCTCGACCTCAAACCCGACATGAGCGAGGCCTGGTACAATCTCGGCAATGCGCTGCGCATGCTCGGCCGTTTCGAAGAGGCGATGCCGGCCTATGAGCGGGCCATCACCCTGGTGCCGCGCAACGCCATCGGCTGCTACCATCTGAGCTGCTGCGCCCATGCCGCCCGCCATTTCGTCGCGGCGGAGGATGCCGCCCGCCGCGGCCTTGCCATCGAGCCCGACAGCGTGCTCCTGTGGCTGATCCTCGCCCGCGCGCTGAATGGCCAGGAGCGGCAGGTCGACGCCGGCGAATGCCTGGAGCACGCGCTCCGGCTGCAACCCGACAGTATCGATGCCATGCTGGAGACCGCGTCGATCTTCGAGGGCTGGCGCATGCCCGACCGGGCGGCGCAATTCTACAAGCTGGTTCTGGAGCGCGAGCCGGACAACCGGCTGGCGCTGCCCCGCTACATCGACATGCAGCTTTCGCTCTGCGACTGGAGCGGCTACGACGAATTCTGCGCCCAGCTGATCGGCCGCATCGAGAGTGAGATGGCGGCGGGTCAGCCGGTCTCGACCGACGTCTTCAACATGCATGCCCTGCCGGTCGATCAGGCCTTCACCTTCCGCATGGCGCGCCACAAGGCGGCGCGGATGGCGGCGGACGCCGCCCCGGCGAAAGCCAGGCTCGCCTTCACCTTCTCCCGCCCGAAAAGGGCGCGCATCCGCCTGGGCTATCTCCTGCCCTATACCACGAAGCAGAGCATGCCTTTGGTGTTGCAGCCGGTGATCGAGCGCCACGACCGCGAGCGTTTCGAGGTCTACGGCTATTCCCTCATGGCCTGCGACGGGGTGCCGTTCAGCCTCGCCTTCCGCAAGGGCTTCGATCATTTCACCGACCTCGTCAAGCTCGACCCCGAGGTCGCCGCCCGCCGCATCTACGACGACGACATCGACATCCTGATCGATACGACCGGCCATACGTCCGTCAACTACCTGGAAGTGGTGGCGCTGCGGCCAGCGCCGGTGCAGGCACATTATCTTGGCTATTCGCTGACGACGGGCAGCGATTTCGTCGATTACCTGATCACCGACCGCCAGTTCATCCCGCCGGAATGGCAGCGCTATTGCACCGAGCAGCTCGTCTATCTGCCCGACAGTTTCATGGCGACGGTCCG
Organism: uncultured Rhodospirillales bacterium; assembly: GCA_937905845.1. GTDB lineage: Bacteria > Pseudomonadota > Alphaproteobacteria > Ferrovibrionales > Ferrovibrionaceae > CALCYJ01. The sequence continues at coordinate 7,431 of CALCYJ010000366.1, forward strand.
GGCCGAGATCGCCGCCGCGCCGGTCAGCCGCGCCGATTGCGACTTGCCCGAGGATGCGTTCGTCTTCGCCAACTTCAACCACCCTTGCAAGTTCGAACCGGGCATCTTCGATGTCTGGATGCGCATCCTGGCGCAGGTGCCGAACGCGGTGCTGTGGCTCGGTCACTGGATGCATGCGACCCGCGAGACCCTCCGGCGCGAGGCCCAGTCGCGCGGCATCGAGGCCCAGCGCCTCGTCTTCGCCAAGCTGATGGACCATCCCCAGCATCTCGCGCGCCTGAAGCTCGCCGATCTGGCGCTCGACAATCGCCGCCACGGCGGCGGCGTCACCACGGTCGATGCGCTCTGGGTCGGCCTGCCGGTGCTCACCGTCGCGGGCGACAGCCCGCCCGCCCGCCTCGGCGCCACCCTGACCTCGGCCGCCGGCGTGCCGGAATTGATCGCCCGCGATCTCGCCGAATACGAACGCCGCGCCATCGCCTTCGCGCGCGGGGGCGGCGAGCTTGAGGCGATCCGCCGGCGCCTCGTCCAGGGCCGCCTGACCTGCCCGCTGTTCGACGGCGAACGCTATCGCCGCCATCTCGAAACCGCCTATGAGATGATGTGGGAGATCCATTGCGCGGGCGCACCGGCCCGCCGCATCGACGTGCCGCGTCTCCCCCGCCCCGACGCGGCCTGAAGCGCCCGGGCCCGCCCGAGACGGTCCGGATTGCGGCGTGACCGGCGCTAGAGGAAATTCACCAGGCTGAGCTTGCTCAGAGAACTGATCACGTTATAGGAGGCCTCAAGCGCCACCTGATCCTGATTGAGGTTGGTGATCGCCTGCGCGGCATTCGCATCCTGCAGGTTGGATATGAAGGTCGTGAGCGTATTGAGCTGCGTCGACTGGTTGTTCTGCACCGTTTGCAGCTCGCTTTGCAGGTCACCGTTCTGCGCCGCGGCGGCATTGATCGTATTGTTGTTGTCGGTGAGCTGACCCAGGAGGCCGGTCAGGAAGGTCTGCTGCGTCTGGGTCAGCGTCGCGCCGAACGCGCTGGCGGGACCCGTGGCGCCCGTCGGCACTGTCCCCGAATTGAATTGCAGGATCTGCTGGATCGATTGCAGCAACCCGGTGCCGACGGTGCTCGCAAGCTGGCCGTAGCTCACCGTGGTATTGGCATCGATCTGCGTCGAGGGCGTGACCTGGTTGTTGGAAAAGGCGGCGGTCGGCGGCGAAGGCAGCGCGGCCAAGGCCGTCGGGTCGGTGGTATTGACCGGGGGCGTGGTGGTATTCGTGCCGCCGAAAATATACTGACCGCCGACGTTGGTATTGAGCTGCGACGTCGCCTGCTGGAGCAGGTCCTGCACCTGGTCGATCAAGGCGGTGCCGGAATTGTTGGCGAGCGCCGTCATCACCGCCTGCTGCAACGACTGGGCGGTCGTCGCCAGGCTGCCGAGCGCGGTATTGTAGGTTTGCAGCGTGTTCGAGAGCAGCGTGTTGCTGTTGGAATAGGCTTGCGTGCTGCTCTGCACCGCCTGGGAGCCGAGCAACGTATCGGCACTGCTCGCCAACCCCTGATAGTTCGACGCGATATAGCCGCTCGTCACCTGGTCGGCCGCCGTATCCATGTTGGTCTGCTGCTGCTGCATCTCAGACACCAGCATCTGGCTCTGGGCGAACGTTCCTATGCTTGTTACCATCACATCACCTTTGGATCACGTTGGCCGATCATGCCGGAAGCCGCATCGCATCGCCGCCGGGCCGGCCTGTCGCGCTAGAATTGCATCAGTGCCGTCAGCATCTGGTTGACCGTCGTGAGCACCCGGCCGGAGGCGTTGTAGGCATTCTGCAGCATCACCATGTTGGCCAGCTCGTTGTCGAGATTGACGCCCGAGACCGAACTCGCCTGCTGCTGCAACGCCGTCTGGAGGGATTGCTGCTGGGTGAGCTGCGTCTGGGTATTGGCGGCATCGTTGGCAAGGCCGCCGATGAAATCCGCCGCATAGCCGCCAAGCGTCGTCGTGGTCTGGGCGAGATTGCCGGCGGCGGGAATGGTGAAGGTCTGCTGCCCGACATTCTCCAGCGCCAGCGCCCCGGAATTATCGGAGAGATTGAGCGCCGCGGTCCCGGCCGCCGCCGTGGTATCGACGCTCGCCAGCGGCAGGGCATAGGGATTGCTGGCGATGCTGCTCACCACGCTGAAATTCTGCGCCGTATCGTCCTGGTTGGCGCTGCCGATACCGAAAAGCGTGCCAAGCGTCATGCCGGTGCCGCCGCGATTGCTGGTATCGTCGCCGACCTCGAGCTGATAGCCGCTATAGCCGGAAGCGGGCGTGACGGTGAGCGCGCCATCCGAACTGAGGCCGATGGTGGCCTTGCCGGCGAAGCCGCTCGAACTGTTCAGATACGAAAGCAGATCGCCGAAAGTCGCGCCCGGGGTGGAAAGCGGCGGCTGGTCGAAATTGACGGTCACGGTCGCCGCCACCTGATTGGCGGGCCCGATGAGCTGCAACGTCGTCTGGCCGCTGAAGGAGAGCGGCGAGCTGGTGGTGAAACCGGTGTTGGTGACGAGGGGGGCGGCGGTCTGCACCAGGTCGTTCATGCCGAAGAACTGTGAGAAACCGTCGCCGCCGCGGCTTTCGTCCTGCGCGCCGGCGGCGACACTGCCCTGCTGGATGGCGACGCCGGCGGCGGTGCCGGTCGCGGTGAAGCTCATGACGCCGTTGTTGAGCGCGAGCGTGCCGCTGCCGCCCAGCGCCGTCGTCACGGCCGAGGTGAGATCGCCAAGGGTGGTGAAGGTTGCCGTCGGCGTGGTCGAGGAGGGCGGGTTATAGATCGTGCCGGTGTCGAAATCGACGCGCACCGCCTGCACGATCGCATTGTTGGAATCCGTCGTATAGAAGGTCGTCTGGCCGGTGAAGCCCGGAAGATCGGCGGCGGTAAGGCCGCTGTTGCGCCCGGTGAGGCTCGCGGGCGGCGGCACGGCGGTATAGGCATTGCTCACGGCATTGAGCTGATTGGCGACGCTTGAGGAAAGCTGGCCAAGCTCGGAGGCGAGCGCCGGCAGCTCCTGATCGCGCATCGTGAGCCAGCCCGCGAGCGAGCCGGACTGCACCGCGGGATCGAGCGGCGTGCCGGTGGCGGCGACGACACCCGAGGTGGGATTGACGCTATTGACGGTGATCTGGTTGAACTCAGTCCCGGAGGTGACCGTGCCGGCGGGCGTATAGACGAGCTGGCGCGCGGTCGAATCCAGAAGCGTGATGCCCGAGGTGGTGCTGATGCCGATGGCGCCGTTCGCCATCTGGGTCGTGTTGATGCCGATGATCCCGGAAATCTCGTTCACCGCCTGGGTGCGCTGATCCTCCAGCGACGCCGTGGACGTGCCGCTCATCGTCGCCTGCACGATCTGCTGGTTCAGGTTCTGGATCGTGGTGAGATCGTTGTTGAC
>CALCYJ010000367.1 GCA_937905845.1 uncultured Rhodospirillales bacterium
CAATCCGGGCGGGGCGCTGCTACCCAGCGAGGAAGCGCAGGCGATCGAGCATTTCCGCCAGAACATCCTGCATACCCGCAAGGAACTCAGGCGGGTTCAGCTCAGCCTGAACCAGGATATCAACCGGCTGGAATGGCGCATCAAGCTGATCGATCTGGCGGCGATGCCGATTGCCGTCGCCATCGTGGCGCTGGTGTTGGCGGCGATGCGCCGGCGTCGGCGCAAGCGGCGCGCAAGCGCTGCCGCCTGACCGGCATGCTTTAGGATCTGGAGGCACTGATGCGTACCACGAGCTGGCTCGTCCTCGCCGCCGTAACGATCGTGACCATTGCCGCCGCGGGCTATGTGGTCGAGCAACAGCAGGAAGCGCTCAATACCGCTCAGGGCGGCATCGGGCTGCTCTATCCGGGCCTGCTGGCCAAGGTCAACGATGTGCATTCGATCACGGTCGGTAGCGCGAAGCAGAGCTTCACCATCACCCGGCCCGAGAAGGGCGATGGCCCCTGGGTGATGGCGCAGAAGGAAAACTACCCGGCCGATCCCGACCAGGTGAAAGCGGCGGTGGTGGGGATCGCCGGGCTCAAGACCGTGGCGCCGCGCACCGACCGGCCCGATCTCTACGACGAGATCGGCGTGGCGGACATCGACAAGCCCGACTCGTCGGCGATCCAGCTGGTGCTCAAGAACGGGGCCGGCAAGACCTTGGCGGCGCTGCTGGTCGGCAAGACCTCTTCCTACGCCACCGATACTTCGCCCGCCCTGCTCTATGCGCGCAAGGTGGGGGACAGGCGGAGCTGGCTGGTGCAGGGGCGGCTCGATGCCCATGCGGAGTCCACCGCCTGGCTCAAGACCCAGATCCTGCAAGTCCCCCGCACCAGCGTCATGCAGGTCGACGTGACCCCGACCGAGGGGCCGGCCTTCACCCTCGCGCGGCCGACGAGCAAGGAGGAGAACTTCGCCGTCTCCGGCCTGCCCAAAGGCGTCAATCCGAAGATCACCAATGTGAACGGCATCGCCGCCGCACTCGATCTCGTGACTTTCGACGATGTGACGCGCGCCGACAAAGTGGATTTTGCCAAGGCGGCGCTCGTCATCTATCACACGTTCGACGGGCTGGTGGTGACGGTGCATACCGCGACCTACGACCATAAGCCCTGGACCAGCTTCGCCGCCGCCGTCGATCCGGTCCAGGCAGCGAAGGCGAAAGCCGCAGCGCCCACCAACGGAGCAGCGAAGGCGGATGCCGCAGCGCCCACCAGCGAAGCAGCGAAGGCGGATGCCGCAGCGCCCACCAGCGAAGCAGCGAAGGCGGATGCCGCACCTCCCGCCAAGGCCGGCAGCACCGGCAAGGATGCGGGCGATCCGGTGGCGCGGGTCACGGCGGAAGCCGCCGCGATCAATGCGCGGGTTGCTGGCTGGGCCTATCAGCTTCCCGATTATCGCGTGGTGAATTTCACCCGCACGCTTGCCGCCGTCGAGATGAAGGGTCCGACCGAGGTCGAGAAGGACGAGACCCACGCCGCGGGAAGCCACTAGAGCCTTTCACAGGTCAGGCCGCATCTGAGGGGCGCCGAGGCCTGGCTGGCCGATGCGCCGGGGCGGCGCGCGGGGCACGGGGCAAGCGCATCGGCTGCTCCCCTCTTGACGAGGGCGGCCTTTGCTTTCACATAAGGCGGATCGTTCTACCTGCCGCCCGCCCGGGCGCCGAGGATCCGGAGAAATGCCCGCCGATGACCGAAGAGACGCTGTCCTTTCAGGCCGAAGTCGCCCGCCTGCTGAATATCGTCGTCCACTCGCTCTATAGCGAGAAGGAGATCTTCCTCCGCGAGTTGATCTCCAATGCCTCCGATGCCTGCGACCGGTTGCGCTACCAGGCTCTGACCGAGCCCGGGCTTCTGGCCGAGGAGCCGGAGCTTCGCCTGCGCATCCGCCTCGACAATGGGGCGCGCACGATCACCGTCGCCGACAACGGCATCGGCATGAACCGGGCCGAGCTGATCGAGAATCTCGGCACCATCGCCCGTTCGGGCACCACGGCGTTCCTCGGGCAGCTTTCGGGCGACAAGGCGAAGGATCTGCCGCTGATCGGCCAGTTCGGCGTCGGCTTCTATTCCGCCTTCATGGTCGCCGAGCGCGTCGAGGTCTTCAGCCGGAAGGCGGGCGAGGCGCAAGGCTGGCGCTGGTCCTCTGAGGGGAGCGGCGATTTCACGATCGGCGAGGCGGCCGATGTCGCGCGCGGCACCCGGATCGTGCTGCATCTGCGGGCGGACGCCGAGGAATATCTGGAGCGCTCGCGCATCGAGCATATCGTCAAGACCTATTCCGACCATATCGGCCTGCCGATCCTGCTGGCGGAGGGTGCCGAGGGCGCCCTGACGGCGATCAATAGCGGTGCGGCGCTATGGACCCGGCCGCGGGCAGGCGTGAGCGCGGAACAATATCGGGAATTCTACCACCACGCGGCCCATGCGTTCGACGAGCCGTGGGCGAGCCTGCATTAGAAGGGCGCGAGCGCGCTCACTCCTGCCG
>CALCYJ010000368.1 GCA_937905845.1 uncultured Rhodospirillales bacterium
AGAGTCAACCACCAACTCGAACCAGGCACAACCACCGACTCAACCAAGCACGAATGGCGACTTGGTTCATGTCCGACCGCCGATCGGATCATGGCCACGGCCTGACCCCCCTGTTTTTCGTCGCGTCGCTATCATCTTTTCGCCGTGCCGCTATCACCGCCGGATCCGTTAGGAACAAAAACCAAATACACGGCGCGCGCTATTGCGCGAACCGACGATCGGTTCATGCCATCGGTCCTGAAAGTCAGATAGGAGCGAGGCGATTGGCAAATCTTCGACACAAATGTTAGTTAATTTTTGGTTAAAGCGCAATCCATAATTTGTGACCTTTCGATGTACTCTCGTCCTGCGACAGAGATCAGGGTGCGCTCGGGCGGCAGGATCACGATTTTTGACAGCGGCCGGTGCGATTTGGTTGGCGCAATCGGGCCGGAGATCGCGAATTTCCAAAGGCGGCCGGAGGATAGTCGCTCGCAGGACTCAAGCCTGATCTTGGCCTGATCTTGGGAGGGGACGAAATGGCTTTGGCCGGCGAGGGCCGCTGTCAAAGCGACGTGCCGGGGGGCGCGGGCGGACGGCGGCGGCGGGGAGGGGCTGGCGATTGGCCGGAACCGGAGATTAGAGAATGGGGCGCTAGAGACCGGGGGGTAGAGAACGGGCGATCAGAGATCGAGCGGTTCCCACCCCTCGGGTCCCAGCCGTTCCAGGGGCTGGAAGCGGATCTTGTAGGCCATCTTGCGGCTTTCGGCGATCCAGTAGCCGAGATAGACGTGGTCGAGGCCGAGTTCGCGGGTGCGGGCGATATGCCAGAGCACGATGAAACTGCCCGGGCTGCGGGAACTTTGCGTCGGTTCGAAGAAACTATAGACGAGCGACAGGCCGTCGCGCATGCGGTCGGTCAGGCAGACGCCGAACAGCGCGCCGTCGCCCGAGCGGAACTCGACCAGATGGGTGCGGACGGGGCTGTCCTCGACCATGGCGCGGTAATCGCCGAAATCCATGTCGGCCATGCCGCCGGTCGAATGCCGCGTCGCCAGATAGCGGCGGAAGAGCGCGAAATGCTCCCGCGTCGCCTGTACCGGCGCCTCGCGCCCCACGACATCGGCCGTGCGCGCCAGCACCCGGCGGAACGAGCGGCCCGGGGTGAAGCGCGCCACCGGCACCCGCACCGGCACACAGGCCGAACATTGATCGCACGCCGGCCGGTAGGCCAGATCCTGCGAGCGGCGGAAACCGGCAAGGCTCAAGGCATCATGGAGCTGGTCGGGATCCTCGCCGGCCAGGAGCGTCACCACCTTGCGCTCCAGCCGGTCCGCGAGGTAGGGACACGGCGTCGGCGGCGTGGCGAAGAAGTGCCGCAAGGGAATTTGAACCCGATGCTTCACCGGTCGACACTCCGAAACGGACCTTCGGGACGCGATGGCGGCGTTCCAGACACCAGGATAGGGTAAATGCGCCGTGAATGCCACGCGAGACTTGCGCGCGGCCAGGGGCGCAGGAGGGGTCGGGCTAGCGCTGGTCGGGCGGCAGGACGGGCGCTTCGGCCTTGACGGGCGCGGGGGGAGCCGGTGCCACGGCGGGGGTTGCCGGCGCGGTCGTGGCCGCCGGCGGCGGCGCCATGCGCAACAGGACGATGGAGATGCGCCGGTTGCGGGGATCGAGGGGATCCTTGGCGATCAGCGGATCCTCGTCGGCCCGCCCCACCACCTGCGAGATGCGGTCGGGCGCCATGCCGGAATCGATCAGGGCGCGGCGGCTGGCGTTGGCGCGGTCGCTGGAAAGTTCCCAATTGTCATAGCCGGCGTCGGTCGGATAGGGCGCGGCGTCGGTGTGGCCGGAGATGGAAATCTTGTTGGGTAGCTTGGCGATCACCTGCGCGATCTTTTGCAGGAGAAGCCGGGTGCGCGGGGTCATCTGGGCGCTGCCGGTCGGGAACATCGACTGGTTCTGCTGATCGACGATCTGGATGCGCAGGCCCTGCGGCGTCATATCGACCAGGAGCGAATCCTTCAGGGCCTTGAGTTCGGGAGAGGTATCGATCGCCTGGCGCAGCTCCTGCTGGGCCTGCTTGAAGGCCTGCTGCTCCTTCTTCGTCTGTTCCGCCTCCAGCTCCGCCTTGGCCTGCGCCACCGCCTTGGCCTGGGCGGCGGCCTTGGCTTGCGCGGGGGTTTTGGCCGGCGCCGGGCTCGCCTGATCCTGCGCCATTTCGGCCGCCTCCGAGCCTGGAACCGCCGGACCGCCGTTGGTCTCGCGCGGCGATGCGCCATTGTCGAGCGACTTGCGTCCCGGGTGGGCATCGGGCGGCGCCTGGCCGATGACGACGCTCGGGACGCCGTTGTCGGAGAGGCGGCTGCCGTTGGAGATGATGGTGCGGCCGCCGAGCATGCCGCCCGAGCCGCTGTCGGACTGGCTCAGCGCGGCCGGGGAGAAATAATCGGCGATGCCCTTCTTCTGCACGTCGGTCGTGACGTTGAGCAGCCAGAGCAGGAGAAAGAACGCCATCATCGCCGTCACGAAATCGGCATAGGCGACCTTCCAGGCGCCGCCGTGATGGCCGCCGTGCCCGCCGCTCTTCTTGACCCGCTTGATGATGATGGGCCGGTCGTTCTGCATGGCGGCTAGACCGGCTGGACGTTGCTGGTGGCTTCCTCGACCTCGTAGAAGGTCGGCCGGACGTCGGAGAGGAGCGATTTGCGCGCGAATTCAATGGCGACCGAGGGGGCATAGCCCTGCATATGGGCCAGAATTCCCGTCTTGATGCACTGGAAATACTTGGCTTCGGCCTCGAACGTATTGCGCAGCGAACTCGCCATCGGGCCGACGAAACCATAGGACAGAAGCACGCCGAGGAAGGTTCCGACCAGCGCGCCGCCGATGAGATGGCCAAGGACGGCGGGCGGCTGGGTGATGGAGCCCATCGTATGGATCACGCCCAGCACGGCGGCGACGATGCCGAGCGCCGGCAGGCCGTCCGCCATGGTGGTGAGCGCGCCGGCGATCATCTCGTGCTCGTGGTGGTGGGTTTCAAGCTCCTCGTCGATCAGCGCCTCGACCTCGTGGTGGTTCTCGGTGCCGAGCGTGAGCAGCCGGAGATAGTCGCAGGTGAAGGTGACGGCGAGCGGATTGGCGGCGAAAAGGGGGAATTGCTGGAACAGCGTGCTCTCGGTCGGGTTCTCGACATGCACCTCGAGCGCCAGCATGCCCTTGAGCTTGGCGGTCTTGAAAACGCTGTAGAGCAGGCTCAGAAGCTCCATGTAGTTTTCTTTACGGTAGCGGGAGCCCGAGATGAGGTATTTGAGCGACTGGGCGGTGCCGGACAGGACCGATTTCGGATTGGCGATGACGAAAGCCCCGACCGCGGCGCCGAAGATGGTCATGAACTCGAAGGGCTGGAACAGCACAATCAGTTCGCCGCCGTTCAGCATATAGCCGCCGAACACCGAAATAAGCACGACGGCGATACCGATAAAGAGGAACATCGCTCTCAGCCAGACCACACAATAGGGACGTCACGGCCGGTTGTAGCGGTTTCTGGTTAAGAAGGGGTTTAAGGACGGGCGCGGCCCCTTGGTTCTCGCGCCGCGCAAAAGGGCGAGCCCGGGCTCTGCGTTCGGGCTATGATCGGGCGCAAGCGGCGGTGCGCGGCACGCCGGCCGGGTGCGCGAAGGCACCCGATCGAGGCATGAAACCGGGCGGGTGATGGGGATGCGATGCGTGGCTTGAGGAAGAGGGAGAACGATTTGGCGAAAATGGCGGCCGGCCTGGTGGTAATCGGCCCGGGGAAGGCCCGTGTCGCGTGAATTCCGGGATGCGCTCGGCTGTTTCGTTACCGGGGTCTGTATCGTCACCTGCCGCACCGCGGACGGCCTGCCGCACGGGGTTACGGTCAATTCCTTCAGCTCCGTCTCGCTCGACCCGCCGCTCATCCTGTTCAGCCTGGATCGCGCCAATACCAGTTTTGGCCATTTCCACCGCGCCCAGACCTTCGTGGTCAATGTGCTGAGCCGCGGGCAGGAGGGGCTGTCGCGCGTCTTCGCCCGCACCGATACCGACCGTTTCGCCGGCGTCGCCTTCGATGTCGCGGCGAGCGGGGCGCCGGTGCTGCCGGGCAGCCTCGCGATCTTCGAGTGCCATAAGCATGCCGCCTATGACGGCGGCGATCACGAGATCATCCTCGGCCGGGTGCTCCGCCATGCCTATGCCGCGGACGAGGAGGCGTTGCTGTATTTCTGCGGCCGCTATCGCGAGCTTGCGCCATGAGCCGGTATTCTGGCCGAGGTTGGGGCATTCTGGCGGAAGTCGGGATAAAATCGTGCCGAAGCTAGGGGATCAGGCTCCAGACGGGGGCCGTGGAGAGGGGATGCAGGATATGGGCGAAACGGTGGCTTTCATCGGTCTGGGCGTCATGGGCTATCCGATGGCGGGGCATCTGGCGCGGGCCGGTCATACGGTGACGGTCTATAACCGCACCGGCAGCCGCGCCACCGCCTGGGTCAAGGCCTATGGCGGCCGCAAGGCGACGACGCCGGCGCAGGCGGCGGCGGGCGCCCGCTATGTCATGACGTGCGTCGGCAACGACGAGGATCTGAGGAACGTGGTGCTGGGCGAGAAGGGCGCGCTCGCCGGCATGGGCAAGGGCTCGGTGCTGATCGACCATACCACCGCCTCCGCCGATGTCGCGCGCGAGATCGCGGGCCTCGCCGGCAAGCAGGGGGTGAGCGTCCTCGATGCCCCGGTCTCCGGCGGCCAGGCCGGTGCCGAAGCGGGCCAGCTCACCATCATGGTCGGCGGCAAGCCGGCGATCTACAAGCAGGCCACGCCGCTTCTCGCCGCCTATGCCCGCATGCATCAGCTCATGGGGCCGGTGGGCGCCGGCCAGCTCACCAAGATGGTCAACCAGATCTGCATCGCCGGCGTGGTGCAGGGGCTGGCGGAGGGGCTGCATTTCGCCCGCGCCGTCGGCCTCGACCGTGCCAAGGCGGTCGGCGTCATCGCCAAGGGCGCGGCGCAATCCTGGCAGATGGACAATCGGGCCGTCAGCATGATCGAGGGCCGTTTCGACTTCGGCTTCGCCGTCGACTGGATGCGCAAGGATCTCGGCATCGTCCTGGCCGAGGCGCGGCGTTCGGGCGCAAGCCTGCCGCTCACGGCCCTCGTCGACCAGTTCTATGCCGAAGTGCAGCAGATGGGCGGCAGCCGCTGGGACACGTCCAGCCTCATCGCCCGGCTGGAGGCGGTGAAAAGCAAGCGCTAGAGAATTCCGCACCCGGGCCTGATCCTGAAGGGTCGGGGCTCGGCCCGGCGGCTCAGGATGCCGCCGCCGCCGTCTCCCTCGCCGCCGCTTCCGCCGCCGCCAGTTCCGCCAGCAGCGCCGCCCGGTTCTCGTCGAGATCGGGCGCCGGTGCGCGCGTCAGCGGATCGGGGAAGGCGGAAAGCTTGACCGGATTGCCCGCCATCGTCACCGTGCCCGAAATCTTGTCCTCGACCGTGCAGACCATGTTGCGGCTCAAGACATGGGGATCGCTCAGCACCTGGGCGACATTGTTGATGGGGGCGGAGGGAACGCCGGCCTTTCCCAGGGTTTCGAGCCAGTGGGCGGTGCCGGCGGTGGTGAGGGTGGCTTCGAGTTCCGCCTTCAGATCTTCGTGATGCGCCGTGCGCTGCGGATTGCTGTTGAAGCGCTCGTCCTGGCTCAACTCGGGCCGGCCGAGCGCCTGCGCCAAAGTGTGGAACAGTGGGTCGTTGCCGGCGGCGATGATGATGAAGCCGTCGCTGGTCTGGTAGGCCTCGAAGGGGGTGATGGAGGGATGACGGGCGCCGAGCGGGCCCGGGATCTCGCCGGTCGCGGTATAGCGGGCGATGGCGTTTTCGAGAATCGCCACCTGGCAATCCAGCATGCCGACATCGATCTTGATGCCCTCGCCGGTCATGGCGCGGTGATAGAGCGCGGCATTGACGCCGACAGTGGTGAAGAGCCCTGCGGTAATATCGCCGACCGAGGTGCCGACGCGGGTCGGCGGGCCGCCGGGATGGCCGGTCAGGCTCATCACCCCGCCCATGCCCTGCACCACCATGTCATAGGCGGCGCGCAGCCGGTAGGGACCGGTATGGCCAAAGCCCGAAGCCGCGGCATAGATCAGGCGCGGGAAGCGGGCATGCAAACGGTCCCAGCCATAATCGAGCTTTTCCATCGTGCCGCCGCGGAAATTCTCCACCACGACGTCGGCCTGGGCTAGAAGCCGCTCGAACAGCGCGCGGTCGGCCGGCTCGCGCAGGTTCAGCGCGATCGATTCCTTGCCGCGGTTGATCGACATGAAATAGGCCGATTTGCCGGCGATGAAGGGGCCGATATGGCGTGAATCATCGCCCGGGCCCGGCACTTCGACCTTGATCACCCGCGCGCCGAGATCGCCCAGCAGCATCGTCGAGAGCG
>CALCYJ010000369.1 GCA_937905845.1 uncultured Rhodospirillales bacterium
CCAATCCACAACAAGCGAATGGGGACCCGCGTTCCCTTTCCCCGCCGATATTCTACACCTTTCGGAGGGCGAAAAAACCCTTCCCTTCGCCCACCAAACCGGGAGAATGCGGCCAGTTCAGCGAGGAGCGGCATGGTGAACCCAATTGTGAACCCTGGCGTGCGAAAGCTTTGGGCGATTGTAACGGTGTGTGTCGGTCTGGCCTCCTTCGCCGGGGCCGCCGGCGCCCAGCAGGCGGCACCCCAGCCGGGCGAGGCCCAGGCCGTGGTGCAGCAGATCCATGACGCGGCCTATGGCAAATGCATGAGCGACGGCCGCTTTGGCGCGGGAAGCGAGCTGCAGGCCAATTGCAGCTGCTCGGCGGATGCCGCGATCGGCCTGTTGAGCGACGAGTTCAAGCAGGCGATCGCCGACGGCACGCAAGCGAGCTTCCAGGGCGCCAAGCTCAAGGGCGACGAGATGGCGCGCGACGTGACGCTGGTGAGGACCTGCCCGAAGGTCGGCGCCTATCTGCAGCAGCAATGCCAGGGCAAGGCGGACGATCCGCACTGCCAGACCTTGCAGCAGGCGATCCAGCAGGCGCAGTGAGACCCTAGAACCGGTCGATGCGGAACGGCGTGAGATCGACGCCGGAATCCCTGCCCGCGACCAGGTCGGCGATCAGCTTGCCGGTGATGGGACCCAAGGTCAGGCCGAGATGGCCGTGGCCGTAGGCGAAATAGGTGTTGGCGTAGCGCTTGCCGCGGCCGATGACCGGGAGCGAATCCGGCATCGAGGGGCGGAAGCCCATCCAGTCGCTGCGGCCCTCTTCGTTCAAGTCGCCGAACATGCGGCGGCCGTGCTTCATCAGGATCTCGGCCCGCGCGTAATTGGGCGGCAGATCGAGGCCGCCCAGCTCCACCGTGCCGGCAAAGCGCAGGCCGATCTCCAGCGGCGTGACCGCGAAGGAATGATCGCCGGAATAGAGCGGCATGCGCGGCATCTTCTGCGCGTTGGGCAGCGTCACGTGATAGCCGCGCTCGGTGTCGAGCGGCACCTTGTGGCCGAGCATGGCGGTCAGTTTCTTCGACCAGGCGCCGGCCGCGACCACGACGCCGTCGCAGGCGATGGCTCGGTCCGGGGTCTGCACGGCGTTGGGCCCGTTGGGGCCGAAGCCGAAGCCGGTCACCTTGGCCTTGACGATGGCGCCGCCGTTCTTCGCGAAGAGCGCCGCCAGCGCGCGCACCAGGCGGAAGTTGTCGGCGACGTAGGAGTTCTGCGGGTAGTAGACCGCATGGCGGAAGATCGGCTGCAGCGCCGGCTCGAACTGGCGGATATCCTCCTGCTTCAGCACCCGGTAGTCGACGCCATGGCGCTTCTGCAGGTCGAGGTCCCACTGGTAGCCCGCGAACTTACTGTCGCGCTCGAAGACGCCGAGCCAGCCGGTCTGGCGCAGCATCGAGACCTCGCCGATCGCCTGCGCGAAATCGCGATGCACGTCGGTGGCGCGCGAGAGGATCGCGGCGAGCGCGGTTGCGATCTCCTCGACCCGCCTGGGCGAGCTCGCGGCGATGAAGCGCAGGAGCCAAGGCGCGATCTGCGGCAGATAGGACCAGCGGATCGCGAGCGGGCCCAGCGGGTCCCGCAGGTATTTCGGCACGCCCCACATCACGCCGGGGGTGGCGACCGGCGAGACGGAATCGACGGCGACCACGGCGGCATTGCCCTTCGAGGTGCCCTCGCCGGGATTGCGCTCGTCGATCAGGGTGACCGTCACGCCGTCGCGCTGCAGGTGCAGAGCGGCCGATACGCCGACGATGCCGGCGCCGATCACGGCGATATGGGATGGGGGCATTTGACGCGCTTGGTTTTGGTTATCGTTGCCGAGAGAATGCCGGGATTAGGCCCATGTGATCAAGGGGTGCTCGCGAGCCGCTCCAGAAACCGCCCGCGCGATTCCAGTCGGCGGTCGGTGATGCTGTGCTTGACCTGGGGTCCGTGCAGCACGTGGCGATCGAGGAAATAGCCGGTGAGCCGCAGGCCGGCGAGCACATCCTCGCGCTCGGGTTTGGCTTGCGAGATCAGGAAGGACGGCAGCGGCAGCAGGCGGTCGCGATAGCCGTGACCGGCGGCACGGCTGACGGCGCGGCCGCTCTTGGGCGAGACATAGGCGAGATCCGCGGTGTCTCCGGTCGCGGCACAGCGGGTGAGATCGAGGCCGAAACCCAGCGAGGCCAGCAAGTCCAGCTCCCAGCGCACGTAAGCGGCGGACCAGTCCGGCGCGCCTCCGGCGATGGCGGCGATCAGGGTCGCGGTGGCGGCGAAGACGTCGTCATGCGGCTCGCGCTCGGGCAGCACGATGTCGGCGACGGCGCAGGCCGACGCCAAGCCGGCGAGACGCAACGGATCGTCGAGCAACTGGGCGGAGACGGCGCCGGTGGGCTCGACCGTGAAGCTGCCGAGCTGCTCCTCGAGCCGCGCGTGCCAGACGACCTTCAGGCGATTGCCGATCTCGAGGTTCGGGC
>CALCYJ010000370.1 GCA_937905845.1 uncultured Rhodospirillales bacterium
ACAGTTTCGGCTCTCACGGCCTCGGCCCGCAATGCCGCGTGAGCCACCGTATCGCCGGCTATATGGCGATGCGCCGGGCGGATGCGCTGGCGGCCGCGTCCTGGCTGGAAAGACAGGCCGGCATCCCGCCGGGCGGAATCATCCTGATGGGCTGGTCGAACGGCGCCAGCACGGTGCTGCGGGCGAGCCGTCCGGCCCACGATCTCCCGGCGGGCCTGTTTCGCGGCTTTGTCGCCTTCTATCCCGCCTGCCGATTCGCCTCGCCCGGCCGGGACTGGCATCCGGTGGCGCCGATGCTCATCCTGATCGGCGCGAAGGACGATTGGACCCCGGCGCCGCCCTGTCACGAACTGACCCTGCATGCGCCGGCCGACGTGACGCTTCTAACCTATCCCGGCGCCTATCATGATTTCGACGTGCCGGTGCCGGTCCGGATCCTGCGCCATGTCTCCTTCGCGCAGAACCCGGATGGCTCCGTGCATGTCGGCGGCAATCCGCCCGCCCGCGCCGATGCGATGATTCGGGTGCCGGCCTTCATGGCCCATCTGGCGGCCTCGTCGCCCTGAAGCGGCGGCCGGATCCTCAGCCGCAGGAATAGGTCATCCCGTCGGCGCTGACCCGGCAGCGCCCGCAGCTCAGAACCAGATATTTGCGCCCCGAAACAACCGACCCGTCGTCGCGCAAGCGGCGTTCGTTTTCAAACCATTCGGCGGGCTTTGCCGGCGCGAACGTGACGAAGGAGGCGGGAAGATCGGAATCCTCGTAGGCAATCCGCAGCATGTCGCGGTTCGAGACATAGATCTTGGTCTTGACCCATCCGGTATCGACATGAACCGGCGTCTCGGATCGATTCCGCCGCTCGAGTACGCCGCCCTCAAGCCGGAACTGGGTGTGAAAATCCTTCAGGGTGGGATAGCACCAGGTGTCCTGGAGCCAGGCATATTGCGCGGGCTTCGCCAATCGCCAGGTCTCGCCCGGATAGGAGCCGGCCAATTCGACCCTCCCCAGGCGTTCGACCTGCTGTAAGCCCCATTTCAGGCCGCCGCTGACCGCGAGAAGGCCGGCAAGCGCACCGCCGAGAAGACCCAGAAGAACGAGGGTCCGGTGCGTATGTTTCCAGAACCGCGAGATTTTGCCCGGCGGTTTCAAGCCACCCGGCCCGCCGGCGTCGCGCCCCTCTGACATGCCGCCCGCCCTCCGTGCCGACCATTCCTCGCAAGGGTTGCACTCGGGATGGATGATATCACAGCCCGTCCCGGGCGGGCGGGCGGGCGGCAAGATCACCCGCCCCGACGCCGGCAGGTTACCGCGCGGGCCAGGCCCAGGCGGGTGTGACGCCGCCCTGAACGATCGTCTCGCCCAATTGCTTGTCCAGGATGATCGGCCGCGTGCCGCCGGCGGCATTGAGCGCGGACAGAAGGCCGGGCGAGTGCGATACGGCGATGATCTGCGAATGTCTGGCCGCCTGCGTGATCAGCCGGCCCAGGGGCGGCAACAGGTCGGGATGCAAGCTCGTTTCCGGCTCGTTCAGGACCATGAGCGCGGGTGGCCTGGGCGACAGGAGAGCGGCGATGAGAAGCAGATATCGCAGGGTTCCTTCCGACAATTCCGCCGCCCCGAGCGGTCGCAACAGACCATGCTGGCGCATGACCAGTTCGAAATACCCCTCCGCCGTGACGATTTCGACCCGGGCGCCGGGGAAGGCATCGGCGACCCGCTTCTCCAGTTCCTCGGCATTGCCGATCTCGATGATCGTCTGGACGGCGGCGGCGAGGTCCGCGCCATCGCCGGCAAGCACCGGCGTGTAGGTACCGATCTGGCGCCGTCGCGCCGGCGCTTCGTCATCGGTGCGGAAATGGTCGTAAAATCGCCAGTCCCGCATTCGCTCGCGCAGCCGCAGAAGCTCCGGTGCCTCGCGCGGGTCGCTGCAATGGGTCATCATACTGTCGAAGGGCCCAAGATCCTGGAAGACGCGCTGCCAGGCGCCCCGAGCATCGCGCATTTGCACCAGAGAACCATCGCGGCGGGCGAACTCGTTTGCCCGGCCGAGCATTTCGCCGGTCCAGAGGCTTTCGACCTTGATGTGCGGGTCGTTCGAAAAGCGCGAGGACGGCTGCGACAGCGGCAGGCCAAGATCAATGGCGTAGCCATATTCGTGCGACGAGAAGCCGAGCTTGAGGCTGATGGGCTTCCGTCCAGCCGTGCCCTGCACCGGCTGGGTTCCCCGCTTCATCTCGCGCGAAAGCGTCTCCGGTCCGGCCCATAATGTCGAGTGGAGCCCGCCTTCGCGCGCCAGCGACTGGATGATCCGGCCCTGGGCGATATCCGCCAGAAGCCGCAAGGCGCGGTAGAGGCTCGACTTGCCGCTGCCGTTGGGGCCGGTGACGACGTTCAAGGCATCGAGCCCGAGCCGCACGTCGCGTAAAGACCGATAGGCCGAGATCGACAATCGGGTGATCATGACGTTACCGACACAGCCGCGGGGTGCGGAGGGCCCGGCCGGCGATGATATCTCACCCAAGCGCGCACGCCTTGCGTCACCCTGTTGCGAGATTGGTGAGTTTCACCACCGCCGGCGCCGGATTTCCGCTCCAGCGGTAGTCGAAATGGTCTCCTTGCAGCACCGGCGGCAGCAAGGGGGGACGGTAGACGACCAGGTTGGTGCCAGACGCGCGGCGGACACTCGCATAGAGGATGCCGTTGGCACCTTCCCGGCGCCGGGCCTCGCCGAAAGCCTGGGACGCGGCATAATTCTCGGGATGGTAGAGATCGGGTTGGCTTTTCCGCCGGCCGCGGATATCGACGATCTCGGCGTCAATTTCGCTCACCAGCTCGCGCATCTGGATCGTATGGCGGAAGCCACTGGCCGAATGGGCGAGGCGCCTGGTGTGATGATAGACGGTCTCGGCCACCGCCGTTTCGATCTCGGTCGCGCAATACCAGGCGCCGAGCGCCTCGCTGTTGAACCGGCCGCCGCCGGGTGCTGGATGGCAGAAGGCGGCCATGACGAGGCTGGCACCCGGCTGGCCGACCAGCCAGTCCGACCGGTCGAGCCGGCCGAGCCGCGCCAGCGTCTCGTTGACCCGGTCGTTGGTCAGGGAGGCAAGCTGTAGCACGGTTTCAAGATCGGCCGCCGTGGCGACGCTGTCGAACACCCCGATCGTCGGCCAGCGCGAGGCGATGAGGCGGTGGGTGCGGGCGGTAAAGCGCCGGCTCGGCGGCGCGGGCGGCTTCACGGCCATCCGCCGCGCCAGCCGTCGAGATAGCGCCGCACGGCATAGAGGTCGTCGATACTGCCGCGGAGCAAGCGCGCAAGCGGAGCGAAGCCGGCGAAAGGTCCATCGGTATTGACCGCCTTCAGCCAGCGCGGGCCGCTCGCCTCGTCGGCGAACAGAAGCTTCAGCGCCTGATAGATCCCGAGCACCAGCGAAATCCGCTCAATCTGATCATAGGAGAGCGTGCCGACCGAGCCGGCCTTCCATTTATGATAGGTCGAAGACGCGACGCCCCCCAGCAGCAGGCGCTGCTGTTCGCCGGTCAGGCGCCATTCCGCGGCGATATTGAAGAAGGTGCGCAGCCCCGGCGCGGACAGGCGTTCGCGCACCGCCGGATCCTGCCGCCGGGCAAAGGGAACGCCCTCGCCCGGGCGCGACAGGTTTCTCGCTGCCTTCTTCGCCGCCGCCCGCGGATTGTCCATAAATTCTCCACATATGGAGTTCGTATCCATATATAGACTATTGGGGATGAGAGATCAAGGCGCCCCGCTACAGCCGCGCCTGGGCCGGATGTCCTTCGAGCACGGCGGCGATGGCGATGCCGCTTCTATTCCCGCGCGCGGAGGTTTCCCGATTCGGCTGGCGCGCCGGCGCCCGCCGCGACGGCCCAGGCGATCGCCTGCTCCAGGCGGTCGTTGCCCCAAAACAGCTCGCCGTCGCCGGCGATAAAGCTCGGCGCGCCGAAAATGCCTATGGCGATCGCCTGCTCGACCTGGGCGGCGAGCTTCGCCTTGACCTCCGGCGCCGTGGCCCGCGCCAGGATCGGGTCCGCGTCGCGCCCGAGATCACGCAGGATCGCGGCGACGACGCCTTCCGCCGCGATGTCCCGATCCTCGACGAAATTGGCGTGGAAGACGGCGCGGGTGAAGGCGCCGCCCCAGCCCTCCTCGGCCGCGACAAGGGTGACGCGGGCCGCCAGGAGGCTGCCGCGCGGATAGGTCGATGGCCATTTCAGGGCAAGTCCGTAAAGATGGCACAGGCGTTCGATGTCGCGGTGGCGGTATCGCCGCTCCTCCGGCCCCGCTTCCTGGAAGGGCGAGGGATTGGCGGCGCGGCGCCGGAAGATCGGCCCGAGCAGGAACGGCCGCCACGCCAGATGGATCGGCGGCGCGGCACCTGTCGCCGAAACGAGCGCCTCGATGCGCGAGGCGGCGAGATAGGCATAGGGGCTGGCAAAATCGTACCAGAATTCCAGCGGCACCCCGCGCACGCCCGCGATCTTCTGGCCCATGGCCGTCTCCCGCGTCACCGATCCCCTCCCTCTTGGCGGCGGCAGCTTAAGTCCAGAACGGCTCGCGCAGCAGGCGTTTCAGCACCTTGCCCAGGGCATTGCGGGGAAATTCCGGGCGGAACTCGACCCGCGACAGGCGCTGGTGCTTGGCCAGGCGCTGGTTCGCCCAGGCCAGGATGTCGGCTTCGCCGCCCGCCGCCCCGGGCTTGCGGATCACCAGCGCCAGCGGCGTCTCGCCCCATTTTTCGTGTGGGATACCGATGACGGTCACATCCTCGACATCCTCATGCTCGCCCAGCACGCTCTCGATATCGGCGGGAAAGACGTTGAAGCCGCCGGAGATGATCATGTCCTTCTTGCGGTCGAGGATGGTGAGGAAGCCGTCCGCGTCCATCCGCCCGATGTCGCCGGTACGCAGGAAGCTGCGGCCGCGCTCGTCGCGCCAGAGGATCGCCGCCGTCTCTTCCGGCTTCCGGTAATATTCGCTCATCAGCCCGGCGCCGTAGCCCGCGATCTCGCCGACCGCGCCGCGCGGCAGCACCCGGCCCTCGTCGTCGAGGATGCGCATCTCGAAGCCCAGAACCGGGGTGCCGACCGAGCCGAACCTGGCTTCCTGCTCCTCGGGCTTCAGCATGGTGGCAAAGCCCTCCGAACAGCCGTAAAGCTCGTAAAGCCCAGCGCCCAGCCGCGCCAGGATCCCGGCCTTGGTATCGGGGCGCAGGGCCGAGCCGGCGGAGAGCATCACCTTCAGGCTGGAAATGTCGAAACGCTCGAGATCGGGCAGGGCCAGCGTCGCGATATATTGCGGCGGCACCATGAACGTATGGGTGATCCGCTCGCGCTGCACGGTCTCGAGAAAGGCGCTGGGCGAGAATTGCGGCAGGATGTGCAGCGTGCCGCCGACGAAGAGGATCGGCAGCACCATGAGCCAGGTGCCGTTCGAATAGAGCGCCGTCGTGGTCAAGGCGCGCGAGGCGCGCTCGAAGCGCATTTCGATGGCGTTCGAGAACGACCAATGCTGGCGCGCGCGATGCGTCTGCACGATGCCCTTGGGCAGGCCGGTCGTGCCGGAACTATAGATGATGTTGAAGGCATCGCTCATGGCATAGGCGATATCGGGCTCGGCGTCGGATGCCCGCGCCAGGATCTCGTCCTCCAGATGCCGCCAGCCGCCTTCGCCGCCGAAATCGGCGCCGATCCAGCCATCGGCGCGGATCTTGCGCAAGCGGCCGCGGATCGGCTCGATCCGCTCGCGCAGCGCCGCCGCCACGATGAGAAACCTCGCGTCGCAATCCTCGATCAGCACCGCGAGCTGCTCGGAGGTCAGAAGCGCGCTCGCCGGCACCACGCAGCCGCCGGCCTTGACGATGCCGAACATGATCGTAATCGCCTCGGGCACATTGCCCATCAGCACCGCGACCTTGTCGCCCCGCCCGAGCCCGAGGCCGAGCAGCGCGTTCGCCACCCGGTTCATCGCCGCGTTGAACGCCCGCCACGAGATGCGCCGCTCGCCGCAGACGATGGCGTCCTTCTCGGGGAAATAGGCCGCGTGGCTCCGCCAGACATCCGGCAGAAACGTCTGCGCGTCATCGAGCCGCACCATGCGAACAATCCTTCCCCTCGCGCCGGTTCGGGCGTGCGCTATGACACCACGGCGCCGCGGGCGCTGTCGAGAGGTCGCATCCGATCGCGGCCGAGCAAAAAGCCATTCCCCTTTCCCGCAATCGATTCTAGCCTTGTCCGGCCCGGTTCCGGTCCGGGCGGCGCGGTGCAGTGCGGGTGTTGTCGGCATGGAGATCGAGAATGTGGCGGAACCGCCCCCGCCGCCATCCCAGCCGCCGCCCCTGCCGCTGATCGGCCGCGGCACGCCCGCCTTCCGCCGCACCATCCTCGCCATGTTCCTCGGCGGCTTCACCACCTTCGCCGTGCTCTATTGCGTCCAGCCGCTGATGCCGGTCTTCTCCGCCGCCTTCGGCCGCAGCCCCGCCGCGGCGAGCCTCACCTTGTCGCTGACCACCGGCGCCCTGGCGCTGAGCCTGCTGTTCGCCGGCAGCCTGTCGGAGGCCGTCGGCCGCAGGCCGGTGATGGGCGTCTCGCTCACCGCCGCCGCGGCCTTGACGCTCATGGCCGCCTTCGCCGGCAATTTCCACCTGCTGCTGGGCTTGCGCTTTCTCGCCGGCATCGCGCTGGCCGGCCTGCCCTCGATCTCCATCGCCTATCTTGGCGAGGAGATCGATCCGCGCTCGATCGGGCTTGCCATCGGCCTGTTCATCGCCGGCAGCGGGCTTGGCGGCATGAGCGGCCGTTTCGTCGCGGCCGCGCTCGCCGATATCGCCGGCTGGCGCTGGGCTCTGGGGCTGATCGGCGGCGTCAGCCTGCTCGCCGCCGCGGCCTTCTGGCGCAGCCTGCCGCCGTCGCGCCATTTCACCGCCCTGCCGCTGCAATGGCGCAGCCAGTGGCTGGCACTTGCCGGCCATTTTGGCGACCGCGGCCTTCTCGGGCTTTATGCCGTCGGCTTCCTGCTGATGGGAAGCTTCGTCACGGTCTATAATTATATCGGCTACCGGCTGCTGGCGCCGCCCTTCGACCTCAGCCAGACCGAAGTGGGCACGCTCTATGTCGTCTATCTCCTGGGCTCGATCGCCTCGGTCGGCTCGGGGAGTGCGGCCGACCGTTTCGGCCGGCGGCGGATGCTCTGGGCCATGGTGGCGATCGCGCTGATCGGCGGCGGGCTGACCTGTTCGAGCCGGCTCCACCTCGTCGTCGTCGGCATCGCCACCGTCACCATCGGCTTCTTCGGCGCCCATTCGATCGCTTCGAGCTGGGTGGCGCGCCGGGCCGCCACCGCCAAGGCGCAAGCCTCCTCGCTCTATACGTTCTCCTATTATTGCGGATCGAGCGTCATGGGCACGCTCGGCGGTTTCGCCTGGTCCTATGGCGGCTGGTGGGGCGTGGCGGCCATGGTGCTGACGATGCAGGCGCTCTGCCTCGTCATCGCCCTGAAGCTCGCGCGCCTGACGCCGAAAGCAATGTCCTGAACGGGACATTCCGCGATAAACTGAAAGCGAATTGCCGCGCAAGACCCGGAGTGCGGCCAGGGCCCGTGACCCTAGAATGGCGCCCAGTGGCTGACTGCACCCCTGGAGGTATCCGATGAGCGCCCTGTTCGCCCAAGACCATGCCCGGACCGCGGGCCCAGATCCGGCCGCACCGGTCGCACCGGCCGCACCGGTCGCACCGGTCGCACCGGTCGTACCGGCCTTTGCCACCGACGCCGAGCGCCGGGACGCGGTGCGCCGGCGCGATCCTGACGCCGACGACCGGTTCTTCTATTCGGTCGCGACCACCGGCGTCTATTGCCGCCCCTCCTGCGCCGCGCGGCCGGCACGCCCGGAGAATGTGGCCTTCCATGATACGGCGGCGGAGGCGGAACGCGCGGGCTTCCGGCCGTGCAAGCGCTGCCGCCCCGACCTGCCGCCGCGCGGCGTGCGCGAGGCTGCCCTGGTCGCCGCCGCCTGCCGCACCATCGAGCAGGCGGAGGAACCGCCGGTGCTGGCCCTTCTCGCGGCGCAAGCCGGCCTGAGCCTGCATCATTTCCACCGCCTCTTCCGGCGCATCGCCGGGGTGACGCCCAAGGCCTATGCCGCCGCGCACCGCCAGCGCCGGTTGCAGGACAGTCTCCTCGCGGGCAGCGGCGTGACGGAGGCGATCTATGCCGCGGGCTTCAATTCCTCCGGCCGGTTTTACGAGGCCTCGGGCGGGATGCTGGGCATGACGCCCACGGCCTACCGCCGGGGTGGCCAGGGCGAGGCGGTGCGGCAGGCGACCGGCCGCTGCGCCCTCGGCACGGTGCTGGTGGCGGCAACCGAGAGCGGCGTCTGCGCCATCCTGCTCGGCGACGATCCGGCATCGCTCCTGGCCGATCTCGCCCGGCGCTTTCCCAATGCGCGGATGATCCCGCCGGAGCCCGGCTTTGCCCGCTGGGTGGCGCAGGTGGTGCGGCTGGTCGATGACCCGGCCGCGGCCCATGGCCTCGATCTGCCGCTCGACATCCGCGGCACCGCCTTCCAGCGCCGGGTATGGGAGGCGCTGCGCCAGATCCCGCCGGGCGAAACCGCGAGCTATGGCGAGATCGCCCGGCGCCTAGGCCAGCCCCGCGCGGTGCGGGCGGTGGCGGGAGCCTGCGCCGCCAATGCCCTGGCCGTGGCGATCCCCTGCCACCGGGCCGTCGCCGCGGACGGCCGCCTCGCCGGCTATCGCTGGGGCATCGCGCGCAAACAGTACCTGCTGGAAAAGGAACGGCGCCCCGAAAGCCCGGCGCGGGCAATGCCGTGACCGGCCCGGCCGAAGCCCGGCTCGCCGCAGCCTGGACGCCGGACCCGGCTTCTATGCCGCTGGAGACGCGGGTCGCCGCCCTCGACTGGCAGCGTCTGGCCGATGACCTCGACCGCCATGGCTGCGCTGCCACCGGGCCGCTCCTGTCGCCTGTCGAATGCGCCGGGCTGATCGGGCTCTATGACGAGGAGCGGCATTTCCGCAGCCGGGTCATCATGGCCCGGCACGGGTTCGGGGCGGGCGAATACCGCTATTTCGCCTATCCGCTCGCCCCTCCGGTCGCGTCCTTGCGCGAGGCCCTCTACCCGCCGCTCGCGGTGATCGCCGCCCGCTGGGCCACGGCGCTCGGCGCCGCCGCCGATTATCCGGCGACGCTTGCCCGCTATCTCGCCCGCTGCCATGAGGCGGGCCAGCGCCGGCCGACGCCCTTGCTGCTGAAATATGGCGCCGGCGATTATAATTGCCTGCACCAGGATCTCTACGGCGAGCTGGTCTTCCCGCTTCAGGCGACGTTCCTGCTCAGCGCGCCGGGGCGCGATTTCACCGGCGGCGAATTCGTCCTGACCGAGCAGCGCCCGCGCCGGCAGTCGCGCGCCGAAGTGGTGACGCTCGGCCAGGGCTGCGGCGTGATCTTCACGGTGAACCGCCGCCCGGTCCAGGGCGCGCGCGGCGTGTCGAGCGTGACGATGCGCCACGGGGTGAGCCGCCTGCACAAGGGCGCGCGCTTCACCCTCGGCGTCATCTTCCACGACGCGGCCTGATCATGGCGCCGGGCGGGCGGACCAGCGATCTGTTCGACAATCTCTCCGCCAGCCTGCCGGACGGCGCCGCCCGCGGCGAGCGCGTGGCGGCGGGTGCCGTTCTCCTGCGCGGCTTTGCTGCCGCCGTCGCCCCGGACTTTCTCGGAGAATTGGACGGGATCCTGGCTTCGGCACCCTGGCGCCACATGATCACCCCGGGCGGCAAGGCCATGTCGGTGGCGATGACCAATTGCGGCCGCGCCGGCTGGGTGAGCGATCGGCGCGGCTATCGCTACGACCGCTGCGACCCCGAAACCGGCCGGCCGTGGCCACCGATGCCGGCGGTCTTTGCCGCGCTGGCCGAAGGCGCCGCGGCCGCCGCGGGCTTCATCGGCTTTACGCCCGATGTCTGCCTGATCAATTGCTATCGGCCGGGCGCGCGCATGGCGCTGCATCAGGACAAGGACGAGCGCAATTTCACCCAGCCCATCGTCTCGGTCTCGCTCGGGCTGCCGGCCATCTTCCTGTTCGGCGGCGGCAAACGCGCGGACGGCGCGCGCCGCATTCCGCTCCTGCACGGCGATGTCATCGTCTGGGGCGGAGAGGCGCGCCACACTTTCCACGGTATCGCGCCGCTGGCCGAGGGACGCGATCCGCGCACGGGGGATTGCCGCTTCAACCTGACCTTCCGCCGCGCGCTTTGAGGCGCGGGCCGGATCGATTCCCTATTTCTTGAGGGCGGCCAGGCGCCGGCTGACCTCTTCATAGCCGGCGCTCTTGGGATCGAGCTGCTGCAACAGCCGCTGCCAATGGGCTTGCGCCCCGGCGATATCGCCCGCCTGCGCCGCGCCGAGGCCGAGATACCACAGCGCCTGCACCGACCCCGGATCGCGGGTCAGCACCTGACGAAACAGCGTCAGCGCCGGGGCCGGCACCGGGCCGTCCGCGTCGCCCTGCGCGGACGCCGATGCGGATGCCGATGCGGATGCGGATGCCGAAGCCGGTGGCGCCGCCGCCGCGACCATCGCCATCGCCTCGCGCGTCAGCGGCACCGGGTCATCGGGATGCAGGGCTGCGGCCTTGGCGAAGGCCGGAGCGACCTTGTCATGCTGGCCCAGGACCTCGTAGGCCTGGCCAAGCCGCATCCAGCCGTCGAAATCGCTAGGGTCGGTGGCCAGACGCTGCGCCAGGCGCCCGACCATGGCGGCGATCATCTGGCTCTGCTGCTGCGGGCTCAGGCGCTTGGCCGCCGCGATCTCGGCCGCGGTCGGACCGGCGGCGGGTGAGGCGGCGGCGCCTTTTTGCAGCGGCAGCGCCTGATCCGGATCGCGGTGGAGCGCCACGGCGGCGCGGCGGATCTGATCGCGCAGCATCGGCAGCCAGGCGGCGTCCGGCGGGCTTGCGGCATAGAGCGCCCGCCACTGATCGAAAGCTCCCGCGAGATCGCCGGCCTGCGCCTGGGCCAGCGCCAGGTAATAGAGCGCGCCGGGATGGTGCGGCGCAAGCTTCAGGGTGCGGCGGAAGGCGGCGAGCGCCGCCGGCGTCACATCGCCCTTGGCGGCATAGACCCGGGCCTCGCCGTCGGCCATGGCGATATCGGCATCCTCGGGCGCGAGCGCCACCGCCTTGTCATAGGCCGCGACCGCGGCATCGTCGTCGCCCAGCACCACTTCCGAGCGGCCGAGCAGCACGAAGCCGCGCACATCGTCCGGGTGGGCTTTGAGATGGTCGGCGAGCTTCGTCACCATGGCGACGATCTGGCCGCGCTCGACGGCGCCGCGATCCGCCGGCCGGTCGGCATAGGGAACGCTCGGAAGGCCCGGGCTGCCGAGATGGAGATAGAGCGGCAGGGCTACGGCCGGCAGGGCGATGAGGACGAGAAGCGCCGTCAGCCTGGGGCTGAGGCGCGCGCGCGCAGGCCCCAAGAGGCCCGGCCCGTCGGCCGCCTGAAGCATGCGCCGCTCGATCTCGGTCCGGGCCGCGATCGCCTGCACGGGATCGAGCGTGCCGCGCTCGACCTCGGCCCCGATCTCGTCAAGCTGCTGGCGATAGACTTCGAGATCATGAAGTGCGGACGACAACACCGGCCGTTCGCCCGCCAGAAGCGGCGCCAGCACGAGGCCGAGCGCGACCAGGGTCAGCGCGCCGATGATCAGCCACAACATGACGCAGACCCCATCCGGCTCACCCGGCGCTTTCGTCGTCGAGCAGGGCGCGCAGGCGGCGCTCCTCCTCCGCGCTCAAGGGCGCCGTGGCGCTCGCGCCCGCCGGCGCCAGGTGGCGGAAATAAACCGCGATGCCGCCGCCGGCCGCAACCAGCAGGAAGAGCGGGCCGAGCCAGAGCAGAAGCGTGCGCGGCTCGAAGCGCGGCTTGAGCAGAATCCATTCGCCGTAGCGCGCGACCAGATACTGGCGCACCTGATCGTCGGTATCGCCCTTGGCCACGCGCTCGCGCACGATGCGCCGAAGGTCGGCGGCGAGATCGGCATCCGATTCAGCGATCGATTCATTCTGACAGACGAGGCAGCGCAGGCTGGCGAAAATGGCGTCCGCCCGCGCCTCGAGCTTGGGGTTGGCGAGCGGCGCCTCATAGGCGAAAGCCCGCGCCGCCGGCGCCGGAACCCCGGTCAGGGCCAGGGCCAGAACCAGCGTCAGTACCACCGGCAGCGCCAGGGCGAGCGCCGCCATCGCCGCCGCCCGCAGCCGGCCGGGCTTGGGCCGGAATCGATAATGCCCCCTCACGGCGCCGCCCTGAGCTTGCGCACCAGCGGCAGGATCTTGTCGCGCAAGGCTTCCGCGGTCACCGGCCCGATCTGCTTGTAGGCGATCTTGCCGTCCTTGCCGATGACATAGGTTTCCGGCACGCCATAGACGCCCCAATTGATGGCGACCCGGCCCGAATGGTCGTCGCCGATGCGGCTGTAGGGATCGCCAAGCTCGTTCAGCCAGGCGGTGGCGGCGGCGGGCTCGTCCTTGTAATCGATGCCGTAGATCGCGACCTCGCCCTGCTGTTTGAGCGCGAGCAGCAGGGGATGCTCCTGGCGGCAGGAAACGCACCACGAGGCGAAGACATTCACCAGCACCACCTGCCCATGGCCAAGATCCTTGGAGGCCAGGCCCGGCAGGCTGCCGACCGGCGGCAGATTGAAGGTCGGCACCGGCTCGCCGATCTTGGCCGAGGGGATGTCGCGCATATCGAGGCCGAGCCCGCACAGCAGCAGCGCCATCAGGCCAAGAAAGAGGACGAGGGGCAGCGCGAACTTCCAGCGCATGGCGCTCCTCATGCCTCCTGCAACCGCGGCGGCCCGGCCTCGGGCCGGTGCGGATCGGCCTCGGGCCGGTGCGGATCGGCTTCAGGCCGGTGCGGATCGGCTTCAGGCCGGCGCTTGCGGCCGGGAGCGCCGACGCGCAGGCGGCGGTCGGTGAGCGAGAGGGCGCCGCCCAGCATCATCGCCGCCCCGCCGAGCCAGATCCAGGAGACCAGCGGCTTCTGATAGAGGCGGACGGCATAGCCGCCATGGCCATCCGCATCGCCGATGACGGCATAAAGATCATCGAAGGGCGAGGAGCGGATCGCCGCCTTGGTCGTATCCATCGGCGGCACGGTGAAATGGCGCGTCTCGGGATGAAGGATCGCGACCGGCTCGCCGTCCCTGGTCACGTCGAACGTCGCCTGGCGGGCGGTGAAGTTCGGCCCCTTGACCGGCGCGGTGCCGGCCAGGGTGAAGGCATAGGGCCCAAGATGCGCGGTATCGCCCGGCCGCATCACGCCCAGATGATCGCTCGACCAGGTGCCCGAGATGGTGATGCCGAGAATGGTGAGGCCGAGTCCCATATGGGCGATCGTCATGCCCCAGCTCGACCGCGGCAAATGCCAGGCGCGCGCCACAGATTGCGTCAGCGGCACGGTGAAAAGACGCACCCTCAGAGCGAACTCGATCAGGCTGCCGAGCAGCAACCACACCACCAGCACCATGCCCAGCACCGGCAGAAGCGAGCCGCCATAAACCGTCCAGAAAGTCACCAGCGCCGCGATCGCCGCCAGGGCGAAGGCCGCCTTGAGCCGCGCCAGCGCGCCGGCGAGATCGGCCCGCTTCCAGGCCATGAGCGGTCCCACCGCCATCGCGCCGACCAGCGGCACCATCAACGGAATGACGACGCTGTTGAAATAGGGCGGCCCGACGGAGACCTGCTGGCCGGTCAGCGCATCGAGCGCCAGGGGATAGAGGGTGCCGAGCAAAACGGTGCCGCACAGCGTCGCCAGCAGCAGATTGTTCAGCACCAGCGCCCCTTCCCGGCTGATCGGCTGGAACAGGCCGCCGATCTTGAGGCTCGGCGCCCGCCAGGCGTAAAGGGCGAGCGAGCCGCCGACGGCGAAAACCAGGAAGCCCAGGATGAAGACGCCGCGCTTGGGATCGACCGCGAAAGCATGGACCGAGGTCAGCACGCCCGAGCGCACGAGGAAGGTGCCGAGCAGGCTGAGCGAGAAGGTCAGCATGGCGAGCAGGATGGTCCAGCTTTTCAGCGTGTCCCGCTTCTCCACCACGATCGCCGAATGCAGCAGCGCGGTGCCGGCGAGCCAGGGCATGAGGGAAGCGTTCTCCACCGGGTCCCAGTACCACCAGCCGCCCCAGCCCAGCGTGTAATAGGCCCACCACGAGCCCATGGTGATGCCGATCGTGAGGAAACACCAGGCAACCAGCGTCCACGGCCTGACCCAGCGCGCCCAGGCCGGATCGACCTTGCCCTCGATCAGGGCGGCGATGGCGAAGGCGAAGGCCATCGAGAAGCCGACATAGCCCAGATAGAGGAACGGCGGGTGGAAGGCCAGGCCCGGGTCCTGAAGCAGCGGGTTGAGGCCGTTGCCATCAGGGGGCGCCGGGAAGAGGCGCAGGAACGGGTTCGAGGTCAGCAGCATGAACAGGAGAAAGCCGATGCTGATCCAGGCCTGCACGCCCAGTACGCGCGCCCTGAGGCTCGCCGGCAGATTGCCGCCGAAAAGCGCGACCGCGGCGCCATAAAGGGCGAGGATCAGGCTCCAGAGCATGAGCGAGCCCTCGTGATTGCCCCAGACGCCGGCGATCTTGTAGAGCAGCGGCTTGTCGTGGTGCGAATTCTCCACCACGTTGACCACCGAGAAATCCGAGACGACATGGGCCCAGGTGAGGCAGCCGTAGGCCAGCGCCACCAGCAGGAACAGTGTGATCGCCGCGCTGCTGCCGATCGCCATCCAGGCGCGATCGCCCCGCGCCGCCCCGATCAGCGGCAGCGTGCCCTGCACCAGCGCCACCGCCAGGGCCAGGATGGCGGCGTAATGGCCGATCTCGGGGATCATTTGCCGTATCCTTTCGCCGCATCGGCAGCGGGGACGGCTGCGGCTGCATCCGCCGCGCGGGCAGCCGGCGCCGCGCCGCCGCCACCCTCCTGCCAATGACCCGAAGCCTTCAGCGCCGCCACCACCCCGGGCGGCATGTATTTCTCGTCGTGCTTCGCCAGCACCTGGTCGGCGATAAAGACGCCGTTGGCGCCGATCCGCCCCTCCGCCACCACGCCCTGGCCCTCGCGGAACAGATCGGGCAGCAGGCCGGTATAGGTGACCTTCAGGCTCCGCGCCTTGTCGGTCACGACGAAGAGGGTCGTATCGCCCTCGTGAACGACGCTATGGGCCGCCACCAGGCCGCCCAAGCGGATGCGTTCGCCCGGCGCGATATGCTGGGCGACGATCTGGCTCGGGCTATAGAAGAAGACGATATTGTTGCGGAACGCGCTCAGGACCAGCGCCGTCGCCACGCCGAGCCCGGTCATCCCGGCCAGCACAAAATAGAGGCGCCGGCGCTTACGCGTCACGATGCACCGCCGGTGCAGTATCGCCGGCCAGCGAAGCGGCGACGGGTGTGGCGCCGCCACCGGGAGTGGCCCGAGTTCCGCGCCGCCCGGGCCGTGCCGCCTGCAGGGAAGCGAGTGCCGCCGCATTGGCGCGCCAGCGCCGCCGGCTGGCCAGGAGCAGCACGCTCAGCACGACGGCGGCGGTGGCGAACGCCGGCCAGACGTAGGCCGCATAGCCACCCATGGAGAAAAAGGCGCGCAAAGCCGTCATGATCGTTCCGCTGTCGTCCCGATACCGCCTGGCGCACAATCCACGAAAAAGCGCGGCTCGCTTTTCCGCTGAGAATATGCGTTAGAACAACACGTTATGAGCGCTTCGCCATGCCATCCGATCGTGAGGCGCTCCCGGGCCGGCGGCTCCCGCCGCCACTATAGGCCGAACGGCCGGGCAGTCCAGCCTGCGCGGGGCGACCTCTTGTCGCGCCCCGCCGCTGATCACGATCTTTTGAACGTGCCTGGGCTTTTGAACATGTCCGGGCGCTCTAGCCCTCGATGGCGGAAAGCCGCAGCACCCTGAGCTTGCGGGCGATGATCTCGGCTCGTACGCGATAGATCAGCACGGTGATGAAATAGGCGGTGAAGGCCAGCGCCATGAGGATCAGCGGGCGCAGCATCGTGGGATCGATCTCCGACCCGTGGCCCGTGAACAGGCTTTCGCCCTGATGCAGCGTATTCCACCAATCGACCGAGAATTTGATGATCGGAATATTGACGAAGCCGACCAGCGCCACGATGGCGGCGGCGCGCGCCGCCCGCGTCGGATCGTCGAAAGCCTGCCAGATCGCGATATAGCCGAGATAGAGGAAGAACAGGATGAGCACCGAGGTCAGCCGCGCATCCCACACCCACCAGGTGCCCCAGGTCGGCGCGCCCCAGAGCGAGCCGCTGACCAGGCAGATGAAGGTGAAGGAAGCGCCGATCGGCGCCGCCGCCTTGGCGATCAGATCGGCCAGCGGATGGCGCCAGATCAGCGCCACCGCCGAGGCGATGGCCATCAGGCTGTAGATCATCATGCCCATCCAGGCCGCCGGCACATGGATATACATGATGCGCACGGTCGCGCCCTGCTGATAATCGACGGGCGAGGCCCAGAGGCCGTAATAGAGGCCGAGCGCCAGCAGAACGATGGTGAGCGCCGCGCTCCACGGCAGCACGGCATCGGTAATGCGCAGGAAGCGGGCCGGATTGGCGAAACGGTGCATGGGAAAGACTTAACGTCTTGCGCCCGCGGGTGCAAGGGTGGGTGCAAGGGTGGGCGCGAGGGACCGCGCGGGCGCTATTCGAGCGAGAGGCGCAGCGCGGCGGCGGCCGCCAGCGGGCAGAGCACCAGCGCGGCCAAGGCGATGGCGGCCAGGATGAGGAGATGGGAGATGGAGGGCAGGCCGGCGATGGCGGCTTCGACCGCGGCGACCCCGAAGATCAGCACCGGGATATAAAGCGGCAGCACCAGCAGCGACAGAAGCACGCCGCCGCGGCGCAAGGAGACGGTGAGCGCCGCGCCGATCGCGCCGATCAGGCTCAAGGACGGGGTACCGAGCGCCATGGCGAGCAGCAGGGCGGCCAGGCCCTTTGCCGGCAGGTCGAGCAGCAGCGCCAGCACCGGTGCGGCGATGATCAGCGGCAGGCCGGCAGTAAGCCAATGGGCGAGGCATTTGGCGAGCACGGTCAGTTCCAGCGGCAGGCCGGAGAGCGCCAGGAGTTCGAGCGAGCCATCCTCGTAATCGGCCTGGAACAGGCGGTCGAGCGACAGCAGGACCGAGAGCAGCGCCGCCACCCACAGGACGCCGGAGGCGATGCGGGCGAGAATCGCCGCCTCCGGCCCGACGCCCAAGGGAAACAGCATCACCGCGAGAAAGAAGAACATCACCGAGAGCGTCGCGGCGCTGCCCTGGCGGAAGGCCAGGCGCACATCGCGGGCGATGAGGGCGGAAAAGGCGCTCACGACACCTCCGGGGCCACGGCCGGCGCCGGCGCGGGGGAACCCAGCCGCAGCACCGGCACGGTCCCGAGGCCGAGATCGACATGGGTGGCGGCGACGACCAGGCCGCCGCCCGAGCGGTGCGTCGCGATCGCCGCCGTGAGCGCTTCGCAGGCGGCGCGGTCGAGCGAATTGGTCGGTTCGTCCAAAAGCCACAGATCCGCCGGCTGCACCAGGATGCGCGCGAGCGCGAGCCGCCGCCGCTGCCCGGCCGACAGAAAGCGGCCCGGCACCTCCGCCAGGTGATCGAGTTCGAACCGTTCCAGCGCGGCCTGCGCCCGGCCCGCGCCGCCCGGCACGAGAGCGGCCCAGAAGGCCAGGTTCTCCGCCACGGTGAAGACCGCCTTGACGGCGTCGAGATGACCGACATAGGCGAGCCGGGCGCGGTGCGCCTCGGGGTCTTGCGCAATATCCCGGCCCTTGTAGACGAGCCGGCCCTCCGCGGGCTTCAGCAGGCCGGCGCACAGCCGGAGCAGGCTCGACTTGCCGCTGCCGTTCGGCCCTTCCAGCAGCAGCGCGCCGCCCGGCTCGAGATGAAAGGAAACCTCCCGGAATACCAGCCGCTCGCCGCGCAGGCAGCTCAGGCTTTCGCCGGCAAAACCCGTCTGCGGCACCGGTCGAATCCCGCCTTCCGCCCCCGCCTCAGGCATAGGTCCGGAGATCGGCGATGATCTTGCCGTCGTTGGGCAGGCTTGCCGGTGCCGTCAGCGCCACCTTGCCGCGCAGCTTGCAGACGGACTGAAGCGTCTGCGCGATGGCCTCCGCCAGGCGCTCGCCGCCACTCGCCACTTCGCAGCGCAGGAGCATCTCGTCGATATTCCGGCTGCTCGTCACTTCGAGGCGGACGCGCAGGATCTCGGGGTGGCGGGCGGCGACGGCGGCGATCTGGCTTGGATGCACGAACATGCCCTTGACCTTGGTCGTCTGGTCGGCGCGGCCCATCCAGCCCTTGATGCGCCGGTTGGTCCGCCCGCACGGGCTCGGGCCCGCCAGCACCGCCGAAAGATCGCCGGTGGCAAAGCGCACGAGAGGATAGGCGGGGCTCAGGCTGGTGACCACGACCTCGCCGACCTCGCCGTCCGCGACCGGATCACCGGTGCCGGGGCGGACGATCTCCACCACCACGCCCTCGTCGATGATCATGCCGTCCAGGGCCCGGCTCTCATAGGCGATGAGGCCGATGTCGGCGGTGCCGTAGTTCTGCACGGCGCGCACGCCGAGCGCGCGGATCTCCGCCCTGAGCGAGGGCGGCAGCGCCTCGCCCCCGACCAGCGCGATCTTCAGGCTGCGGGTGCTGGAGGCGGCCTCGCGTCCGCGCTCCAGCAGGATCTTGAGGAAGGAGGGCGTGCCGGCATAGGCCCGCGGCTTCACATCCGCGATGGCCTTGAGCTGCATCTCGGTATTGCCGGTGCCCGCCGGCACCACCGGGCAGCCGATGGCGGCAGCCCCCATCTCCACCATCATGCCGGCGGGGGTCAGGTGATAGGAGAAGCTGTTGTGCACGATCTCGCCCGGCCTGAGCCCGGCGGCCCATAGGGCGCGGCCCATGCGCCAGTAATCCCGCGTCCCGATATCGGCCTCGTAGATCGGCCCGGGCGATTGATAGAGATGGGCGAGCTTGGCAATCGGCCAGCCGTTGAGCCCGCCGAGCGGCCGCTTCGCCGCCTGAAGTCCGGTCAGGTCCGATTTGCGCGTCAGCGGCAGCGCCGCCAGCGCCGCGGGACTGGCGATCGCGGCCGGATCGATACCCTTGAGTTTTCGGGCGTAATAGGGCGCCTCAGCCTTGGCATGGGCGATTTGGCGCGGCAGCAGGCGGGCCAGCGCGCGGCGGCGCTGCGCCGGATCGCGGTGCTCCAGCGCGTCGTAGAATTCCTCGTCGGTGCGGGCCATGGCGGTTCCTGCTCGTGGGGATGGCGGACCGGATCGCGGGTCGGGCGGCGCCCCGGTGGTTCAGATGTCGTCGAAGGCGCCATGGCGCCCGCGGCCGGCGGCAAAACGCCCCGCCCCGGCGATACTCTCTTCGTCCAGCACCGCCTGCCCGCCGCGCCCCTCCGCCACCAGCGCCTGGGCCAGATCGAGATCCCATTGGCGGAAGGCCGAGGCGCGGTCGGCGCGCAGGCAGGCTTGCGGGAAACGGGCGATCTCGCGCGCCAGCGCTTCCGCGGCCGGGCGCGCCTGGCCCTTCGGCACCAGCCGGTTGGCCAGGCCCATGGCATAGGCTTCCGCCGCCGCCACGGCGCGGCCGGTAAGGATGAGGTCGAGCGCCCGGCTCATGCCGATCAGGCGCGGCAGGCGGATGGTGCCGCCGTCGATCAGCGGCACGCCCCAGCGCCGGCAGAACACGCCCAGCACCGCATCCTCCTCCACCACGCGCAGGTCGCACCACAGCGCCAGCTCCAGCCCGCCCGCCACCGCATGGCCGGCGATGGCGGCGATCACCGGCTTGTCGAGGGCCAGGCGCGTCGGCCCCATCGGCCCCTCGCCCTCGGGCGTGGTGCGGTTGCGGTTGACGCCGCTCGCCACCGCCTTGAGGTCGGCGCCGGCACAGAAGGCCTGCCCCTCGCCCCACAGAACCGCGACGCGGGCGGCATCGTCGGCGGCAAAGGCGCGGAAGGCGGCGAGCAGCGCTTCCGCGGTCGGCCGGTCGATGGCATTGCGCACCTCGGGCCGGGCGATGATGATGGTGGTGACGGGCCCGTCCTTTTCCACGCGCACGCTCATGGCAAGCCTCCCCAGGCGGAAGCCTAGAAACTAGCGCAAGGTCTGGGTTTTTTGAACGGAATTGCACCTATAGCCCGCCGTTTCCCCGCGATCGCGGCGTAAAGCCCCGCGACTTGCGCCATTTAGGCGCAGGAGAGATGCCGAAATAGCGCTCCGGGCCTTGCGGCCTATGCGGTAGGAACGCGGCACATTCTGGTGCTAGAACAGGCTCA
Source organism: uncultured Rhodospirillales bacterium (assembly GCA_937905845.1). Classification (GTDB taxonomy): domain Bacteria; phylum Pseudomonadota; class Alphaproteobacteria; order Ferrovibrionales; family Ferrovibrionaceae; genus CALCYJ01. Next base: position 20,379 of record CALCYJ010000370.1, read on the forward strand.
AGATATCAATTTGGCGCGAATTCTGATCGACCGGCTGATTCCATCCGGTCGGAATACGCGCTAGGATGCGCCCGGCCGGTTTCCATTCGCCGGCTTCCGAGCCCGATCTGAGACAGGCGGCCCTCGCTTTTCGGCAATGATCGCGCTCCATCCTGCCATCGCCCGCCCGCAAGACGTCAGATCGAGGAGCTTAACCCGTGACCAGCATCGGCCAAGACAGTCTCAAGACCCGCCGCCAACTTGCCGTCGGCGGCAAGACCTATGATTATTTCAGCCTGAAAGCCGCCGAGGAGACCGGTCTTAAGGGTCTGGCGCGCCTTCCCTTCTCCCTCAAGGTGCTGCTTGAGAACCTGCTGCGCCACGAGGATGGGCGCAGCGTCAAGGTCGAGGACATCAAGGCGATGGCGGCCTGGGCGGAGACGCGCACCTCGGACCGCGAGATCGCCTACCGGCCGGCGCGCGTCCTGATGCAGGATTTCACCGGCGTGCCGGCGGTGGTCGATCTGGCCGCCATGCGCGACGCCATGGCGAAGGCCGGCGGCGATCCCGACAAGATCAATCCGTTATCGCCGGTCGATCTCGTCATCGACCATTCGGTGATGGTGGATCATTTCGGCTCCGCCTCGGCCTTTGCCGCCAATGTCGCCCAGGAGATGCAGCGCAATGGCGAGCGCTATGAATTTCTGCGCTGGGGCCAGAAGGCGTTCGACAATTTCCGCGTCGTGCCGCCCGGCACCG
>CALCYJ010000371.1 GCA_937905845.1 uncultured Rhodospirillales bacterium
CGGGCGCATCGATGCCGCTTTCATGGATGTGCCGCGCGAAGTCCTCACCACGGCGATGCGGGCGCATCAGAAATATTTCTCGCTCCAGACGAGCGACGGCGCGCTGGCACCGCGCTTTCTCCTGGTCGCCAACCTGCTCGCCGCCGACGGCGGCCGGCAGATCGTGGCGGGGAACGAGCGGGTGCTGCGCGCCCGTCTCTCGGATGCCAAGTTCTTCTGGGACCAGGACCGCCAGGTGCGGCTCGACGCCCGGGTGCCGGCGCTGGCCGATATGGTCTTCCACGCCAAGCTCGGCAGCCTCGCGGCCAAGGTGGCGCGGATCGAGCCGCTGGCCGCCTGGCTTGCGGCCCATATCCCCGGCGCCGACCCGGCGCTCTGCCGGCGCGCCGCCCATCTCGCCAAGGCCGACCTGACCACCGGCATGGTGGGCGAGTTCCCCGAGCTGCAAGGCGTGATGGGGCGCTATTACGCCCGGCATGACGGCGAGGCGCCGGCGGTGGCGGAGGCGATCGCCCAGCATTACTCGCCGCTCGGGCCAAGCGATGCCTGCCCGCGCGAGGCGGTGGCGGTGGCGGTGGCACTGGCCGACAAGCTCGATACGCTGGCGGGATTTTTCGCCATGGGCGAGAAGCCCACCGGCTCGAAGGATCCCTTCGGCCTGCGCCGCGCGGCGCTGGGCGTGATCCGCCTGATCCTGGAGAACGGGCTGCGCCTGCCGCTGGCGGCGGCGATCGCGCAGGCGCTTATCCTGCATGGCGAACAAGGCCATGGTGCGGCGGCGGGCGCGGGGCCGGCGGAATTGCTGGATTTCTTCGCCGACCGGCTCAAGGTGCATTTGCGCGAGCAGGGGCTGCGCCACGATCTGGTCACGGCCGTCTTCGGCCAGGGCGGCGAGGGCGGCGAAGACGATCTGGTGCGGCTGCTCGCGCGCCTCGCGGCGCTGAAAGGCTTTCTCGAGAGCGAGGACGGCGCCAATCTGCTCACCGCCTATCGCCGCGCCGCCAATATCCTGCGCATCGAAGAGCGCAAGGACGGGATCCGCTACGACGGCACGCCCGATCCGGCCCGGCTGGTGCAAGACGAGGAGAAGCTGCTCCTCCAGCGCCTGGACGAGGTCGCGGCGCTGGCAGACCAGGCTCTGGGCCTGGAAGAATTCGCCGTGGCGGCGCTGGCGCTGGCGCGGCTGCGCACCACGGTCGACGGCTTTTTTGACCAGGTCACGGTCAATGTGGCCGACGCGGCGTTACGGGCCAACCGGCTGCATCTGCTCGCCCGGATCCGGGGCGCGCTCGACCGGGTGGCCGATTTCTCCAAGATCGAGGGGTAGGGGATATGGCGAAGCAGGCGGTAAAGCTGGGCGGCAAGCCCAAGGCGGCGGCGAAGGCGGCCGGCGCGCGCCCGGCGCCCAAAACGATCAAGGCGACCAAGGCTCCCAAGACGGCCAAGACGGCCAAGGCTTCCAAGGCATCCAAGGCTTCCAAGGCTTCCAAAACATCCCGGCCGGCGAAGCAGCCCAAGTGGGTCTATAGTTTCGGCGACGGCCGGGCCGAGGGCCATGCCGGCATGCGCAATCTGCTCGGCGGCAAGGGCGCCAACCTCGCGGAGATGAGCAATCTCGGCTTGCCGGTGCCGCCCGGCTTCACCATCACCACCGAAGTCTGCACGCAATTCTACGACAATCGGCGGCAGTATCCAGCCGCGCTCGAGCAACAGATGGAGCGGGCGCTGGCCAGGATCGAGAAGCTGGTTGGCGCCCGTTTCGGCGACCCGGCCAATCCGCTTCTGGTCTCGGTGCGCTCGGGCGCCCGCGCCTCGATGCCGGGCATGATGGATACGGTGCTCAATCTCGGGCTCAGCGACGCGACGGTGGAGGGGCTGGCGGCCCTGGCGGGCGATGCGCGCTTCGCCTATGACAGCTACCGCCGCTTCATCCAGATGTATTCCGACGTCGTGCTGGGGGTGAAGCACGAGCATTTCGAGGAGCTGCTCGAAATGCACAAGGAGAGCCGCGGCCTGACGCTCGATACCGAGCTTGACGCCGCCGACTGGAAGCATCTCGTCGGCCGTTACAAGGAGCGGGTGAAGGCGGAACTCGGCCGGCCCTTCCCCCAGGATGTGCGCGCCCAGCTCTGGGGCGCCATCGGCGCCGTGTTCGGTTCGTGGATGAACGACCGCGCCAAGACCTACCGCACCCTCAACCATATTCCGGCCGACTGGGGCACCGCGGTCAATGTCCAGGCCATGGTCTTCGGCAATATGGGCGAGACGTCGGCAACGGGTGTCGCCTTCACGCGCAACCCCTCGACGGGGGAGAAGATCTTCTTCGGCGAATATCTGGTGAATGCGCAGGGCGAGGACGTGGTCGCCGGCATCCGCACGCCGCAGCACATCACCTTGGCCGAGAAGCGCGCTACCGGCTCGACCCTGCCGGCGATGGAAGAGGTGATGCCCAAGGTCTTCAAGGAACTGGTGCAGGTCTACAAGCGGCTGGAGCGCCACTACCGCGACATGCAGGACATCGAATTCACCGTCCAGAAGGGCAAGCTGTGGATGCTGCAAACCCGCTCGGGCAAGCGCACCGCCATGGCCGCGATCCGCATCGCCGTCGATATGGTCGGCGAGAAGCTGATCACCAGCGATGAAGCGATCACGCGCATCGATCCGGCGAGCCTTGATCAGCTTCTGCACCCGACCCCTGATCCCAAGGCGCCGCGCGAGGTCATCGCCCGCGGTCTCGCCGCTTCGCCCGGCGCGGCTTCGGGCAAGGCGGTGTTCAATGCCGACGAGGCCGAGCGGCTGGGGGCGGCGGGCGAGGCGGTCATCCTGGTGCGCATCGAAACCTCGCCCGAGGATATCCACGGCATGCATGCCGCGCGCGGCATCCTCACCGCCCGCGGCGGCACCACCAGCCATGCCGCCGTGGTGGCGCGCGGCATGGGGCGGCCTTGCGTCTCGGGCGCGGGCCAGCTCCGCATCGATTACGCGGCCAAGACCATGAGCGTCGGCGGCAAGATCGTGCGCCAGGGCGACATCATCACCATCGACGGCTCGACCGGCGAGGTGATCCTTGGCACCGTGCCCACGATCAAGCCGCAGCTTTCGGGCTATTTCGCCACGCTCATGGGCTGGGCGGACCGCCGCCGGCGCCTCAAGGTCCGCGCCAATGCCGAGACGCCGCTCGACGCCGAGACGGCGCGCAATTTCGGCGCCGAGGGCATCGGGCTCTCCCGCACCGAGCACATGTTCTTCGAGGCGAGCCGGATCGCCGCGGTGCGCGAGATGATCCTGGCCGAGGACCGCGCGGGGCGCGTCGCCGCGCTGACCAAGATCCTGCCCGTCCAGCGCCAGGATTTCGTCGAATTGTTCCGCATCATGGCCGGCCTGCCGGTGACCATCCGCCTGCTCGACCCGCCGCTGCACGAGTTCCTGCCCAAAACCGACGAGGACCTGCGGGCGGTGGCGGCGGCGACCGGCGTCGATATGGCGACGCTGCGCCACCGGGTGGAGAAGCTGCACGAGGTCAATCCGATGCTCGGCCATCGCGGCTGCCGCCTCGGCATCACCTATCCGGAAATCTACGAGATGCAGGCGCGCGCCATCTTCGAGGCGGCCGGCACGGTCAGCGCCGAGCGCAAGCGCACCGTGGTGCCGGAAATCATGATCCCGCTGGTCGCCGTCAAGGCCGAGTTCGATATCCTCAAGGCCCAGATCGACCGCGTGGCGGCGGCGGTGGCGGCCGAGACCGGGCGCAAGCCGCGCTATCTCGTCGGCACCATGATCGAACTGCCGCGGGCCGCCCTTCAGGCCGGCGCCATCGCCGGCAGCGCCGAATTCTTCAGCTTCGGCACCAACGATCTGACCCAGACCGCCTTCGGGCTCAGCCGCGATGATTCGGCCGCTTTCCTCGAAGAATACGTGGCCCAGGGCATCCTGCCGCAAGACCCTTTCTCCACCCTCGATTGCGAGGGCGTGGGTGAGCTGGTCGATATCGCCGTCGAGCGCGGCCGGAAAGTCAGGCCCGACATCAAGCTCGGTATCTGCGGTGAGCATGGCGGCGATCCCGCGTCGATCCATTTCTGCGAGACGGCGGGGCTGGATTATGTTTCCTGCTCGCCCTACCGGGTGCCGATCGCCCGCCTCGCCGCGGCGCAGGCGGCGATCGCGGCGATCGCGGCGCCCAAGCCGCGCAAAAAATAGGCGCGGGTCAGGGCCGGATCGGGGCCGGATCAGGGTTCTATCGCGGTGGATTCGAGATAGGCTTTGAGGGCCTGAGCGTTGTTGCGCAGAAGCTCCTTGGTGGCGAAGAGGAGCGTCACGTCGCCCTCGGCCAGCTTGGCGCGCAGCGGCACCAGCGCGGCTATGGCCGCGGCCTGCGCCAGTTCGTCGCGGTAGCGTTTCTGGAAGCCGGGCCAGCGTTCGGAATCATGGTTGTACCAGCGGCGCAGCGCGTCGCTCGGCGCTGCCTCGCGCAGCCACAGATCGATGGCAGCGGCCTCCCGCGTCATCCCCCGCGGCCACAGCCGGTCGACCAGGACGCGGCAGCCGTCGTCAGGCCCGGGCGCGTCGTAGATGCGCTTCACCTTGATCATCGGACCCGGCATCGGCTATTGGATGACGATGCGCGGCGCCCGGTCGGCCTGCGCCACCAGCGCCGTCTCGATATGGACCGCCACCCGTTCCGCCAGCATGCGATAGGCCGCAGCATGGCTGGAGGAGGGTTGGCTCGCCACGATCGGCCGGCCGTCGTCCGACGTCTCGCGAATGGCGATATCGAGCGGTATCTCGCCCAGGAAGTCGCATTCCAGCTCCCTCGCCGTGCGTTCGGCGCCGCCGTGGCTGAAAATATCGGTGCGGTGGTTGCAGTTCGGGCAGACGAAATAGCTCATATTCTCGACGATGCCGAATACCGGCACGTCCACCTTGCGGAACATGTTGAGCCCCTTGCGGGCGTCGAGCAGGGCGATGTCCTGCGGCGTCGAGACGATCACCGCGCCCGTTAGCGGCGTCCGCTGCGCCATGGTGAGCTGGGCATCGCCCGTGCCCGGCGGCATGTCGACGATCAGCACGTCAAGCTCGCCCCATTCGACATCGCGCAGCATCTGTTCCAGCGCGCTCATCACCATCGGACCACGCCAGATCATCGGCGTGTCCTCGGGCACGAGAAAGCCCATCGACATGCAGGCGATGCCGAAGGCCCGCATGGGATCGAGCCGCTTGCCATCCTTCGTCGTCGGCTTGCCGGAAAGGCCGAGCAGACGCGGCACCGACGGGCCGTAGATGTCGGCATCGAGCAGCCCGGTCTTCAGGCCGCGCTGCGCCAGGCCGACCGCGAGATTGACCGCCGTGGTCGATTTGCCGACGCCGCCCTTGCCCGAGGCCACCGCCACGATGGCGCGAATCCCCGGGACATCGGGCCGGGGGCCAAGATGCGGCCGCCGCGGCGGCGCCGATGCTGCGGCGGGCCCGGATGCCCTTGGCGCCGTCGATGCCTTCGGCGCCGCCGATGCCCTCGGCGCCGCCGATCCGGCCGGAGCGGCGCGGTCGGCGGTGAGGACGGCGGTGACGGAGGCGACCCCCGGCAGGGCCAGGACCGCCGCCTCGCAAGCCCGGCGCAGCGGCTCGCGGGCCTGGGCTTCCGCCGGTTCGATCTCGATGGCGAATCCGACATTGGCGCCGCGCACCACGATGCCGGAGATCAGGCCGAGGCTCACCACGTCCTGTCCGCTCTCGGGCACGCGCACACCTGAGAGTGCCTGCCGTATCTCCGCTTCGCCGACCTCTGTCATTCCCGCTCACTCCGCTGATCTTGGACGAGACCCGAACCGCCGTTTTGGCCGCGCTTCGAGGGGTTCCGAACGCGCGGTTTGTCTGGCCGCGCCCGATGAGATATAACGCGGCAGGCGGGGACGGGCAAACAGGGTGGAATCCGGGGGTGGAATCCGCCGCGGGTTTGACCGGGCCGCAAGGTGCCGGATCGGGGTGTCGCAAGCCACCCCGGGCTTGGGCCTTCGCGGCGTAATCCCATAAGGACGGCGGCGGTTGCCGGATTGGCGGGAAATCCGACGGGCGGGTTTTCGGCGCGATGCCAGACAAGGATGGTTGGAAGCATGCCGTGGAGCAATCAGGGCGGAGGTGGTTGGCAGGGCGGCGGCCGTGGCCCGTGGGGGCAGGGGCCGCGCTCGCCCGGTGGCTCCCAGCCGCCCAATCTCGACGAGTTGCTGCGGCGTGGCCAGGAGCGGCTGCGCGGCATGCTGCCGGGCGGATTCTCCGGCCTGCGCGGCATCCTGCTCGGCCTCGGCGTGATCGTGCTGATCTGGGCCGCCTCGGGCTTCTATCGCGTCTCGCCCGACGAGCAGGGCGTGGTTCTGCGCTTCGGCCAATGGATCAAGACCACCGAGCCCGGCCTCAATTACCACCTGCCCTATCCGATCGAGACGGTCCTGACGCCGCGGGTGACCCGGGTCGGGCGCATCGATATCGGCTTTCGTACCGGCGAGACGACCGACCACGGCACGGCGACCCGCCCGGTGGACGAGGAAAGCCTGATGCTGACGGGCGATGAGAATATCGTCGATATCGACTTCTCGGTCTTCTGGGTGATCAAGGACGCCGGCCAGTATCTCTTCAATGTCGAAGATCCCGAAGCCACCATCAAGGCGGTGGCCGAGAGCGCCATGCGCGAGGTCATTGCGCGCAACCAGATCCAGCGCATCCTGACCGAGGGACGGGCGCCGATCGAGGCGGCGACGCAGAAGCTGATGCAGCAGATCCTCGACAGCTACCAGGCCGGGGTCGAGGTCACCCAGGTCAATCTGCAGAAGGCCGATCCGCCGGCGGCGGTGATCGCCGCCTTCCGCGACGTTCAGGCGGCCAAGGCGGACAAGGAGCGCGAGCAGAACATCGCCGAGGCCTATAGCAACGACATTATCCCCCGGGCGCGCGGCGACGCCGAGAAGATCGTGCTCCAGGCCGAAGCCTATCGCCAGAAGGTGATCGCCGAATCCCAGGGCGAGGCGGCGCGCTTCCTCTCGGTGCTGACGCAATATCGCCTGGCCAAGGACGCGACGGTTCGCCGCATGTATCTCGATACGATGGAGCAGGTTCTGGCCGGCGTGAACAAGGTGATCGTCGACGAGCCCAAGGGCGGGACGGGCGTGCTGCCCTACCTGCCGCTGCCGGCGCTCAAGCCGCAGGCGGCGCCACCCGCTCCCCCGGCTCCAATGGCCGCTCCGCCGCCGGTGCCTCTCCAGGCGGCGCCACCCCCGCAGGCCGCCAACCCGAGCACGTCCAGCGGCGGCGGGAGCGCTACCGGCGATACGGACGACATGTCTCCCGAGAGCGGGGGAGTGCAGCAATGAAGCACAATGTCGCGACCGTGATCGTGCTGGTGGTGGCGGCGATCGTCATCATCGCCTTCAGCTCCGTTTTCACCGTCTATCAGACCCAGCAGGCGCTGGTGCTCGAACTCGGCAAGCCGGTGCGGATCATCAAGCACCCGGGGCTCGAGTTCAAACTGCCCTTCATCGAAGACGTGGTCGATATGGACAAGCGCATCCTGGCGCTCCAGGGACCGACGGAAGAGGTGATCGCCGCCGATCAGAAGCGGCTGCTGGTCGATAGTTTCGCCCGTTTCCGCATCACCGATCCGCTGGAATTCTACCAGACCGTCGGATCGGAAGCGGTGGCGCGCTCCAGGCTTGGATCGTTGCTTAACTCGGCGCTGCGCCAGGTCCTGGGCAGTCAGGATTTCCAGGCGGCGCTTTCCGGCGAGCGCGGCGCCCTGATGTTGCAAATCCGCGACATCATGCAGGCCGACGCCAGGCGCTTCGGCATCGAGGTGGTGGATGTGCGCATCCGCCGCACCGACCTGCCCGAGGCCAACAGCCTCGCGATCTATCGCCGCATGCAGACCGAGCGCGAGCTCGAAGACAAGAAGAAACGGGACGAAGGCGCCGAGATCGCCACACGCATACGCGCCGATGCCGACCGCCAGCGCACCATCCTTCTGGCGGAAGCGCAGAAGACGGCGGAGATCCTGCGCGGCGAAGGCGATGCCGAGCAGACCCGGATTCTCGGCCAGGCCATCGAGCAGGATCCGGAATTCTATGCCTTCTACCGTTCGCTTCAGGCCTATCGGACCGCTTTGACCGGCAGCAATACGACGCTGGTCCTAACCCCCGATTCGCAGTTCTTCCGCTATTTCAACGGGATTCCGGGAACCAACGGCGTCGGCGGCGGGTTGGGGGCGGCATCGCCGCCGCCCGCGCCGCCCGCGCCTATCCGGCATGGCAGATAGGCCGGGCCTTGGCAGGGTGCCAGCTATGGGCCACGGCATGATGGAGCTGGAACTGGCGCTGGCGCTGGTCCTGGTGGTGGAAGGGCTGACCTACGCCATCTTTCCCGAACCGATGCAGCGGATGATGCGCCATGCCACCGCCTTGCCGCCCGGGGTCATCCGCTATGTCGGACTGGCCGCCGCGGCGCTCGGCGTGTTTCTGGTGTGGCTGATCCGGCGCTGAAGGCCAGGATCGGGCAGACCGACGGCGGCGGGTGCGGGATCATGGAGCAAAAGAGGTCAGGGTCAGGGATCATGCCGGCCATTCATCGTGCCGCCGCCGACGGTTATACCGCGAAGGCCGGAACCTACGTCGCCGGTCGTCCCGACTATCCGCCGGAGGTGGTGGCATGGCTGCGCTCGGATCTCGGCCTTGGCCCGGGAAAAGTGGCGCTTGACCTCGGGGCGGGCACGGGAAAGTTCCAGCCCTGTCTGCGGGCGACGGGCGCCAGGCTGATCGCCGTGGAGCCGGTGCCGGCGATGCTGGCGCAGCTTGTCGCGCGCAATGCGGACGTGGAAGCGCATGCCGGCACGGCCGAGCGGATCCCGCTCTTGGATGGATCGGTCGATGCTGTCGTCTGCGCGCAGTCGTTCCACTGGTTCGCCAACGGGGGCGCGCTGGCCGAGATCCGCCGGGTCCTGAAGGCGGGCGGCGCGCTCGGGCTGATCTGGAACGTGCGGGATGAAAGCGTGCCCTGGGTGGCGGCGCTGTCCGCGATCACGACGGCCTACGAAGGCGATGCGCCGCGCTATTATACCGGAGCGTGGCGGCGCCTTTTCCCGGCCGACGGCTTCGGCCCGCTGCACGAGCAACATTTCCCGAACCGCCATGTCGGCGCGCCGGAAAAGGTTATCCTCGATCGCACGCTCTCCGTCAGCTTCATCGCGGCGCTGCCGGCCGACGAGCAGGAGAGGGTGGCGGCAAAGGTCCGGGCGCTGATTGCGGCCTCGCCCGCGTTGGCGGGCCTGGACGAGGTGAGCTTCCCCTACGAGACGCGGGTCTTCGGCTGCACGAAGCTCTCGTGAGGCGTATGAGCGGAATTTGGCCTTGGGGTCACCAAGGGGTGATTTCCTTTCTCACGGAAAATGCGCTAATCCAGTAAGCTCGCGTTGTTTCGCGCCGCTCCACCCGGCGCATCGTGCGGCGGCGGAGCATCCGCCCTCATCGGAGAACCTCATGATCCCAGTTCGATCCGGCAGGCATGGCGACGGGTATCGGCCGGCGGCGATGCGGCTCGTGGCCTGGCGGCGGCTGGCTCTGAGCGGCCTTGCGATCGGCCTCGGGCTGGGATGGGCGACGGGTGCTATGGCCCGCGGCACGCCGGATGGTTTCGCCGATCTGGCGGCGAAGCTCTCGCCGGCGGTGGTCAATGTCTCCACCATCGAAAAGGCGCCGGCGCCCGCGCCGGCGCCGGCGCCCGACACGCAGATGCCGCCGCTGCCGCCCGGCTCGCCGCTGGAGGATTTCTTCAAGAACTTCTTCGATCATCAGGGTCAGGGGGCGCGGCCGCCAAGCCCGGTCATCTCGCTCGGCTCCGGCTTCATCATCGATCCGGCCGGCTATATCGTCACCAACAACCATGTCATCGCCGACGCCGACCAGATCAAGGTCATCCTGGCCGACCAGAAGGAATATACCGCCAAGCTGGTCGGGACCGACACCAAGACCGATGTCGCGGTGCTGAAGATCGTGGCGCCGGCGCCGCTGCCGGCGGTGCATTTCGGCAATTCGGACGTGGCCCGCGTCGGCGACTGGGTGCTGGCGATCGGCAATCCGTTCGGCCTCGGCGGCTCGGTTACCGCCGGCATCCTGTCGGCCAAGGACCGCGACATCCGCTCCGGCCCCTATGACGATTTCCTCCAGACCGACGCCGCCATCAACAAGGGCAATTCCGGCGGCCCGCTGTTCAATATGCAGGGCGAGGTCATCGGCATCAATTCGGCGATCTTCTCGCAGTCCGGGGGCTCGGTCGGCATCGGCTTCGCCGTGCCGGCCAAGATCGCGGCGCCGGTGGTGGCGCAGCTCATCAAATACGGCCATGTCCGCCGCGGCTGGCTTGGCGTCCGCATCCAGTCGGTCACCGACGAGATCGCCGAGGCGCTGGCGCTGAAGGGCGCGCGCGGCGCGCTGGTCGCGGGCGTCAGTCCGGGCAGCCCGGCGGAGAAGGCGGGGATCCTACCTGGCGACGTGGTGCTGAGCTTCGATGGCAAGCCGGTACCCGATGTGGCCAAGCTGCCGCGCATGGTGGCGGAGACGCCGATCGGCAAGAATGTGCCGGTCGAACTCTGGCGCAAGGGCCGCGCCGTGACGCTGACCGTCGTGATCGGCGAATTGCGCGAGGAGGATGAGACCGCCGCCTCCGCCGGCACCAAGCCCAAGGCACCGGGTGCCGCCACGCCTTCGACCGCGATCGCCTCGCTGGGCTTCTCGGTCGCGCCTTTGAGCCCGGCGCTGCGCCAGCGCTATGCGATCGCCCCCGACGCGAAGGGCGTGGTGGTGGTGGCAGTGGTGCCCGACGGGATTGCCGCCAGCCGCGACCTTAAGGTCGGCGATGTGATCGTCGAGTTCGAGCAGAGCCCGGTCACCGCGCCGGCGGAGATCCTGGACCGGCTCAAGACCCTGCGGGCCTCGGGCCGCAAGGTCGCCCTTCTCATCGTCGAGCATGGCGGCGATCAGCATATCCTGACCTTGCCGCTGCCCTCCGAAAAGACGCCGGCGCCGAAGCCGGAACCGGAGAAATAGCGGCGGCGCTGCGTTAGGGCGGCGCTTTAAGCCGGGATCTCGAGGGTGATCTCGCTCGCGCGATAGCCCTGGAGATAGAGCAGGGCGGTAAGGTCGCCATGATCGATGCGGGCGCGGGCGGCTTGCGCCACGCGCGGCTTGGCGTGATAGGCGACGCCCAGACCCGCCGCTTTGATCATCGGCAGGTCGTTGGCGCCGTCGCCGACCGCGAGCGTCGCCGTCAAAGCCTCTCCCCGCTCGGCCGCCAGGCGGTGCAGGGCGGCAAACTTGGCACCGGCATCGAGAATGGGCTCGGCGACCCGGCCGGTGAGCTTCCCGGCCGCGACATCAAGCACGTTGGCCTGGTCGTACTGGAAACCCGCCGCCGCCCTGACCCGCGTGGTGAAGAAGGTGAAGCCGCCCGAGACCAGCGCGGTAAAGGCGCCGTGCGCCCGCATGGTGGCGACGAGCGCGCGGGCGCCGGGATTGAGGCTCACCCGCTCCTGATAGCAGCGCATGAGCACGCTTTCATCGAGGCCGCGCAGCATCGCCGCGCGCTCGCGCAGCGCGCTCGGGAAGTCGAGCTCGCCCCGCATCGCCCGCTCGGTGATGGCGGCGACGCGGGCCTTGAGGCCGGCGAAATCGGCCAGCTCATCGATACATTCGACCGGGATGATGGTGGAATCCATGTCGGCCAGGAGCAGCGCCTTGCGTCGCCCGGCGCGCTCTTGCGCGACGTAATCGACCGGCCGCTCGCCGATCGCGCCCGCCGCCGCCGCCATCGCCGCCGCGGGATCAAGGCCGCTAAAGGCGATGTCGCAGGCGATCCCCGGCGCGAGCCAAACGGCCGGCCCGGCGATCTGGCCGCCGGCGGATCCGAGCGCTGTCGCCGTTCGCGCGGCAAGATCGCCGTCGAGCGGACTTGCCGCGGGGTTGCCAAGAAGCGTCAGGACATATTCCATGGGGGCGGATTTTAGCTGCGGGAACGCTCTATGTACTTCGGGGCATGAGGATGAGCAAGGGGCGCTCCGGCATCGTCGTGGTGGCAGGGCCGACGGCGAGCGGCAAATCGGCGCTGGCGCTGAGATTGGCCCAGGCCTTCCGCGGCACGGTGATCAACAGCGACAGTATGCAGCTCTATAGCGAGCTGCGCCTGCTCACCGCCCGGCCCGGCGCCGAGGAAGAGGCGCTGGCGCCCCATCGCCTCTATGGCCTATGGCCGGCGGCCGAGCGCGGTTCGGCCGCGCGCTGGTGCGCGCTGGCGCAGGCCGAGATCGCCGCGGCGCTGGCGGCCGACCGGCTGCCCATCCTGGTCGGGGGCACCGGCCTCTATCTGCGCGCCCTGCTCGAAGGGCTGGCGCCGGTGCCCGACGTGCCGCCGGCCGTCCGGACGCTGGTCAAGCAGCGCCATGCCGAGCTTGGGCAGGCCGGCTTCTACGCCGAGTTTGCGCGGCGCGATCCCGTGATGGCCGCCCGCCTCGTGCCCGGCGACAGCCAGCGCCTGATCCGCGCCGCCGAGGTCCTGGCCGCCACCGGCCGTTCGCTCGCGGAGTGGCAGCGCGAGCAACTCGCCCCGCCGCTCGGTCGGCCGGCGGCGATCCTCTGCCTCATGCCGGAGAGGGCCGGGCTCTATGCCGGTTGCGATGCCCGTTTCCGCCGCATGATCGAGCAGGGGGCCTTGGACGAGGTGGCGGCGCTGGCCCGCCAGGCGCTGTCGCCCGACCTGCCGGCGATGAAGGCGCTGGGCGTGCCGGCGCTTCTGCGCCACCTCGCCGGCGAAATCACCCTGGAAGCCGCGATCCTCGCCGCGCAAGGGGCGACGAGACGCTATGCCAAGCGCCAGGGAACCTGGTTCCGGCATCAGATTACTGCGTCCCTTGTCATAAACCAGCAATTTTCAGAAAGAATCCTTCCTGATATCTTTTCGTTTATTCGTCAGTTTTTATTGACCGCGACGGCGTGAGCGTCTACCGTTGCCGTTTCGGGATGGCGGCGTCCCCGGTCCGCGCCGGGGCAGACGGCGGCTGTTTCCCGAGTTTTGCGTTTTTTGCGCGCCGAAGGCCGGCCCGCGCGGCCGAAATCCGGCGGCAGCGGCCCGGCAGCGGAGCGGCGGCAATTTCAGACGGAGAGCGAGGCGGAAGAACGATGGCGGACGGGGACAACAAGCCCATGACGGGCGCCGAAATCATCCTCAAGGCCTTGGTCGATCAGGGCGTCGAGGTTATTTTCGGCTATCCCGGCGGCGCCGTCCTGCCGATTTACGACGCGCTCTTCAAGCAGAACAGCCTGCGCCACATCCTCGTCCGCCACGAGCAGGGAGCCGTGCATGCGGCCGAAGGCTATGCCCGCTCGACGGGACGGCCGGGCGTGGTGCTGGTCACCTCGGGACCGGGTGCGACCAATGCCGTCACCGGCCTGACCGATGCCTTGATGGATTCCATCCCCGTCGTCTGCCTCACCGGGCAGGTGGCGACGCATATGATCGGCAACGACGCATTCCAGGAAGCCGATACGATCGGGATCACCCGTCCCTGCACCAAGCATAATTACCTGGTGAAGGACGTGAACAAGCTCTCGAGCGTGTTGCACGAGGCGTTCTATGTCGCGACCACCGGGCGGCCCGGCCCGGTGGTGGTCGATCTGCCGAAAGACATCACGCTGGCGACCGGTCCCTATCTCCCCCCGACTTCCGAGGTGCGCAAGAGCTATCGCCCACAGCTCGAGGGTGACCCCGCCCGCATCGCCGAGGCGGTGGCGTTGATGCGCGAGGCGAAGCGGCCGGTCTTCTATACCGGCGGCGGCGTGATCAATTCCGGGCCGGAGGCGAGCCGGCTCCTGATCGAGCTGGTGCATAAATCCGGCTTTCCCATCACCAGCACGCTTCTGGGCCTCGGCGGCTTTCCGGCTTCCGACCGCCAGTTCCTCGGCATGCTCGGCATGCACGGGACCTATGAGGCCAATCTCGCCATGCACGGCTGCGACGTGATGGTCGCGGTCGGCGCCCGGTTCGACGACCGCATCACCGGGCGGCTCGCCGCTTTCGCGCCCACCGCGCGCAAGATCCATATCGATATCGATCCCTCCTCGATCAACAAGAGCGTGCGGGTCGATGTGCCGATCGTAGGCGATGTCGCCCATGTGCTGGCGGAAATGCTGAAATTGTGGCAGGCCGGGCCGCAGCCCTCGCGCAAGGCGCTCGATCCCTGGTGGCAGCAGATCGACCAGTGGCGGGCGCGCGACTGTTTGCGCTATCGCCACGACGACAAGGTGATCAAGCCGCAATTCGCGCTGGAGCGGCTTTATGCGGCGATCGCGAGCCGCGACTTCTACATCACGACCGAGGTCGGGCAGCACCAGATGTGGGCGGCGCAGTTCCTGAAATTCGAGCAGCCGC
>CALCYJ010000372.1 GCA_937905845.1 uncultured Rhodospirillales bacterium
AGGGCGGCCAGGGCGGCGCCGACCAGGCGGCGGCTGCGGCCGCGCCGGTTGAACTCGCCGCCGAGAACGGTGGCGAGCGCGACCAGGGCCAGCGCCATGACATGCAGCGGATCGGCCAGGCGCTGGTGGCCTTCCACCACCAGCTTCCAGTAATGCTGTCGGTCGTTCGGGTCGCCCGAGGGCCACAAGAGGCTCGGCAGATAGCGCTCGGCCGGTTCCAGCCAGCGCGCGCCCGCCGGTTTGGCATAGGAATTGAGATCGAGCGTATAGCGCGCGAAATAGAGCAGCGACAGCTGGTGCCGCTCGTTATCGAGCTGCTGGCGGTTGCCGTCGTAAAGGACGAGGTGCGGCCCCTCTTTGGTGCGCACCATCATGCCGCGCGCGGCCATGAGCGTCGTGGCCTTGTCGGGGACATGCGTGTCATAGACGAGGATGCCGAGCAGCTCGCCGTTGCTCTGGCGGTCGCGGATATAGATGGTGAGATCGGGCGCCAGCGCGTTGAACTCGCCTTCCTGCAGGAGCGCATTGGCGAGGTTGGAGCGGAAGTCGGTCTGCTGGTCGTGGAAGGTGCGGGTGCTGAGCGGCATCAGATAGAGGGTCAGGACATAGCAGATGAGGGTCACGATGACCGCCAGCAACACCGCCGGCATGGCGAGGGCGCGGGTGCTGATGCCGGCCGCCCACAGCACCACCAGCTCCGATTCGGCCGAGAGGCGGTTATAGGCATAAAGAACGGCGCAGAACAGCGCGATCGGCAGGATCAGCATCAGGACGGTCGGGAACAGCAGCCCGGTGAAATAGAGGAACAGTTTGACCGAGACGCCGTCATTGACCATCTTCTCGACGAACCGCAGACTCTGGGTAAGCCAGATGACGCCCGAGAGCGACGCGGTGATGAGCAGCATCGGCCCGGCAAGCTGCGTGAATATATAGCGTGAGGTGCCGCGCATGGCCCGGGAGTATAGCGCCGCCGCGCCCGGATGCCAGCGCTGCCTCGCATCCGCTGCCCCTGGCGGCCCGATCCGCGGCAACGGCGCCATGGCTTGGCCGTGAGCGCTTGCGGCCTGCGGCGGCACATGACAGATCGCGCGGCGCAATGCTATAAGGCCGGCCAGCCGAAGTCCTTTGCGCCGGCCGCAAGCCCCAGGGGCGCTGGCCCGGGAAGAAAAATGCCGCACGCGAGCCTGTCCGCCCTGGTGGTGGCGCATAACGAGGAGGAGATGCTGCCGGGCTGCCTGGAAAGCCTGGCTTTCGCCGACGAGATCGTGGTGGTGCTCGACCGCTGCACCGACGGCACGCGGGCGGTGGCGCAGCGCTACGGCGCCCGGCTTCTCGAAGGCGCCTGGCCGATCGAAGGCGACCGGCGCAATGCCGGCATCGATGCCTGCATCGGCGACTGGATCCTCGAAGTCGATGCCGACGAACGGGTGCCGCCGGCCCTGGCGGCGGAGGTCCGGCAGGTGCTGGAAGGGGCGGACACCGGCTATTTCGGCGTTCCCTTCGACAATTATATCGGCGGGCGCCTGGTCCGTCATGGCTGGGGCGCCTATAACGGCGTGCAGGAAAGCTCGCGGCTATTTGCCAGGGGTTGCAAGCGCTGGGGCCGCCAGGAAGTGCATCCCAAACTCGAGCTACGCGGCGCCAAGCGCCTCCTGCAAGCGCGGATGACCCATCTGGTCGACCGCGATATTTTCGACATGATCGACCGGCTGAACCGCAATTCCAGCTCGGCGGCACGCCAGGCGGTGGCGGCGGGGGAGCGGCTGCGACTCGGCGGCGCGCTTCGCCGCATCTTCAGCCGTTTCTACAAGTCCTTTGTCGCCCGGCGCGGCTATCGCGAAGGAACCTATGGGCTGGCGCTCGGCCTTTTTTCGGCGCTCTATCCGCTGCTGACCTATCTGAAGGCGGAGGAATTGCGCCGGCGCGGGTCGGGGAATTGAGAAGGCCGGTGCCGCCCTCGCGGCAAGGTGCGGGCGATGCGGGGTATGACACGGGGTATAGATTGTGAAAGAGGGTCGTATGCAGATCACCTTTGCCGAACCGTCCTGGCCCAAATCGGGCGCCCTCGTGGTTGCCGTTCTGGCCGAGCGCAAGCTGACGGAAACCGCCAAGGCGCTCGACGAGAAGAGCCGCGGCGCGCTCCGCCGCGCCATGGCGGCGAGCCGCTTCACCGGCGCCAAAGGCCAGTGGCTCGAAATCCTGGCCCCGGCCGGGCTCGATGCCGAGCGCGTGCTGCTGCGTGGCCTGGGCAAGGGTGAGGAGGCGGATGCCGCGGCCTTCGAGGCGATGGGGGGCGAGGCAGCGCGGCGGCTGGCGCTCTCGGGCGTCGAGCGGCTCGCCATCGTCTGCGACGCCGTTCCTGGCGCGAAGCCCGGCTTGGCAGAATGTGCGGCGCGCATCGCCTATGGCGTTAGGCTCGGCAGCTATCGTTTCGACAAATACCGCACCACGCGCAAGGCCGACCAGAAGCCGAGCCTGGCCCAGGTGATCGTGCAGGTCAAAGGGGCGGCGGCGGCGAAGCGGGCCTATGGCCCGCTGGACAAGGTCGCGGACGGGGTGTTCTTCACCCGCGATCTCGTGACCGAGCCCGCGAATGTCCTCTATCCGGCGAGTCTGGCGAAGGAATGCCGCAAGCTCGAGAAGCTCGGCGTCAAGGTCGAGATCCTGGGCGAGGCGCAGATGCGCCGGCTCGGCATGGGGGCGCTGCTCGGCGTCGGCCAGGGCTCGGAGCGCGAATCCCAGCTCGTGGTGATGCAGTGGCAGGGGGCGGCGAAAAGCCACAAGCCGGTGGCCTTCGTCGGCAAGGGCGTCTGTTTCGATACCGGCGGCATCTCGATCAAGCCGGCCGCCGGCATGGAAGAGATGAAATGGGACATGGGCGGCGCCGGCACGGTGATCGGCCTCATGCAGGCGCTGGCCGGCCGCCGGGCCAAGGTCAATGTGGTAGGCGTGGTCGGCCTGGTCGAAAATATGCCGTCCGGTACCGCGCAGCGTCCGGGCGATGTGGTGACCTCGCTCTCCGGCCAGACCATCGAGGTGCTGAACACCGACGCCGAGGGCCGCCTCGTTCTGGCCGATGCGCTGTGGTACACCCAGGACCGGTTCAAGCCGCGCTTCATGGTCGATCTCGCGACGCTCACCGGCGCCATCATCGTGACCCTTGGTCATGAATATGCCGGGCTGTTCGCCAATGACGACGAGTTGGCGCAGCGCCTGGCCACCGCCGGCGGCCTGGAAGGCGAGAAGCTCTGGCGCCTGCCGATGGGCGAGGCCTACGACCGGCAGATCGATTCGCCCATCGCCGACGTGCAGAACATCGGCTCGGGGCGGACGGCGGGCTCGATCACCGCGGCGCAATTCCTTCAGCGCTTCGTCAACAAGGTGCCGTGGGCGCATCTCGATATCGCCGGCACCGCCTGGAGCAAGAAGGCCACGCCCACCGTGCCGAAGGGGGCCACCGGCTTCGGGGTCCGCCTGCTCGACCGGCTGGTGGCGACGCATTACGAGGGCAAATAGGAGGGGCGCCCGATCTGGCGTGAACCCGTGACCGAGGTCGCCTTCTATCATCTCACGCGCCGCACGCTCGAAGAGGCGCTGCCCGAACTGCTGGCCAAGGTGCTGGAGCGGGGCTGGCGCGCCCTGGTGCTGGCGGGCTCGGCGGAGCGGGTGGCAGCGCTTGATACCGCCCTTTGGACCTATGCCAAGGAAAGCTTCCTGCCCCATGGCACCAGCGGCTCCGGCCGCGCGGGCGAACAGCCGGTCTATCTCACTGATCGGGAAGAGAATCCGAACAAGGCCGAGGTGCTGGTCCTGGTCGAGGGCGGCGGCGAGGCTTTTCTCGCCGGCTTCGCGCGCTGTCTCGACCTGTTCGATGGCAACGACGAGGGCGCGGTGGCGGCGGCGCGGGCGCGCTGGGCCGCGGCCAAGGCTGCCGGCCATCCGCTCACCTATTGGCAGCAGGGCGAGCGCGGCTGGGAACGAAAGGCGCAGGCCTGAGGGCGGCCTTCGGGTCTTCGGGTCTTCGCCTTCGGGTCTTCAGGCGTCCGCTTCCGCCTCGGCCGCCTCCAGCGCTTCATGGGCTTCGAGCCAGCGCTGCTCGGCCGCCGCGATCGCCGCCGCGATCTCCGCCTGACGCTTCAGGCGCGCGGTCAGGGCCTGGGCCGGGCCGGCGTAAAGGACGGGATCGGCGAGTTCCGCCTCCAGACGGGTCTTCTCAAGGGCGAGCTGTTCCAGCTCGGCTTCGGCGGCACGGACCGCGCGCCGGAGCGGCGCCGTCTGGGCGCGATTCGTGGCACCGGCGCGGCGGCGGTCCTTGCGCGAGGCGGCCTGCGCCTCGCCTGATTCCCCGCCGGTCTCGCGCAGGCCTGTTTCGCGCTGGCGCCGGCCGGCTTCGCGGCGCCTTGTGGCCAGCAGCCGGGCGTAATCGGCAAGATCGCCCTCGAAAGGCTGCACCCGCCCGGCCTCGACCAGCCACAGCCGGTCGGCGCAGAGTTCGAGCAGGTGACGGTCGTGGCTGATCAGGATCACCGCGCCCTCGTATTCGTTGATCGCCTCGACCAGGGCGGCGCGGGCATCGACGTCGAGATGGTTGGTGGGCTCGTCCAGGATCAGCACCTGCGGCGCGCCGGCGCTCATCAGCGCGAACAGCAGCCGCGCCTTCTCGCCACCCGAAAGATCGGCGGTCTTCACGTCCGCCTTGGCCTGGGTGAAGCCGAAGCGGCCGAGCCGGGCGCGGATCTTCGCTTCCGCCAGGTCGGGCAGAAGAGCGCGCAGATGCTCGAAGGCGCTGGCATCGGGCAAGAGTTCGTCGGCCTGGTGCTGGGCGAAATAGCCGACCTGAAGCCTGGGCGGGCGGCGGAGCGTGCCCGAGAGGGGCTGAAGACGGGCGCACAGGAGCTTCGCCAGGGTCGATTTGCCGTTGCCGTTGGCGCCGAGCAGCGCGATGCGATCGTCGGGATCGATGCGGAGATCGAGCTTGGAGAGAATCGGCTTGCCCGCCTCGTAGCCGGTGCTGACGCCGTCGAGGGTGAGGAGCGGGGGCGCCAGGACTTGGGGCGCCGGAAAGCGGAAGGCGAAGCTTTCGTCCTCGATCACCGCCACGATCGGCTCCAGCCGCGCCAGCATTTTCAGGCGGCTCTGCGCCTGCCGCGCCTTGGAGGCCTTGGCGCGGAAACGATCGACGAAAGCCTGGAGATGGCGGCGCTGCGCCTCCTGGCGGGCCTGCATCTGCGTCTGGCGGGTAAGGCCCTCGCGGCGCAGGCGCTCGAACCCGTCGTAGCCGCCGGCATAAAGGGTGAGCCGTCCCTGGTCGAGATGCAGGATATGGCCGACGGCGCGGTTCAGCAGATCGCGGTCGTGGCTGACCAGGAGGAAGGTGCGGGGATAGGTCGCGAGAAACCCTTCGAGCCACAGTGTCGCCTCGAGGTCGAGATGATTGGACGGCTCGTCCAGCAGCAGCAGGTCGGGCTCGGCGAACAGGGCGGCGGCGAGCGCCACCCGCATGCGCCAGCCGCCGGAGAATTCCTCCAGCATCCGCGCTTGCGCCGCGCGGTCGAAACCAAGCCCGGCCAGGATCGCGGCGGCGCGCGCCGGCGCCCGTTCCGCCCCGATATCGGCCAGGCGCGTATGGATCTCGGCGATGCGGAGCGGCTCTTGCGCGCCTTCCGCCTCGGCCAGCAGGCGGCTGCGCTCGCGGTCGGCGGCGAGGACGAAATCGAGCAGGCTCTGCCGGCCGCCCGGCGCTTCCTGGGACAGGGTGGCGAGGCTGGCGCCGGCGCGCAACGCCACCTCGCCGCCCTCCGGCGCCAGCTCGCCCGCGATCAGCTTGAGCAGGGTCGATTTGCCGGCGCCGTTGCGTCCGACGAGGCCGACGCGATGACCGACGGCAAGATGCGCGCTTGCCCCTGAGAAGAGCAGGCGGCCGCCGATCCGGTAGCTCAGATCATGGATATGCAGCATGGCACGGCGACGTGAGGTCGGATCCCTCCGCCCGCACGGCGGATCGGACTTTCGGAATAGGGGAGATCACGCGGGATCCGATCGGAAAGCCGGCTCTTCCTTTCCGCCAGCAAGCGCCGGCACAATTGGCCGGTTGCGGTTGTGGGGGATCCTGGCTATACATCCGCGAGCTTTTGCAACCGCTTGAACGCACGGATCCCTCATGGCCATTGAACGCACGCTCTCCATCATCAAGCCGGACGCCACGCGGCGCAACCTCACCGGCGCCGTCAACGACCGGTTCGAAAAGGCCGGCCTGCGGATCATCGCGCAGAAGCGGCTGTGGCTCGGACGGCCCCAGGCCGAGCAATTCTACGCCGTGCATCGCGAGCGGCCGTTCTTCAACGATCTCTGCACCTTCATGACCTCCGGTCCGGTGGTGATCCAGGTGCTGGAAGGCGAAGACGCCATCGCCCGCAACCGCGAGGTGATGGGCGCCACCAACCCGGCCAACGCCGCCGCCGGCACCATCCGCCGCGACTTCGCCGAATCGATCGAGGCCAATTCGGTGCATGGCTCGGATGCGCCCGAGACCGCGCAGGCGGAAATCGCCTTCTTCTTCGCCGGCATCGAACTCGTCGGCTGAGACCATCCCGGCGTCCTGGCCATCAGGCGAGAGGGTTGGTCAGGAACGAGGCGGGCGCCGGCGCGCCGGCCAGGCGCACCCGTTCGCCCTCGACCATGGCCCGTCCCTCGGCGATGAGCTTGAGCGCCAGCGGATAGAGGCGGTGCTCGGCCGCGAGCACCCGTTCGGCCAGCGTTTCCGGCGTATCCTCGGGCAGGACCGGCACCGCGGCCTGGGCGATGATCGGGCCGGCATCCATCTCGGGGCGGACGACATGCACCGTGCAGCCGGAAAAGCGCACCCCGGCGGCGATCGCCTGCTCGTGCACATGCAGTCCCTTGAAGGCCGGCAGCAGCGAGGGATGGATATTGAGGATGCGGTCGGCCCAGCGGGTGACGAAGCCCGCGGTCAGCAGCCGCATGAAGCCGGCCAGGCAGATCAGCTCGACGCCGGCCTGCCGCAGCACCTGGTCGAGCGCCGCCTCGAAGGCTTCCCGGCTGCGGCCGCGGTGATCGACGATCGCCGTGGCGATGCCGGCCTGGCGCGCCCGCTCCAGGCCGAAGGCGTCGGCGTTGTTGGCGGCGACCAGCACGATACGGGCGGCGAAATCCGGCGCCGCGCAGGCATCGATCAGCGCCTGGAGATTGCTGCCGCGCCCGGAGATCAGCACCGCTATCGGGAGGCGGGCCACGCTTCCTCCATTCCGAGGATCTCCGCCTCGGCCGGGGCTTCCGCCTCGCGGCCGGCGCGGATGCGGCCGATCTCGAACACAGGCTCGTCCGCCGCGGTGAAGGCCGCCGCCGCCGCCGCCGCCTGCTCTGCCGCCACCGCCACCACCATGCCGATGCCGCAATTGAAGGTGCGGGCCATTTCGGCCGGCGCGATATGTCCCTCGCGCCGGAGCCAGGCGAAGACCGCGGGCTCGGGCCAGCGCCTGGCATCGATTTCCGCCACCAGGCCCTTGGGGATCACCCGCGGCACGTTCAGGCTCAGCCCGCCGCCGGTGATATGGGCCAGCGCCTTCAGCCTCACCTGCGCCAGGGCGGCAAGGCAGCTTCGGACATAGATGCGGGTCGGGGTGAGGAAGGCATCGGCGAGGCTGACATCCGGGGCGAAGGGCGCCGGCGCATCCCAGCCGAGGCCCGTCTGGGCTTTGATCCGGCGCACGAGGGAGAAGCCGTTGGAATGAACCCCGGTCGAGCCCAGGCCGAGCAACACATCGCCGGCCACGACATTCGCGCCGGTGATCAGATGCTCGCGCTCGGCGGCGCCGACGGCGAAACCCGCGAGGTCGTAATCGCCCGTGGCGTAAAGGCCCGGCATTTCCGCGCTCTCGCCGCCGACCAGGGCGCAGCCGGCCTGCCGGCAGCCCTCGGCGATGCCGGCCACCACCGCGGCGCCGAGGACGGGATCAAGGCGCGCGGTGGCGAAATAATCCAGGAAGAACAGCGGCTCGGCGCCCTGCACCACGATATCATTGACGCACATGGCGACCAGATCGATGCCGATCGCCTCGTGGCGGCCGGTCTCGATTGCGATCTTGAGCTTGGTGCCGACGCCATCGGTCGAGGCAACGAGGACGGGATCGCGGAATCCGGCCGCCTTGAGGTCGAAAAGCGCGCCGAAGCCGCCCAGCGCCGCATCGGCGCCCGGTCTGCGGGTCGAAGCCGCGAGCGGCTTGATCGCCTCGACCAGGGCATCGCCGGCCGCGATATCGACGCCGGCGTCCTTATATGTCTGGCCGCTGTTGATGGTATCCTCGCTGCTACGATATGCTGCACTGCGGACCAGGCGCCGCCGACGCTGCCGTTCGGGGCAGAAGATAACGATTTCGAATGGGTTTGCAATGACGCTGGGACGTATCGCTCCGGCCTGCTTCGCCACTCTGCTCTTCCTGGCGCTGGCCTCTCTCGCCGCCGGGCCGGCCCGGGCGGCGCCCGGTGGTTCGTCATTATTCACCGTCACCGGCGTGCCCGTCGATGCCACCGCCGCGAGCGCCGCCGACGCAAGAGTGGCGGCCCTGGCGGAGGGCACCAAGACCGCCTATCGGATGCTGCTCCAGCGCCTGACCCCGCGCGATGAATGGAACCGGCTTCCCGCCGCCGACAAGAGCACGCTCGATACGCTGGTGCTGGGGATCGAGATCGAGGACGAGCATACGTCGACGACCCGCTACCTCGCCAAGCTCACCGTCGCCTTCCGGTCGGGCGCGGTGACGGCCTTCCTCAGCCAGAGCAATCTTCCCTATAGCGTGACGAAGGCCGCACCCGCCCTGGTGCTGCCGGTCTATCAGGATGAAGGCAAGCCGGTTCTATGGGCCGACGGCAATCCCTGGCGCGAGGCCTGGGCCGCGCTCGATTTCACGCAAGGATTGCGGCCGCTCGTCTCGCCGCTCGGCGATCTTGAGGATATGAACGCGATCGATGCCGAGGCGGCGGTGAAAGGCGACAGCGGCAAGCTCCTGGCGCTGGCGCAGCGCTATGGCGCCGGCGAGGTGCTGGTGGCGGTGGCGACGCCCTCGGCCACCGGCCTCGATGTCACGCTTTCAAGCTATGGCGGCGATCTTACCCTGCCGACGCTGGTGCAGAGCTTTCCCGGGTCCGGCCCCGCGGTCATGAGCAATGCCGCGACCCTGATCGCCGCCCAGCTCGAAGAAAAATGGAAGGAGCGGACCCTGGTGCAGGGCGGCGCGACGGCAAGTCTCGACGTGCGCGTCCGCTTCACCAACCTGGACGGCTGGCTCGCGGTACGCCGGCGGCTCGCCGCGACCCCGGCGGTGCGCGCCATCGATCTCAAGGGCCTGACGACGCAGGAGGCGGATGCTTCCCTGACCTATCAGGGAAGTGCCGGTGAGCTTGGGCTGGCGCTGGCGCAATCGGGCCTGACCCTCGGCCCGGCCGACCCCGCGTCCCCCACCGCGCCGCGCGATCTTGGCCTTGGACAGAATCCGGCCGGCGCGCTGACCCCGGCGCCGGCGGCCGGGACCCAATCCCCAAGTCCACCCATGCCCGCCCCGCCCACCCTCGCGCCCACACCCGCGCCGGCCGGCATCCCGGCCCAGCAGAGCCGGTGAACATCCCCAACCTCATCTCGCTCGGCCGGCTGCTTTCGGTGCCGCTGACGGTGTGGCTCATCCTCGACGCGGCCTGGGTGGCGGCTTTCGCCCTGTTCCTCGCGGCGGGCGTTTCGGACGCCATCGACGGCTATATCGCCAAGCGCTACGACCTGCGCTCCGAGCTTGGCCGCTTTCTCGATCCCCTGGCCGACAAGGCGCTGCTGGTCAGCATCTATGTCACGCTCGGCCTCAAGGGCATTCTCCTGCCCTGGATCGTCATCCTGGTCGTCTCGCGCGATGTGCTGATCGTGGGCGGCGTGCTGCTATCCTTCGCGATGGGCCTCTCCTTCGAGGTGCAGCCGAGCCCGGTCAGCAAGCTCAATACCGTCATGCAGATCACGCTCGCCGCCGCCATGCTCGGGCAGATGGGACTGCATGTCCGGCTGCCCTGGCCGCTCGGGCTGGCGCTGGTCCTGATCGTGGCGGTGACGACGGTGCTTTCGGGTGCCGGCTATCTGATCGATTGGGGGCGGGCGCAGGCTTCGACAATGAATGACGATGGGGGCGGGGCATGAACGGCAATCGGCAGCAGATCATCTTCTGGACGATCGGGATCGGGCTGCTGGTGGCGCTGCTCTATCTGCTGCGCAGCATGCTGGCGCCCTTCGTCGCGGGCTTTGCCGTCGCCTATCTGCTCGATCCCGTGACCTCGAAGCTGGAGCGGCGCGGCGTGCCGCGGGCGGTGGCGAGCGCGGCGCTGCTGTTCGGCTTCTTCGCGCTGCTGGTGCTGGCGATCGTGTTGCTTTACCCCGTGGTCCTCTCGCAGGTCACGAACTTCGTGCATCGCCTGCCCGAGTTGAGCCAGAAGGTGCGGCTGTGGCTTCTGCCCTATATCCAGGCGCTGCTCGCCGACGCCGGCCTGCATGCCGGGGCAGAGGGCGTGCGCCAGGCGATGTCCGGCTCGGCGGAGAAGGCGGTGAGCATCGCCGGCCGGGTTCTGGGCGGCTTCCTCGGCGGCAGCCGCGCCATCGTCAGCGGCCTGTCGCTGCTGGTCATCACGCCGATCGTCGCCTTCTACCTGCTGCGCGACTATCACCGCGTCGTGGCGCATGTCGAGAGTTGGCTGCCGCTTGAGCAGGCCGCCACCATCCGCCAGCAGCTTCACGAAATCGACCGCGTGCTGGCCGGCTTCCTGCGCGGCCAGGCGACGGTCTGCCTGGTGCTCGCCATTTTCTACGGCCTGGGTCTGAGCCTGGTCGGGCTGGATTTCGGCCTGTTGATCGGGCTTGCGACCGGCGCGCTCGCCTTCATCCCCTATGTCGGCATGGTGCTCGGCCTGACCACGTCGGCGATCGTGGCGGTGGTGGAATTCTGGCCCGATTACCCCCGCCTCGCGCTGGTGGCGGCGGTCTTCGTCCTCGGCAGCCTGCTGGAAAGCGGCGTGATCAGCCCCAAGCTCGTGGGCGATCGGGTCGGGCTGCACCCGGTCTGGGTGATCTTCGCCCTGCTGGCCTTTGCCACGCTGTTCGGCTTCGTCGGCGTGCTGCTGGCGCTCCCCGTCGCGGCGGTGATCGGGGTGCTGGCGCGCTTCCTGCTCCAGCGCTATCTGGAAAGCCCCTATTACCTTGGCCGCCGCCCGTGAAGGGGCGCCAGTTCACCCTCGATCTCGGGCAGCGGCCGGCGCAGGGCCGGGAAGATTTCCTCGTCGCGCCGTGCAACGAGACCGCCGTGGCCTGGCTCGATCGCTGGCCGGCCTGGCCGGCGCCGGCGCTGACGCTCTATGGGCCGGCTGGCTGCGGCAAGAGCCATCTGGCGGAAGTCTGGCGAGCCCGGAGCGGTGCCCGGATCGTCGGGCTGGCGGCGCTCGCGGATGACGATCTGCGTCAGGCGGCGGCCACGATCATCGAGGATGTCGATGCCGGTCTTACTCCGGCTCTTGAGGCGCCGCTCCTGCATCTCTACAACTGGCTGGCCGAGGGCGGGGGGCATCTGCTGCTGACGGCGCGAACGCCGCCCGCGCGCTGGCCGCTCGGGCTCGCCGATCTCGCCTCACGCCTCAAGGCGGCGCCGGCCGTGGGTGTCGCGCTGCCCGACGAGCCGCTGATCGCGGCGCTGCTGGTCAAGCTCTTCGCCGACCGCCAGCTCCGGGTCGGGGAGGGGGTCATCGCCTTCCTGCTCGGCCGCATGGAGCGCTCGTTTGCCGCCGCCCGCGCGCTGGTCGCGGCGCTGGATGCCGCGGCGCTGTCGTCCAGGCGCAATATCACGGTGCCGCTCGCCGGCGCGGTGCTGGCCGCCTGGCCGGCGGCCTTGGATGAAAAAGACGCTCACAAGGAGAGAGAAGAACCATGGATCTCGGATTGAACGGACGGACGGCGCTGGTCTGCGCCGCGAGCAAGGGGCTCGGGCGCGGCTGCGCGATGGCGCTGGCGGCGGAAGGCGTGCATGTGGTGATCCTCGCCCGCGGGCGGCCGGCGCTGGAGGCGACGGCGGCCGAGATCGCGGCGCAGGGCGGCAAGGTCAGCCTCGTCGTGGCCGATATCGTGACGCCGGAGGGCCGCGCCGCCGCACTTGCCGCCTGTCCCGAACCCGACATTCTGGTGAACAATGCCGGCGGGCCGCCGCCCGGCGATTTCCGCGCCTTCAGCCGCGACGATTGGATCAAGGCGCTCGACGCCAACATGCTGACCCCGATCGAGCTGATCAAGGCGACGGTCGATGGCATGATCGGGCGCGGCTTCGGCCGCATCGTCAATATCACCTCCTCCTCGGTCAAGGCGCCGATCGAGGTGCTCGGTCTGTCGAACGGCGCGCGCTCGGGCCTCACCGGCTTCATCGCCGGCCTGGCGCGCCGCACCGTGCGTCAGGGCGTCACCATCAACAATCTCCTGCCGGGAACCTTCGATACCGACCGGCTGCACGTCACGCTCGCGGCGCGCGCCAGGGCCGCGGGCCGCGATGTCGAGGCC
This sequence comes from uncultured Rhodospirillales bacterium, assembly GCA_937905845.1. Classification (GTDB taxonomy): domain Bacteria; phylum Pseudomonadota; class Alphaproteobacteria; order Ferrovibrionales; family Ferrovibrionaceae; genus CALCYJ01. Next base: position 12,584 of record CALCYJ010000372.1, read on the forward strand.
GAAGTCGCCGCCACCGCGGCCCAGAACCCGGCTGGGCGCTTCGGCACGCCGGCGGAGTTCGGTGCCGCCTGCGCCTTCCTGTGCAGCCGGCAGGCGGGCTATATTACCGGCCAGAATTTGTTGCTCGACGGCGGCGCCTATCCCGGTACCTACTGAACGGACCAGGCCATCTACCAGCCCACCGGATGGACGGACAGGAGGGAGACGAGGGATGACAGGGTATCGCGCCTGGCTGGTTTTCGCCCTGCTGGCGATCGGGTGGGCCGGTTTGCCGAAGGCTGCGGCCGCCCCGGCGCCGGCCGGACCGGTCGGTGTCTGGGCTACGGCGGGCGAGCTTTCCCATGTCGAGGTCAAGCCCTGCGGCGCCCCGCTCTGCGGCGATGTCGTCTGGCTCAAGGAGCCGCTCGATAAGAGCGGCAAGCCGAAGACGGATATCCTCAATAGCGACCCCGGCCTGCGCAGCCGGAAGATTCTCGGCCTGCGCCTGCTGTCGGGCTTCGTCAAGGCGGCGGATGCCGGCAAATGGGACAGCGGCCTGATCTATAATCCGCAGGACGGCAAGACCTATCACTGCACCCTGACGATGGAGGATGCCGACCATATGACGGTGCGGGGCTATGTCGGCGTGCCGCTGTTCGGCAAGAGCGAGCAATGGACGCGGGTGAAATAAGGCCTGCGGCGGACAGAGACTGGTAACCATGGCCGGGGTATAATCGCGCCGCCGGCCATAGCGGCAGGATCTGCGGCAAGATCTGCGGCCGGATCTGGCCGCGGCGGCAGCCGCGCCGGAATGCACGATTCAATTGCGCCAGGTCTCCGGAGGACCGACGTCACGCCATGTTGGACCCCGCCTTCAGCCATGCCGAGCCCTATCCCGTCGTCGGTGCCCTGTTCGGCTTCGAGCCGCGCGAGCGTTTCATCAACCGGGAGCTGTCCTGGCTCGCCTTCAATCAGCGGGTGATGGAGGAGGCTTATAACAAGCGCCACCCGGTGCTGGAGCGGCTGCGCTTCCTGTCGATCTCGGCCACCAATCTCGACGAATTCTTCATGGTCCGCGTCGCCGGCCTCGCCGGGCAGATCAAGGCCGGCATCGAGATGACGAGCCAGGACGGCATGACCCCCTCCCAGCAGCTCTCGCGCGTCAGCGACGCGGCGTCGGCGCTGATGGAGCAGCAGCAGCATTGCTGGCTTGTGCTGCGGGCGGAGCTGCGCGAGGCGGGGATCGCCATGCTCGATGCCGAGGAACTCGACGCCGACGAGAAATCCTGGCTCGAAACCTATTTTCTCGAGCGCGTCTTTCCCGTCCTGACCCCGATCGCCATCGACCCCGCCCATCCTTTCCCGCTGATCCCCAATCTCGGCCTGGCGATGGTGCTTCAGCTCCGCCGCGGCGGCGACGGGCGGGCGATGAACGCGCTCATTCCTTTGCCGAGCCAGGTCGAGCGCTTCGTCCGCCTGCCGGGCGAGGCGATCCGCTTTCTGGCGCTGGAAACCCTGGTCGGGCTGTTCCTCGACCGGCTGTTTCCGGGCTATCGCGAGGTTGGGCGCGGCCTTTTCCGCATCGCCCGCGACAGCGACATCGAGATCGAGGAAGAGGCGGAAGACCTCGTCCGCCTGTTCGAAAGCGCGCTCAAGCGCCGCCGCCGCGGCACGGTGATCCGCCTCAAGATCGACCGCGCCATGCCCGAGGATCTGCGCCGCTTCGTCATCGACGAGCTGGAGGTGCGCCAGAGCGCGATCGTGGTGGTGGACGGCCTGCTCGGGTTGGCCGACACCCGGCAGCTCATCGTCGAGGACCGTCCCGACGCGCGCTTTTCGCCCTATAATGCCCGTTTCCCCGA
>CALCYJ010000373.1 GCA_937905845.1 uncultured Rhodospirillales bacterium
AAAAGCCTGGCGATCGTCATGCCGGATGCTCCGCCCGTGGGCCGATCACGCCCTTTCGAGAAGGGTGACGCAGACCGCCGCCTCCTCGATGCCGCGCAGCCCGCCGCCATTTTCCGCGAGCGCCAGACGCGCGCCCTCGACCTGGCGTGCCCCCGCCTCGCCGCGCAACTGCCCCACCAGCTCGAAAACCTGGCCAAGCCCGGTGGCGCCGATCGGGTGTCCCTTGGATTCAAGACCGCCCGAGGGATTGAACGGGATGCGGCCGCCAAGGCTCGTCTCGCCGCGTTCCGCCGCCGGCCCGCCGTCGCCGAAATCGAAGAAGCCGAGCGTCTCGCTTTGCAGGATCTCGCCGAAGGCCGTCGCGTCGTGGCATTCGACGACATCGATATCGCCCGGGCCGATGCCGGCGCTGTCGTAGGCGCCAAGGGCTGCCAGATGCGCCACGTGCCGCTCGATCCGGTCGGGGTCGCGATGATCGCCGGCGAGGAGGGTGCAAGCCCGGATCCGGACCGCGCGCGCCATCGCCCCCAGCCGCTCCGCCATCGCCTTCGAGCAGACGAGCGCCGCCGCCGCGCCGTCGCTGACCGGGCTGCACATCGGCAGGGTCAGCGGCCAGGCGATCGGGCGCGCCGCCAGCACTTCCTCGATCGAAAAGGCGCGCCGGTACTGGGAACGCGGATTATGCACGGAATGGCCATGGTTCTTCGCGCTCACCGCCGCCATCTGCCGCCGGGTGGTGCCGAACAGCGCCATATGGTGGCGGCAGAACGCGGCATAGATATCCATGAAGACGCTATGCGCCTCCGCCTCCACCGCATCCGCCGGCAGATCGAGGCGATCCTTCATCCGGGCGAGGCGGGCCAGCGTCTCGGCGCGGCGATGGATGTCGAGGCTGCCCTCGAAAGCGGCCATGCTGCGGGCGGCATCGTCCATCACCATCTTTTCCGCCCCGACGGCGAGCACGCAATCATAAGCCCCGGAGCCGACGAACAAATTGGCGAGGTTGAGCGCCGTCGCGGCCGAGGCGCAGGCATTCTCCACATTGAAGACCGGCGCGTTGCCGAAACCCTGGTCGTCGAGCGCCGCCTGACCGCGGATGCCGAACTGGCCTTCCAGCGCGCCCTGCATGACATTGGCGAAGGCGATGGCCTGGACCTGGCCGGGTTGGGCGGCGGCATCGCGCAAGGCCTCGGTCGCGGCGCGGGTGGCGAGGCCCGCCAGGCTCGTATCGGGAAAGCGGCCGAAGGGGGTCATCCCGACGCCGACGATATAGGTCTCGCGCACGGCTTCCTCCCGCTGTATCGTCCCAATCGTCCACTTATTGTATTACATAATTGTAGTATAATAAACCTGAACCCAGGCGCAATCCCCTAATCCCGGGCCCCGGGGCGCAACCCGGGCGCGGCCGGGAAGGCGGGCGCCGCGACGACCATCCGCCAGCTTGCAGAGGGATCATGTCCGAGCTGTTTCCACCGACCGGCCGGCGCGCGCACCGCATCCTGCTCATCAACGACGACGGGATCGACGCCCCGGGCCTCAAGCTTCTCGAAGACGAGGCGCGCAAGATTACGGAAGACGTCTGGGTGGTGGCGCCCGACGAGGAGAAATCGGGCTCGTCCCACGCGCTCTCCATGGTCACGCCGGTACGGCTGCGCCAGATCGACGAGCGCCATTTCGCGGTCAAGGGCACGCCGACCGATTGCGTCCTGCTCGCGATCTACGAGCTGATGGCGGAACGGCCGCCGACTTTGCTGCTGTCGGGCATCAACCGGGGCGCCAACCTGGCGGAGGATGTGACCTATTCGGGAACGGCGGCGGCGGCGATGGAAGGCGCGCTCTTGGGCATTCCGTCGATCGCGCTGAGCCAGGTCTTCGCCCCGGGCGGCACCGTGCCATGGGAAACCGCGCGCCGCTATACGCTGCCGGTGCTGTAGCTTCTCCTCGTCTGCGACTGGGAGCGGGAGAGTTTCGTCAGCGTAAATTTCCCCGACACGCCGCCCGAGGGCGTCACCGGCGTGCGCGTCACCACTCAGGGGCGAAGGCTGCCGGGATCCTTCCGGCCGATGAAGCGGATCGATGGGCGGAATTTCCCCTATTACTGGATGACGCTCGCCTATCGGACGGGGGTGCTGGAACCCGGCACCGACCTGCATGCCATCGCGGAAAATGCCGTGTCGGTCACGCCGATGCAGCTCGATCTCACCGCGCATGCCTTCGGCCGCTCGCTTGAGAGCGCGATGCTGGGAATCCACCCCGCGGGTCCCGACGCCTGATCTGCGGCCTGACCCGCGGACATTACGCCACGACCCCGTCCGGCTCGGTCAGCAGCAAAGCCAGCGCGTCGCGCGCCTTATCGTCAAGGCAGAGGGCCTGCGCGAAATAGGCATCGAGCGAGCCGAACGCCTGCTCGGCGGCATCGAGGGCTGCTTCCAGATAGTCCGGCTGCGCCGCGAGCAGCCGGTGGACGGCCGCCTCCGGCGTGCCCGGCCCCAAAAGCTGCGGCCCCGCGCGGCGGTAGCGGTTGGTGAGCAGGTAATCCTCGATCACCGTCTCGCGCGCTACCCCCGCCGCGAGCAGCAGCACGGCGATGCCATATCCCGTGCGGTCCTTGCCGCTGGTGCAATGGATCAGCAGCGGATAGGTCGAGCGCTTAATCGCCAGTTCGGCCAGGCGGCGATATTCGCCCTGATGCTCGAGCGGAAAGAGGCGGTACTGGGCGATGACACGCCGCGAGATCTCGTCCGCGCCGATCGATCCCTCGCGCACCAGACGCAGCATTTCCAGCGTGCCGCGCGGCACGAAGCCCAGTTCGAGGGTGGTGATCGCCGCTCCCGCCGGCAGCCGGTCGGGCTTGGCCAGCCGCTCCTCGGGCAGGCGGAAATCGATCAGGGTCCGCAGATCGAGGGCGGCGAGATGGTCGAGATCGCCTGGCGTGAGATCGGCGAGACTGTCGGAGCGATAGAGCCGATGCCACCGGGTCCGCCGCCCCGCCCCGGCCGGATAGCCGCCTAGGTCGCGAAAATTGATCGCGCCCTCGAACGTCAGGCGCCGCTGCCGCCGATCTTCCACGATCCCTCCCCCCGTCTCGTCCGACCCGCCGGCGGCGGCCTCTATAGAATCTACAGCCGCGCCAGAAGGCGTCCGGCCGGCAGCATAATGTCATATTCCATGTAGGTCGCCTTGAGGATGCGCCGGATCGGAAAGCGGTCGAGCGGATCGAGCGCGGAATGATCGGGAAACGAGACCGAGCCGGTCCCCTCCCAGGCTTCGCGGATCGTATGCTCGGTATCGGCGGCGATGATCTCGGCCAAGGCCGGCCGCGCCGCATCCGGCCCCACGGAAGGAATGACGCGCAGGCCCACCGTCGGACCGCTGGCGGGCAAGGGTGCGGTGATCGGCCGCTCCGGACGCACGATCAGGCTGGCCAGGCGGATGCCTTGCGGCCGTTCCAGCGTGCCGAAGATCATGTCGCGCTCGTGGCTGAAGCCGATGGTCGCGAGCTTCTTCGGAAAGCCCCAGATCTCGCGCCCGGCCAGCATCGGCGGCTCGGTATCGACCAGGATCTGCTGGATATAGGTGAGCGGCGTGCCGTCGAACCTTGCCTTGAGGCGCAGGATCACCTCGTGATAGGGGCCGAAGGTCGTGAACGGATACCAGTAGAAGGAGAGAATGGCGCAGGCCGGCTCGATCAGTTCGAGCGGCGCCGGCAAGGCATCGAGGGCGGCTTCCGGATCGGTCTCGAAAGTGACGGCGATGGCCTGGGCATTGCGATAGTAATAGGGCGGCGGCGGGTAGGCCGGCGCATCGACCGGCATCGAATAGCCCATCCGCTCCAAGGTCAAACGTCCCGTTCTGGCCACATTCCCCTCCCTCGCCCGGCTCGGCACCCTCAGGCCACGATATACTGGCCGCCGTTGATGAAGATCACCTGGCCCTGGATCATCTGCGCCGCCGGGCTGGCGAGGAACGCCACCAGGCCGGTGTAATCGTCGTGGCGGATATTGCGCCCGCTCGGATTTCCCGCCGCCTCGCCGGCGAGGAAGGCGTCGGTTTCGGCCCCGAACAGGTTGCGCACCGCTTCCGTATCGAGAGTGCCGGGCGCAATGCAATTGATGCGGACGCCAAGCGGCGCCAGTTCGGGCACGAGATAGCGCACCAGCGCCTCGGCCAGCGCCTTTCCCGTCCCGATGGCGGCATAGCCCGGCACCACCTGCCGGCTGCCGCGGCTCGACAGGAAGACGATGCTGCTGCCCCGCCGCAGCAACGGCCGCGCCGCCTGCACCAGATAGACGAGCGACAGGCCGTTGAGAATGATCGCCTGGGTGAAGGCGGCCGGATCGGCCGAGAGGATTGGTCCCACCAGCACGCGCACCGCGCCATGCACGAGCAGATCCAGGCGATCGGTGATGGCCGCGACTTGATCGAGCAGGCTTGCGGCCCCCGCCGGCGTGCCGACATCGCCCGCGATCGCGTGCGGCGTGGCCCCCAAAACACGGAGCGCCGCCACCGCCGCCTCGGCCGCCGCGTGATCATGCCGATAGTTGAGGATGATATCGACATCGGGCTTGGCGAAGTGCCGGGCGATCGCAAGCCCGATGCCTTTCGTGCCACCAGTGATCAGGATCGCCATGATCCTCGCCTTGGTTTCGTCTTCGCGGGTTCGTCTTCGCGGGCCGGCGTCGCGGGAGGCGCATCAAACGCGCCACCCGCTCCCGTCCGGCCTTGATATGTCCTATGAATTTGTATGACAATATGGGAGGAAATGCCAGCGCCGCGATGCTCGATCCCCCGTCAATCCGGGCGCCATTTCCGCGGCGGCCTCGGGCGCAATCGCGCCACTGGGCGTCCCTTAAGGCTTCAGGCCTGGCGCCCGATCGCCGCTCGGGCCGGATCGTCTTACAAAAATGTCCTCAAATCTTGTTGACCCTTTGCGGGGCCACCGCTATCGTTCTCGCAACAAGCAGACGGCGGCAATTGTCCGATCGCCGCGACTAGGGAGAGACAGGATGCATCCGCGCAGGCCAAGAGCCCGCAAGCTGCGGCTCGTGCCGCCGCCGGCCGGCCCGGCGCCCGCGCGGACGCCCATCGCCGGACCCCGTTCCGGCGACAAGGTTCCGGCCGCAAATCATGGTCAGCCAGGGAGGGACTCATGCGGATCGCAGGCACGTTAGGCAGGATGTTTTCCATCGCGGCGGCGCTCGCCGTGACGGCGTCGCTTGGTTACGGCACGGCTTGCGCCGCGCTGAAATCGCAGAGCAAGCTCAAGGTCGCGATCTTCTCGGTGAACGCGGCCTCGCCCACCATCCATACGATGATCGATTCGGCGACGGCGGCGGCCAAGGCGCGGGGCTGGATCGTCGAGACCTATGATGGAAACGGCGATCAGGTCGCGACCAACAACCAGGCGAACGAATTCATCACGCGCGGCTTCAACGCCCTGATCAATATCGCCTCCGACAACCACCAGATGGGCTCGGTGATCGCCAATGCCGACCGCCATCATATCCCGTTTGTTTCCACCTTCTCGGGCCTGGTTCCAGGCATAACGGTCGATATCGGCTCCAACAACGTCGCCGACGGCGTGTTCTCGGCCTCGGCGCTGGTCGCCCGCATCAACGGCCAGGGCCATGTGCTGAAGCTCAACTGGACCGTTCTGCCGGCGCTGGCGGAGCGCGACGCGGGCTTCCACGCCGTGGTCGGCGAGTACAAGAACATCAAGGTCACCGAGATGGAGATCAAGGTGCCGGGCCAGGTCGACGACACGTTCAAGAAGGTCACCGACTATCTCGAAGGCCACAAGGACGTCAAGGCGATCTGGATGGGCTGGGACGAAGTGGGCGTCGCCGCCGCCCGCGCGGTGCAGGAATCGCATTCGACGGACAAGCCCTTCGTGGTCAGCATGGACGGCAACGAAGCCGCCTTCGACATGATCCGCGAGGGCTCGCCCTTGTGGCTGACGGTCGCCTACAACGTCCGCGGCATGGGCGTCAAGGCGGTGCAGGCGGTCGCCGACGCGGTCGATGGCAAGAAGTTCGAGGAACGGCAGATCTATCTGAAGCCCTGCCTGATCACCAAGGCGACCGTCCCGGCGAAGGGTCAGGAGCCCGACTTCAAGACCTGCCCGCTCTATACGGCGGACATTCCAAGCTCGAAGTGACGACGTGGCGCTTCCAGACGTGACCTGCGTTCCGTGTCCGCATGCCGCGTAACCAAGCAGAACCCGCCCCGCCGGATCCCGGTGGGGCGGACCGCCCTCCACCCGATGCCGCGGTTCTGCTCGAGGTCCGGGGACTGGTCAAGGAATTCCCCGGCACCAGAGCGCTCGACGGCGTCGATCTGGCGGTCCGCAGCGGCGAGATCCATGCCCTGCTGGGCGAGAACGGCGCCGGCAAATCAACCCTGATCCGCATCGTCTGCGGCGCGAGCCAGCCGACGGAGGGCAGCATCCTCGTCGGCGGCCATCCCGTCACGCTGGCCTCGCCCCAGGAGGCGCAGGCACTCGGCATCGCCGTCGTGCACCAGCATTTCAACCTGGTGCCGCAACTCTCGATCGCCGAGAATCTTCTGCTGAGCGAACCGCTGCCACGCCGCGCCGGCCTCTTCGTCGATTGGCGCGAGGTCGACCGCCGCGCCGCCCGTCTGCTGCAACGGGTCGGACTGGCGCTCGGCCCGCGGACGCTTGTCGGCGATCTGCGGCCCGACGAGGCGGCCATGGTGTCGATCGCGAAGGCGATCGGCCGCGACGCCAAGATCATCATCCTCGACGAGCCGACCTCGGCCCTGCTGCCCGGCGAAGTCGCGATCGTCTTCGGCCATATGCGCCGCCTCGCGAGCGCGGGCCACGCCTTCCTCTATGTCAGCCACCGCCTCACCGAGGTCTTCGAGATCGCCGACCGCCTGACAATATTGCGCGACGGCCGGTGCGTCGGGTCCTGGCCGCGGGAAAATCTGTCGCGCGCATCGGTCATCGCGGCGATCGTCGGCGGCAACAAGAACCTAGCCGAGGAATCATCGCCGCCGGAAGCCACCGGCGACATCGTCCTGGCGGCGGAGAACGTCGGCGGCGGCCGGGTCGAGGATTTGAGCTTCACCCTGCGGTCGGGGGAAATCCTGGGCTTCGCCGGCCTGCCCGGCAGCGGCGCCGAGGAAGCGCTGGATCTTCTGTTCGCCCGCATCCCGATGACGCGCGGCGCCTTGCGGCTTCACGGCCAGATTGTGCGGTTCCGCACCACGCGGGCGGCGAAGGACGCGGGCATCGCGCTGGTGCCGAAGGACCGCCACGCGGAAAGTCTGCTCCCCGGGGCGAGCGTCCGGGAGAACATCTCGCTGCCCAACCTCGACCGCTTTGTCGCCGATCCGCTGATCCGCATCATCCATCGCGGCCGGGAGCGGACGGCGGCGCTCTCCATGGCGGCCCGGCTGGCGATCAAGATGCCTGGCATCGAAGCCTCGATCGACAGTCTCAGCGGCGGCAATCAGCAGAAGGCGATCATGGCGCGCTGGCTGGCCAGCGGCGCCAAGATCTTCCTGCTCAACTCGCCGACCGCCGCCGTCGATATCGGGGCCAAGGCGGAGATCTACGCGCTCATCCGCGAGATCGCCGCGGCGGGCGCCGCGATCATCTTCACCTCGGCGGAAGTGGAGGAATTTCCGCGCGTCTGCCACCGGGTGCTGGTATTCAGCGGCGGACGGATCGTCGGCGAAGTGGCGGGCAAGGCGGCAACGGAAACAAAGATCATGCATCTGGCGGTCGGAGGCGGGGATGAAACATAGCGCGGACCAGCTTCATGCCGCCCGCAGCCGGCGCTTCGACATAACCGTCTGGTTCGCCCGCTATGGCGCGATCTTCTCTCTGATGGTGCTGCTGATCGCCTTTTCGCTCGCCCTCC
>CALCYJ010000374.1 GCA_937905845.1 uncultured Rhodospirillales bacterium
TCCGATCTCTGCTCAAGCACGGCATCTTTGCCTTCGGCGCGACGGCGCGCGAGGCCTATGAGCGGATGATCGCCCTGGTCGATCTGGCCGAGCATCACTTAAGCCGCGGCCGCAAGCGGCGGCCACGCGCGGCGGCGGCGCCCAGGCGCCTGGCGGCGGTGGCCGAGGTGGCGCCGATCCTGCGCGGGCTGGTTGCCGAGCCTGCGGGCGAGGAGGGCCAATGGCGGCGCATGGTCATGGTGCATCGTAACGGCCCGGCCATTCTCGATTTCATCGCCGGCGCCGAGGTGCGGCGCTATGCCTTCTCGGGCGTGGTGACGCCCGATCACGTCATCCGCACCAAGTCCAAGCCGCTGCTGCTGCCTGCGCCCGAGGCCGGCGCGCTCGATGATTTCCGGACGCAGGCCGAAGCGGCGCTCGCCGCCTACACGGCCGATTACCGCGCCTATTTCGCCCGCCAGAATGCCGCGAGCCTGCCGCCCAAGACCGCGCTCGACCCGCTGCCGCGGGTGATGCTGGTGCCGGGACAGGGCCTCTATGGCTTCGGCAAATCGGCGCGCGATGCCGCGATCGCCGCCGATATCGCCGAGACCGCGATCGCCGTCATCGCCGACGCGGAATCGATCGGCCGGTTCGAGAGCATCGCCGAGGCGGATATTTTCGCGGTGGAATATTGGTCGCTGGAACAGGCGAAGCTCGGCAAGGCGGCCGAAAAGCCGCTGGCACGCCAGGTGGTGGCGATCACCGGCGGCGCCGGGGCCATCGGCGTGGCGTGTGCCCGGGCCTTCGCCGCCGCCGGCGCCGAGGTTGCGCTGCTCGATCGCGACGGCGCGGCGGTGGGCAAGGCCGCGGCTTCGGTCGGCGGCCTCGGCCTTGCGTGCGACGTGACGAAGCCCAAGGAAGTCGATGCCGCCTTCGCCCGCATCGCGGAGACCTACGGCGGGCTCGACATCCTCATCTCCAATGCCGGCGCCGCCTGGTCGGGGCGGATCGGAACGGTGGCGGAATCGGTGCTGCGCGAGAGTTTCGAGCTTAATTTCTTTGCCCATCAGCGGGTGGCGCAGGCGGCGCTGCGGCTGATGCTGGCGCAGCGCACCGGCGGCGTGCTGCTGTTCAACACTTCCAAGCAGGCGGTCAATCCTGGGCCCGATTTCGGGCCCTATGGCCTGCCCAAGGCGGCGACGCTCTTCCTGTCGCGCCAATATGCGCTCGACCATGGGGCGGACGGCATCCGCTCGAATGCGGTCAATGCCGACCGCATCCGCTCCGGCCTGCTCACCGACGAGATGGTGACGGCGCGGGCCAGGGCCCGGAAGGTGAGCGAGAAAGCCTATATGGCGGGCAATCTCCTGGGGCGGGAAGTCACGGCGGCGGATGTGGCGCAGGCCTTCCTCGATCTGGCGCTGGCGCGCAAGACCACGGCCGCCGTCCTGACCGTCGATGGCGGCAATATCGCCGCCGCCCTGCGCTGAGCGGAGTTGAGCGGAGCTGAGCTTGAGTAGGCCGAGTCGGCCGGGCGGCGCCTCAGGCCGTGGTGAAGCGCGCGGCCGGCAGGATCACGGTGACGATGGTGCCGCGCCCGGTATCGCTGTCGATGGTGAGGTTGCCGCCGTGCAGCACGACCAGGGCTTTGGTGAGCGGCAGGCCGAGCCCGGTGCCGGAATGTTTGCGGCTTAGCGCGCTGTCGATCTGGCGGAAGGGCTGGAGCGCCAGCGGAATATCGCCGCGCTTCATGCCGATGCCGTTGTCGATCACCTGGAGGCGGAAGTCTCCCTGCTCCGTGCAGCCGGTTTCGACCACCACCTTGCCGCCGCGCGGCGTGAATTTCACCGCATTGGAAAGAAGGTTGAGCAGGATCTGCTTCAGCTTGATCTCGTCGGCCAGGATCGGCGGCAGCGGCTGGCGCTGTTCCAGCGTGATGGCGACGCCGGCATTGACCGCCCGCTCGCGCACCAGGCGGTGGCAGGTGGCGACGACGCGGCCGACATCGACCGACCCTTCGTTCAGATCGAGGCGGCCGGCTTCGACCTTGGAAAGATCGAGGATGTCGTTGATGAGCGCCAGGAGATGGGCGCCGCTGTCGTGCATGTCCTTGGCATAGTCGCGGTAGCGCGGATCGCCGAGCGGGCCGAACATCTCGCCCATCATGATCTCGGAAAAGCCGATGACGGCATTGAGCGGCGTGCGCAGCTCGTGGCTCATGTTGGCCAGGAACTCCGACTTGGTGCGGCTCGCCGCCTCCGCTTCGTCGCGGGCATGCGACAGGCTCTCGGCCAGATCGACCAGCTCGCCGCCCTGGCGCTCCAGCCGTTCGCGGCTGTCCTCCAGCTCCAGCACCCGCTGGCGCTGCCGCTCCTCGCTCTCCTTCAGCGCCAGGCGCGCCTGGTGGCGCTCGGTGATGTCGGCATAGCTGGTGACGAAGCCGCCATAGGGCATCGGATTGCCGCGCACCTCGATGATGGTGCCGTTGGGGCGGGCGCGCTCGCTGACCTCGGGCAGGAACTGGCGCGCCCGCGCCATGCGCTCGGCCACCTGCTGCTCGACATCGCCCGGGCCGTATTCGCCGCGTTCCGCGCTATAGCGGAGGAAATCCTCGAGCGGCTTGCCGACGGTGCTGAATTCCTGGGGGAAGCCCATCAGCTCGCAGAAGGATTGATTGAGGGCGACGAGCTTGAGATCGTGGTCATAGACGCTGACGCCGATATCGAGGTTTTCCAGCGTCTGCTGCAAGAGCAGGGACTGACGCCGCATTTCCGCGTCGCGCTGCTTGAGAAGGGTGATGTCCTTGTGGATCGTGACGATGCCGCCATCGCGCGTGCGCCGCTCGTCGATCAGAAGATGGCGGCCGTCGCCAGTCGCGAATTCGAGCGGCCCGGTCGGGCGGCGGCGGCTTTCCTTGCGCCGGACGATCCAGGCCTCGCGCTGGGTCTCGGGCACCGGGAAGATGCCGATCTCCAGCGCCGTCCGCACGATGGTCTCGAACTTGACGCCAGGCACCATGATGCCGGAAAGCTCGGGGTAGATCTCCGTATAGCGCTGGTTGACGGCGACGATCCGGTCCCGCCGGTCGTAAAGGGCGAAACCATCCGAAATGCTCTCGATGGCTTCCTGCAGGCGGCCCTGCGCCGCCGCGGCGGCATTTTCCGCCATCTTGCGGCGGGTGATATCGAGCGCGATGCCGTCGCAGACCACGCTGCCGTCGGCCATGAGTTGCGGCCGGGCGATGGCCTGTATCCACCGCCTCGTGCCGTCGGGGGCGCTGATCGGGACCTCGGTTTCCCACAGATTCAGCGCGCGCGAGGCTGCCAGCATCTGGCGATGGAATTCGGCGCGATAGCCAACCTCGATCCGCTGATGCAGGCGCATGGGATCGGCGAGGATCTCGTCCGGCGACAGGCCGAAAAGATCCCGGCTGCTGTCGCTGACATAGGTATAGCGCATGCTGCCGTCGGGCAGCGTCAGGCGGCGATAGACGACGCCGGGAAGATTGTCCGTCAGATGGCGGATCTGCGCCGTCGAGTCGCGCAGCGCCCGGTCCTTCTGGTCGCGCTCGATGGCGATGCGGGCGAGCCTGGCGATATCGGCGATCGTCTGCCAATCGTCCTCGCGGGGGGAGCGCGGCTCGCGGTGATAGACGGCGAAGGTGCCGAGCACGGTGCCGCCCCTGGCCAGGATGGGGTAGGACCAGCAGGCCCTGAGCCCATGGGTCAGCGCGAGGGTGCGGTGGTCCTCCCACAACGGGTCGCTCGCGATGTCATGGACGGCGACGGGAAGCCGGCGATAGGCGGCGGTGCCGCAGGAGCCCGCGGCCGGGCCGACCGGCAGGCCGTCGGCGGCGGCGGTGAAGGCGGCCGGCAGGCTTGGCCCGGCGCCATGGCGCAGATAGCCGTCCACCAGCAGCAGGACCGAGCAGGCGGTGCCCGAAGAAAGCTGCTCGACGATATGGCAGAGATGGCAGAGCGTCAGGGCGAGATCGGTGCCGTCGGCGATCAGTTCCAACGCCGCATTCTGGCCTTCCAGCAGGCGCCGCTGGCGCTGCCGGAGGCCGGCGGTGCAATGGACGGGATCGCCCTCGTCGCGTGGAGCAACAGCCACCCGTGCGGACGTTCGTTCGCTGGACGCGATCACGTATCCGGTAACGGAGGTTCTCCGCACGGCTTCTCCCCTGGACGGGCTTGTCGCCAAGCCGTCCGCAATCGGATGGCCTAATTTATTGCGCCCTTTCCCGGCCGCCTCCGATTCCGGTGTGCCGGCAGAGCGATGCCGGGGCGCATTCTCTGCCGGCGGTCTTAAGAAAGCGTTGATGGGGTGCGGAGGATTGCGGTTCTTCGCCGTCTTCGCGGGGTGGGGCGGGGTTGGTCCCGGTCGGCGGGAGAGGGCGTAAGGCCGGATACGTCAGGGCGCGCGGCGGGCGACGATCTGACGGAAGCCCGGCATGGTGAGGAAGCGGATGGTCTTGTAGGGGCTCAAGCCCGCTTCCGCCTGCCAGGCGGCGAAGTCGGCGCTGCGCCAGGTCCCGGCGGTGCTGCTCAGGGCGAAGAAGACATTGAGAACGGCGCCGACGGCGTCCGTGCCCAAGGCCTGTTCCGGGCGGACGAATTCCTGGATGACGAAGAAGCCGGAAGGCTTCAGCGCGCGGGCGACGCGCCGGGTCAGGTCCAGGTTCTGCGCCGGGGTGAAATGATGCATCAGGCTGGAGGCGAAGACGAGGTCGTAGCAGCGCTCTCCAAGGTCGGCGCTGAGCGCGTCGCCCGCGATAAAGCCGATGCGCTCGGCATGATCCTGGCCCGCCAGCAGCGGCCGGGCTACGGCAACGGCCGGCGGCAGGTCGAGGATGGTGGCCCTGAGGGCGGCATGGCGGCGGCATAGCGCCAGGGAATAGAGCCCGTGCGAGCCGCCGATATCGAGCATGGCGGTGGCGCCTTTGGGCACCGGCGTGCGGCGTGCGACCTCGGGCGCGCTGATGCGCGCCACCGCCGCCATGCCGCGCTGATAGAGGTTCCATTGTTCCGGCGTGAACGTATCGTGGTACTGGAGTCCGCGGCCGGTGCGGAGAAATTCCGGCATATGGTCGAGCCAGCTCCAGACCGAGCGCATGAAGCGAAGCTGATCGAGCAGGCTGTCGGGACTGTCCTCGGTCAGCCATTTGCGCATCCTCGGGCGCAGCGCGAAGCGGCCGTCGCGACAGCGCAGATAGCCCGCCGCGGCAAGGGCGCCCAGGATCGCGTCAAGGGCGCCGGCATCGAGGTTCAAGGCCGCCGCCGCGGTGGCCGCGTCGAGCGGTTGCGCCGCCAGCGCCGTGAAGACGCCGGCGTCCGCCGCCTCATAGACGATGCGGGCGAGGAAGGAGGCGAAATGGGTATGGGCGAGCGGCAGGGGAACGAGATTGGCCATGAGGCCCAGGAGTTCCGGCGCATTCTGCGGCAGGGCTGCGAATCGCATCCGTCATTCCCCCCAAGGTTGCAGCCCCCAAGGGTACACGGAAGATGACCTTCGCCAAAGGGCCGCGCGGCGGCCTCGGCCGCTCCGGTCTGTCCGGTTACCGTGCGGCTTCCGCCGCACCGGTCTATCCGGTTACCGTGCGGCTTCCGCCGCACCGGTCTATCCGGTTACCGTGCGGCTTC